>CAYSLA010000075.1:0-15376 GCA_964431685.1 uncultured bacterium | reverse complement strand
GCGTGAAACCTGCCGTGGTGGCTGCCCTTCTCGCTGTTGGGGTGTTGTTTGCGATTGAGGCGAACACGCGTACGCCCGTTGGGTCAATTGTCGTTAAGACCACCGCTGCCGACAGCGGGGCTTCGCTGCGTGCGAGCGTGCATCTCAACTCCAAACTCGATGACTATTTGAGTTTCAGCAAGACGGCCGGAGAGGACGGAGTCGTCCGGTTCGACAGGGTTCCGGCAGGACGCTATACGGTGTCGTTCTACTCTCGCAACTACAGCGCCAAAGAGACGACGGTGGACGTAAAGGAAGCGAGGACCGACACCTATGAAGTTGAGTTTCAGCCAAACGACCCGAACATGGAGATGTTCGTTCATCAGCACGTGTTCACTCCCACTGAGATGTCACAAGTCACCTGCCGGGGCTTCATCCGTTCGAGCGAAGTGGGCATCGACATCTTGCGAGTCAACATCTATGATTTTCTTCTCAGATGCAACGGTTCTCCTTCCCGCCTGCTAAACACCGCTTACTATGGTTACAGCACTATCACTGATGCTCAGATTGCTGCAAACCCATCTGTCGAGGTCATCGACAGCTTCAGTGTAAAGGGGCTGAAGAAGGATGGCGAAGGTGTCTTCACTCAGCGCATAGACATTCCGGAACTCTCACCAGGCCTCTATCTGATCCGTGCAAAGGCAGACGGGACTAACGCATTCGGCTGGATAGCGGTTACTACCATCGGACTCGTGGCCAAGAACGCCTATGACGAGACGGTTGCATTCGCGGTCGACATCAAGACAGGCGAGCCTGTAGACGGCGCAGAGGTGGAACTGTACCAGGGACAAACGCTGCTGGCCGAAGGCATCTGCGGCAATGACGGAGTTGCGGCTCTTCCCGCGAGGATGGGCGGTGGTCGTGGCGGGGAGCGAACCGTGATCGCGCGCTACGGCGACTCAGTCGCGTTTGTGTCGTCGTGGGCAGATTCCTATCAGGCGTCGGCTCTTGTTGTATATTCCTATACGGACAGGCCTGTCTACAGACCTGGCCACAAGGTTAGATATCGCGGAGTTGTTCGGAGCTTCGAGGATGAGAAGTACGCGACACCGGTCGGCCAGCCGGTGACCGTTGAAGTACGTGACCCGAACGACACGCTGATACACCGATCTCAGGTCACCACTGATCGTTTCGGGTGCTATCACGGGGAATTGGACCTGAACAGGGAGGCCGCCACGGGTTCATACTCGCTGGTCACGCAGGCTGCTGGCGGAAAGGGAAGTAGTTCCTCATTCACTGTCGCCGCGTACAAGAAGCCCGAATTCACAGCCAAGGTAGCTTTTGGAAAGAAGCGCTATGTGCAGGGAGACCGAATCCGTGCCAAGATTACTGCAAACTACTATTTTGGCTCGCCAGTGGTTAACGCAAAGGTTCAGTACTATGTGCGCAGATCTCCTTACTACTTCTTCGCGGCTGATGAAGAAAACGCTGATCTTGAATCGGAGAGCGGGGATGGCTACAGCGACTACGGCGGCTACGGTGAGATCATTGCCGAAGGAAATGCCGTAACGGACGACAACGGCGAAGCAACGATTAGTTTTCGTGCCGACTGGCCAAAGTCCAGGGACGTGTATGACTGGGGCAGCGACCAGTCCTTTGGGGTCGAAGTCGAAGTAGTCGATCAGGCCGACAGATCAGTCTCTCAGAACAGCTCCGTCGTTGCCACTCAGGGACAGTATGCCCTGCGGCTTTCACCTGGCCGCTACGTGGTGAGCCCGGGCGAATCGGTCCAACTGGAAGTTGAGACTGCGGGCTACAACGGAAGACCTGCCGCCGAGCGCGATGTGGAGTTGAGCATCGGCTACTACAACTGGCAGTCAGAAAGCAATCAGGCGAGCTTCGTTGCTTATCAGACTAAGAAGGTCAAGACAGACCGAGACGGCAAAGCAGTCCTTGACTACGTTCCCACCAGGGCTGGCGAGGTTGTTGTCATCGGCAAGTCACGCGATTCAAAGGGCAATGTGATCAAACAGGAGACTTGGATGTGGGCGCAAGGCGACGGCCTTGACCAGCAGGCAGAAAACTACAGATTCCCAAAACTCAAGATCATTACGGACAAGAAGACCTATAACGCCGGCGATACGGCCAGAGTGGTCATTAATTCGGATGTTACGGGTCCGACAGTGTTGGTAACTGTAGAGGGCACTCGCATATACGATCGCTATACCGTCAAGCTGGACAACAAGAGCACCAGTCTGGAAATACCCATAAGATCGACATACAAGCCCAACTTCTACATTTCGGCTTGCTACATCAGCAAGAAGCGTATGGAGAATCAGACCGTAAGTGCGCGTGTGTCGATCAATGAGGAGTCGCTTGATGTTTCCATAGAGCCCAGCAAGAACAAGCTGGAAGCCGGAGAGAAGATCTCCTATCTGGTCAAGTGCAGGGACAGCGAAGGCAGACCGGTGAGGGCGCAGTTCTCAATGGGCGTGGTTGACGAGGCGATCTACGCGATAGCCGAGGACGGCACCCCAAAGATGATCCCGTTCTTCTACGCACGCCGCTACAACGCGGTGTCGACCGCTTTTTCGTTCCCGGAGATATATCTTTCCGACCCCGATAAGGCCGGCATGCCGGAGGTCAGAGGCGAACCTCGGACACGCGTTCGGAAGCGCTTCGAGGACACTGCCTTCTGGTCCCCGAACGTGGAGACCGACGATTCCGGAGAGGCTTCGGTGACCTTCGACCTTCCGGACAACCTGACAACCTGGCGAACGACCGTGCGCGCCATCAGCTCTGATACCGTGTGCGGAGAAGCTAGAAACACTGTTGTCGTCAGCCAGCCGCTCCTGGTGCGCCTCATAACGCCGAGGTTCGTGGTCGCTGACGACCGGACCAACATTTCTGCCATGGTGCACAACTACAGCGGACGCGGACAGCGAGTCGAAGTTTCAATTGAGGCGCCTGGGCTAAGCATCAAAGGCGCTACGACCCGGCGGATCCAGGTGAATGACGGGGCTAGCACCAGGGTGGACTGGACAGCAACCGCCGGAGGTGTTGGTGATGTCGAAGTTAAGGTTGTGGCGAAGGGAGTAAGCGCCTCCGACGCAGTGGAAATGTTGTTGCCGGTCAACCCCCGTGGTGTTCCGCGCGATTTCGCGGAGGTGGGGTCAATCGCCGGAGACAAGGAGACCGCTGTCTGCGGCCTGAATGTTCGCGACGATGCCGTGTTGCCGGCAACGACTACAACGGTTCGGATCGCCCCGTCTCTGGCTTCGGCTATGCTGGGATCCCTCGACTACCTGGCAAAGTACCCCTACGGATGCACGGAGCAGACTACCAGTTCATTCCTGCCGGATGTCATACTGAGCAGGGCACTCGAAAGAATAGGCGTGCGAAAACCCGCGCTCGAGCGCAGTCTGCCGGACATGGTTGCGACTGGGCTTTCGAGACTCTACAGGCTCCAGAACTACAGTGGCGGGTGGGGGTGGTGCGAATATGGCGAGGAAGACCCCTGGATGACCGCCTATGTATGCTATGCCCTGATCCAGGCACGCAACGCGGGGTTTGTGGTCAATGATGATATCCTTGGCAAGGGCCTTTACCGGCTGCAGGAGCTGGCTGGTTCAAAGAAGACACCCCTTGACGAAAGAATCTACTGCCAGTACGTGATGGCTCTGGCCGGCAAAGATGCCCGAGCGTCGCTGCGTTCCATCAACTATCGCTCTGCAAAGGCGTCGTCCCTGGCCTATGCCTCGATGGCATTTGGAGTTCTCGGGAGTTCTGATCAGCAAAGGAGCCTTCTGCAGATGCTGTATCAGAAGGCGACCGTATCGAACGTGGCAATTCACTGGGGTGATAGTCCGGAGACCACGGCTGTGGCCCTTGAGGCGACACTCAGATCTAACCCGAACGATCCAAGGGCTGAGAAGATCGTCAGGTACTTGATGGAGCGCCGCAGAGGCAACTACTGGTACTCGACTCGAGAGACCGCAATGGTCCTTTATGCGATGACAGAGTATCTGGCTGTAACAGGAGAACTGAAGCCTGACTACGAGGCAGTGGTCAGTGTGAACGGAGCCGTTGTCGCGCGCCAGAAGATTGGGCCGGACGCGCTGTTTGCCCCCGAGATGCGCGTTGATGTTCCGGCAGATCGGCTGAAGCCTGGTTCGAACAGAATAGAGATCAGCCGGCACGGGACTGGATCACTGTACTGGTCTGTCTCTGGGAGGCAGTTTGTTGCAAAGGAGAAGATGCCTCCATTGGTTAGTGGGTCGGGTATTTCGATAACCCGCGAATTCTACAACCCCGGCCCCAGGTTCTTTAGTGGGGATGCGAACGCAAAGCTCGGTTCGCGGATAACATCGTGTGCCGTGGGCGACGTTGTTTTGGTTCGCGTTGCCATTGACGCCAAGACCAGCTTTAGCCGGTTGCTGATCGAGGACTACATTCCGGCAGGTTGTGAGATTATCGACAAGGGAACGATAGAAAGGTGGGACTGGAACTACTGGTGGGTGGACAAGGATGTGCGCGACGAGCGAATATCTTTCTTCCTTGATCGAGTCGGGCCTGGAAGACACGTAGTAGACTACCAGATGAGGGCTGGAATCGCCGGAATCTACACCGCTATGCCCGCACAAGTCTATGCCATGTATGAGCCTGCCGTGCGGGCTTCCACGGCCGGAGTGGAGTTCAGAGTCAGATGATGAATACTGTTCGCGATATAGTTCGGAATCGCTGGGTGGTGATTTCCACGGCATCAGGGCTCGCCATCATTGCCTGCGCGGCGGGTTGGGCGGTCCTGACGAACAAGCCGGAGGAGGTTGAAATTGCTCGTTACGCCACCAGCACTCGCGGGAGGACAAGGTCGCAGGTAGAGAATGTGAGACGTTGCGCTGCCTCACTGGACGGGACGGTGATCGCGCCGGGCGAGGTCTTCTCGTTCCTGGACGTGGTGGGGCCCTGGACAGCGGACAGAGGTTATGTCAAGGCGCCGGTCAGCTATGACGGCGAATTGGTGAGGAGTTGGGGTGGGGGCGTTTGCCAGGCTTCCACCACGCTCTACAACGCCGCGTTGCTGGCGAACCTGGAGATAGTGGAGAGACACCACCATTTCTGGCCTGCGCGCTACGCTCCCCTGGGAAGAGACGCGGCTGTGGCGCACGAGCAGATCGACCTCAAGATCCGCAACACTCTTGATCGGCCTGTACGCGTCAGATGTGACATGAGAGCCGATATGCTTGTGTGCAGGTTGCTGTCGGACGTGCAGTCGAAGCCCTCTGTGCGGATTGAAACCAGAGTGCTTTCAGTTACCCAACCTGCCACCGTACTGCAGGATGCCTCTGGTAGTGGCATAGAGCGTCTGAGGTTCATCAATCGTGGTCAGCCAGGGTTTACCGTTACAACCTATCGGGTTACTGATGACTCCCGTGAAGGAACTTGCGAGGTCATATCCGAGGACACCTACCCGGTGATGAACCGTGTCGTACGAGCGCTCTAGCGAAGCTCAAGTCCCCGGTTCAGGCATTTCGTGTGCGAGTTGTCTCACAAGCTTTGACGACGGTTCGGCGCCATACTTGCGAGCCGTCTGTACATAGCTCCAGGACCTCTCGTAGTCCCCGCGCAGGAAATACAACGCAGCGAGGTTGGAATATGCTATGCCATAGTCTGGTTGAAGAGCAATGGCCTTGTTGAACATGTCCGCTGCCTGATTGTACTGTCCCATCACCGTGAGCGCAACTCCCCAGTTGTAGTAGGCCTTGGGGTAGTCGGGCTTATATGATATGGCTTTGCGGAACATTTCTTCTGCGGCCTTCGGTTCATTGTCCCTCCCAAGGCGCGTGCCGAGGTTGATATACGACGGAACATAGGCCGGATTAATGGCAATGGACGTCTGGTAGGCTCTGGTGGCATCCTCGATATTCTCTGCATCATCCAAAGCGTTTCCCAGATAGTAGTAGGCGACAAAGTTGTTGCGGGTTATGGCCACAGTATTCAACATCAGGGTGATAGAATTCTCCCAGCGCAGTACCTGTCGCCAGGACAATACGGAGAGAGAGAGTACCACCACGACCGCCAACGCGAGTTTCGCGAATGCCGGGACTCTCCTGGTCAACCCAGGCAGCAGGGAGCGGAACAGGTCTGGAATGCCCCAGGCCAATATGATGAAAACGCCAATCAGGGGCAGATACGAATACCTGTCCGCAAAGGCGTAGTCGCCAAGCTGTATGATGCCGCTGAAAGGAAACAGTGTGACCTCATACCACAACCATCCCGCCGTGATGTATGGTCTTCGTTTGTACGCGGCGAATGCGAGTGCCGTAATCAGCATCAGTCCCACAAGCAGCGCAACCCCGGCAATCCCGGGAATGTCGTCACCCGTTACGGAGTATATGGGGGCCAGCTTTCTTGGCCAGAACATCTTGTAGAGGTAGAAGCCATAGGATGTGACCGTGTTGGCCGCCTGTGTCTGTGGAGAGTACGATACCAGAGTATGGAACATACCGGGCTGCATCCACACCAGCCGCGTCATCAAGATCGTGATGATCGACAACACAGCGAAAGGTATCTTCTCAGAAAGAGCCGTTCTCCAACTCACCCCATTTATTGCGGATTCGACGGAACCTTCGCGGTACGACTGAAGCCTGCGCAGCGGCCAGAAATCCACAACCAGCAAAATGGCAGGCATGACCGTAAGTGCGGAGCTGCACAGCGTGCCAAGAGCACATGCCGCGAGTGATTGTAGGTATGAGACGGTTGTACGCTTTCGTGCGTAGCGGGCGTATGTTATCAGAGTGAGCATCCAGAACACGCCGCCCAGAATGTTCTTCCTCTGGCTGACCCACCCCACAGTTTCGACATTCAGAGGGTGGACCGCAAATATGGCCGACGCCAGGGCGCTCTCCAGCGGCCTTTTTGTCGTGCCGGAGAGAAAGATAAACAGCAGAGTTACTACCAACGCGTGAAGCAGAAGACTGACCAGATGATGTGCGCCCGCATCACGTCCGAACGCGGCCGAGTCGATCCCGTGAGAAATCCACGTTAGCGGATGCCACTCCACTGAGCTGAGACTGAACGCGTAGCCTAGAAGCTTCCAGATGCGCGGCGATTCTATCGGACCGTTTGCAGTGACATACCGCAGGTCCTCGTAGTTGATGAAACCGTTTGCCAGGCTGCCAACATAAGTTGCCAGAGTCAGAAGTATTAGGAGACATCCAAGCAGTATCTTGAGATGAGAAGTCTGCATAATGCCGGAATAGACCTTTCAAGAAAGACAATCGCTGCTGCAGTAAGTGCGGCAGCACGGCGGCGCTAGTCTGCAGACGACGCGCCGAGCACAATGAGCCAAGTATTATACATAAAGTCCACTCTGATTTGTTCCACATTTTGGCCTGTTTCGTCGACACGATCTGCAAGATGCATTGTCTGAGACACAACGTGACCCGTCTAACCGCGGACAAACCGCGCAACTATCTGTTAACACTTCTTCACGCAGTCGCATTGTCCTTCAGGAACCGTTGTCCCGCGCTATCTCAGCACCAGCGGGGTGTGCTCTGCGCAGTGCAGTTGCGAGGCCATTGCGTGTCTGTTTTGAGCAGTCGATAAGTTCGCGCTGGGCGAATGCCGATAATTAATCCAGATGGAACACGTGATTACGAGTATGAAGTCCAGAGCAATAGTCACATTGTGGTTTCTGTGCGCGCTTTGTTGCGTATTGTCGCCCGCACTGTGCGACGACGTGTCTGCACCCACGATAGCCATACTCGTGCCCAGTTCGGAAGGCGCGTACATTACGAACAGTGCCACAATAACGCTGCGCGGCGTGGCGGGTGACGACACGGGACTGCAGACAATTGCCTGGGTCAATGACCGGGGCGGCAGCGGCACGGCCGCAGGCACGACCACGTGGTCCGTCGAATCGGTCACGCTCAAGGCTGGATTCAATGTGATCACTGTCACGGCCTTTGACACGTCGGGACTCGAGGGCTCTGATACCATCACAGTCACTGTGCCTGATCTCCTGCCGCCCAGTGTCGCGTTCACTGTTCCGGCCGACTCAGGCATCCACGAGGCGCCGACCTCGCCTATTTCCATCGGCGGCACAGCAGACGACAACGTCGAAGTCACTAATGTGACCTGGTCAAGTGATCGGGGAGGCAGCGGGATATGTATCGGCACTGCTTTGTGGAGTGCAACGGGCGTTAGATTGCAGGACGGCAAGAATGTCCTGACCGTCACAGCGAGCGACGCCACCGGAAACAGTGCAGTTGCCCAGTTGCTGGTGAACTTCCGCGACACGGTGAGTCCAACTGTTGAGATAGTGTCACCAACGTCGGATGACACGTATACAACCAACTCTTCCACTCTGGACATCTCCGGGACGGCCAGCGACAATGGAGGGGTCACGCAGGTTGCGTGGACCAACAGCCGGGGAGGAACTGGCGTTTGCGCAGGAACAACCTCGTGGACGGCTTCCAGTGTTCCGCTGCTGGTCGGCATTAACACCATAACTGTAACCGCAAAAGATGCGGCTGGCAGGACATCCACGGATACGCTGACCGTGAGGTTTGTTGATACAACAGCGCCAACCATCTCCATCACGTCTCCCACCACATCAGGTAACTTTGCTACAAACTCGCCGACTCTCAGTATCGCTGGCACTGCAGTGGATGACTCTTTCATCTCGTCGGTAGAATGGTCCTGCGGAACGTCCAGTGGTGTGTGCACAGGCAAGGGGACCTGGTCTGCCGCTGGCATCAGGCTTGCACTGGGCCCTAACACTGTTCTGGTGCGGGCGACCGATACGTCAGGCAACGTGGGAACCGCCACCCTGACTGTTGACTATCAGGACATCAAGAACCCAGTGGTGCTGATCGGACTTCCCACGTCCAGTCCGAAATACGTTTCCAAGTCTTCCACAGTGAACCTTGGGGGATCGGCCTCGGACGAGACGGGAATAGCATCCGTGAGCTGGTCAAGCGACCGCGGCTATAGCGGCTCCTGCACTGGAACGACATCCTGGTTTGGGGACGGCATCCCTCTCAAAGACGGTGACAACAATATCACCGTGACTGCCACGGATGTTGCCGGCAACAAAGGAAGCGACTCGATCACTGTGACAGTGCCTGACTCCATTGCTCCGGTTGTGACGATTATCAAACCGACGAGTTTAGGTGCCTGGGTCACGGAGAGCGGGCTCATCGATCTGAGCGGGACCTCAGACGACAACATAGGCGTGGAAGTGGTCAGTTGGACCAACTCGCGAGGCGGGACGGGCACGTGCATTGGAAAGGGACCCTGGTCTGTCAACGCAATCAAGCTTGTGCCCGGGACAAACATATTGACCGTATCCGCACGTGATCTTGCGAAGAACGTTGGTTCCGCGGTGCTGACCGTGACCTACAATGACTTGGTAATGCCTTCGGTGAATATTGAGGCACCGACTTCGGAAGACGAATACACCACCAGAACAAGCACTTTGACTATATCTGGAAAGGCCTCCGACGACAACGGGGTTGCGTCGGTTACCTGGTCCAATTCCCGCGGCGGCGGTGGAACCGCTGTTGGAGCTGTGAGCTGGCGGATAACTGGCGTGAAGCTATACACGGGATTGAACCTCATTACTATTACTGCGACCGATTTGGCCGGCAACGAGTCATCCGATACCATTCGAGTAACTCTTGAAGATATAGTGAACCCTGTGATCTCAATCAGCTCGCCGACGGACAAGTCCGACTGGACCACCAATAGCTTGACACTCGACATTGGGGGCAGCGCTTCGGATAACGTATCGGTAACAGCGGTCAAGTGGTCAAACGACCGCGGAGGCGCGGGCGACTGTGTCGGCACCACGAGCTGGACCGCGGTAGCTATTCCTTTGGTAGTCGGAAAGAACGTGGTCACTGTGACCGTATATGATGCCAGTGGCAGAACTGGCACGGACTCGCTAAGCGTGATCTGCGACGTTCGAGCGCCGGAGTGCACAATAACGTCTTCTCCCAAGCCGACAAAGAAATCTCCTATTGTTTTCAACATAGCCTTCACGGAAACAGTGACTGGTCTGACAGTGGACTCTATTGAGGTAACCGGCGGCGTGAAGGGGACATTGGCCGGCAAGGGGGCGAGCTACACGTTGAGCGTCACACCTCTGGCGGACGGCTTGGTGACGTGCAAGTTGCCTGATTCAGTTGTTCAAGACAACGCCGGCAACTACAACAAAGCGAGCGACACTTGCACGGTCACATACGACTCGACTGCTCCGACTGTGGTCATCACGCCGCCAAGTGGGCCTACAAGGGCAACATCCCTGGAATTCGCGTTTAGATTCTCGGAACCCGTTGTTGGCCTGGACATGGCGAAGGTGACTGTAAGCGGAGCCACCAAGGAAAAACTCACGGGCAGCGGGGACACGTACAGGCTAACGGTTAGCACTCGGGGTGCGGGTTCACTGGTGACATGCAAGCTTGCTGCTTCGGTCGTTCAAGACCACGCGGGTAACAATAGCACTGCGTCTGAGACAGCGTCTGTGACCTATGATGGCACATCCCCTAAGTGTACCGTTTCCGGCCCCGCCTCTCCCACGCGCCTGTTTCCCGTGGAGTTCGTCCTGACGTTCACTGAACCGGTGTTCGGTCTGGACGCGGACAAGATCAATGTGACTGGCGGGACAAAGGGGGTGCTGGTCGGAAGTGCAGGCTCATACAGATTGCCGGTGATGCCGACCAGTGAAGGCACAGTTACTTGCTCACTGCCTGAGGGGCTCGTGACGGACGAAGCGGGCAATGGGAACGCGGCATCCAATGTGCTGTCGGTGGTCTTTGACGGAACGCCGCAGTCGTGTCTAGTGAGTCCGAGTGACGTTTCTTCAAAGGCTTCGCCGATAGTGTTCTCGATTGTCTTCTCCAAAGATGTCACCGGGTTCTCTGCGGCGTCCGTTGTCGTTACCAACGGAATAAAGGGCAAGCTCACGGGCGGCAAGTCCGCCTACAGCCTGGCCGTGACCCCAACAGTGGAAGGTCCTGTCGCGTGCACGGTACCTGCCGGTGTGGCACTGGACGCTGCGGGCAACCCCAACACAGCTTCCAATACAGCGACGGTTGTCTATGACAAGACTCCGCCTGTATGCACGGTCACAGCGCCCGGAGCAGTCGCCTCCGGTTCGCCAATCCTGTTCTCCATCAGATTCTCTGAGCCAGTTACGGGCTTCACTGCGGCGAAGATATCAGTCACCAACGGTACGAAAGGAGAACTGACGGCAGATGGAATGAACTACGTACTTCAAGTGATCCCTGCCAGGAAAGGAAAGGTCACTTGTCAGGTAGCATCCGGGGCGGCCAAAGACGCCGCCGGAAACCCAAACGCAGCGTCAGCGGTTGCTGCCGTAACCTACGACGAAAGCTTGACCGGATGCACAGTTTCCGGGCCGGCAAGCCCCGTAAGCACGGCAGCGTTGCGATTTGATGTCAGATTTTCCAAGCCTGTAACTGGGTTCCGTGCAGAAAGCGTTGTGGTGACGGGCGGGAGAATATCGTCGCTGGGTGGCGGGGGGGCAGAGTACGTCCTGCAGGTAGAAGCCGCTGCTGACGGTGAGGTCACGTGCAGAGTGCCAGCGGGGGCCGCGACTGATCCGGACGGCAACGATACCCATGAGTCCAACACATTCTCAGTGGTGCGCGACACGACGGGGCCGGGGTGTGTGGTCGTGGCGCCGAGCAGCCCGACCAAGAGCCTCCTTCTGGAGTTTCAGATTAGTTTCTCGGAGTGGGCCACTGACCTGAGTGTTGATCGAATCGATCTGAAAGGTGGCACAAAGAAAAGTCTGATGGGCAGCGGGGGCAGCTACGTTCTGCAGGTTGTTCCTGCGACGTTCGGCGAAATCACCTGCCAGGTACCCTCTGGCGCCGTGACAGACGCCGCAGGGAACGCCTCTGCCGCATCAAACCTCGCTGCCGTCACGTTTGACGGCAAACTGGTAACCTGTATTGTGACTTCCTCATCTGCTCTTGTCAGCAGCGCGCCCATTATCTTCGATGTGAAGTTCTCGGAACCGGTGGTGGACTTCACCGCAGCGTCGATTGCAGTAACCAATGGAACTCCGGTTGACGTATCAGGGGGTGATGATAGATACACGGTGTCCGTGGCGCCCACTCGCGACGGGTCGGTTTCGCTGCGTGTGCCTACCGAGGCTGTGAAGACATCTGCCGGGGATCCGAACATCGAGTCGAACACTGCGTCTGTCACCTACGACTCGACCCCTCCCGTTGGCAGAATCGAGACTGGATCCGAGCTCACCGGTCTCAATCCAATCGACTTTGTGGTGACATTCTCAGAGCCTGTAAGTGGACTTGACGCGTCGGGATTTGCAGTCACCGGCGGAGCAGTTGCTCACGTTCTTGGGTCCGGGCAGCGATACAGAGTCGGTGTAGCGCCTGATGGCGATGGGGAGATCGCGTGTGGGCTGGTTGCGGGAGCTGCGAAAGACGCCGCCGGCAACCCGTGCCTCGAATCGGAGACCGCTTCGACAACCTACGACAGTACTCTGCTGAGTGTCAGCGTGGAGCAGGCGGCTTCTCAGCGTGATCCTACGCTTGGCATGCCTGTATACTTCACTGTCCGGTTCAGCAGGCCCGTTACCGGATTTGGTGGCTCATCACTCGTCCTGGGCGGCACTGCCGGGGCCGGCATCGCCGAGGTGGCGGCAGATGGCGACGCATACTCTGTCGCTGTAAGCGGCATGACAAGGGCGGGCAGCGTCATCTGCTCCGTGCCCGCCGGTGTGGTGGCAGACCACGCAGGGATTCGCAACCGTGAATCGGAGTCTCTGGATAACCGTGTGGATTTCAGTTTCGGCCTTTCGGTTGCGATCACGAGCCCAACGGGAGTCGCTGCAGTGCGTCGCACTGGCCCCACGGTAGCACTCGCCGGTACCGCCACAGATGACACGGGCACTACCAGGCTTGAGTGGCATACCGATCGAGGTCATTCCGGCGTCTGTGCGGGTGGTTCCATTTGGCACGCGGAGGATGTGAGGCTTGAGCCTGGCGACAATCAGATAAGAGTGATTGCGAGAGACTCCGAGGGAAAGTCAGGGGTTGGCTCTCTCGCGTTGAATAGGGAGGACGTCGAGTTCGATGGGTCGTGGTTCGGACTGTGTATGGTGAGCCTGCCGATCATCCCTGATGGCATCGACCCGAAACCTGCGGTCGGGTTCTTCGCGGACTACTGGTTGCGCTACTTGACTTCAGAGATCAACTATGCACGCTACCCCCATCCATCAACTACGTTTGACGTCGCGGAAGATGTTAGATACCGCGGGTACTGGGCCTATTTCGAGGGTGAACCGTTGATGTGCAGCGGCGCGGTGCCGGACCAGGCCGAAAACGCCTCCGTCGTCCTGAAAGCAGGGTGGAACCTCATAGGTCAGCCGTTCATCAATCCGTATGTGTGGGACACATCTGTAATCAGAGTAAAGACGGGCGCTTCCGAGCCCGTACCGCTCGCGGAGGCTGGCAGCATATGCGCTGGCTACATGTGGGGATGGAACGCGGACCCTGCTGATCTGCGTGCCGGCTCATACTACCTTGTCGCAGACGACGAGATGTTTCCGGAGGCAACGCGGGTGGTAATGCCCTGGCGTGCCTACTGGATTAGGGCCTTTGCTGACTGCGCTCTCATTATCCCCGCGCCCTAGCAGAGCCACGGTCTACCCGCCCACACAAGACCACACCCGCCTGAGTCGGTCCACACGCGTCCTGCCCCGATGCCCCGCAAAAATATCTGAAAAATTGTCAAGAAAACCATTGACACGCCCGAAATTATGGAGTATAGTGATATTGTGATAGGTCAGACCACTGGGGCCCCATGCCGACTGTCTGGCCTGGAAATGATATGCTGTGCGGCACGATAAGCCGGGAATATCGAGATATCGTAGAGGGGTTCTAGTCATTATCTGTGACCGGTCAGACCATTGTGCGTTAGACGCTGGACTTGACGGTTGCACGGGAGCGATGTTTTATGCCGTTAGTAACTAAGGCCTGGCAGGTTGAGAAATATCTCCGGGGCGCAATTCGAAGCGGGCGTTTGGGCAAGGGAGAGCCTTTGCCGTCCGAACGAGACTTGGTGGCCAAGTTCCAGGTGAGCCGAGCTACGCTCCGGGACGCCTTGAATACCCTGGCCACTGAGGGCCTGATCGTCCGCAGGCAGGGGTCGGGCACTTACGTGAATGGTGCGAAGAAGCCCGGTGTCACAGCCGTTCTCGGGCGTGCGGAGCTGCTATCTTCGCCTATGGGTTACTTCTTCAGTCGTATGACGGACTCCGTCCGCGAACGCATGGATGCGAACGGCTTTCGAGCGGTTCTCTCTACAACTCACGGAAAGACCACCGAAGAAATGGCCTCCTCAGTTCAGTTGCTCGATGAGGTATTCGTAAACGATCTGGCCGGAGTTCTGGACATCACCTTTGACAGCAGGGCCTTGCGTCGCCGCGTTGCAGATCGCGGGATTCCCATTGTGGCGATAGAGGCGGCAGTGCCAGAGGGAACTCATACCGTGGTGCTGGACTACGCCGCTATGACCGAACTTGCGGTCCAGACGTTGCATTCGTATGGTTACGATGACTTCGCTCTTATGCACCTGTCTGACCCCGGAGACGAGTACCACGAGAGAATCCCCAAAGGCTTTGACAAGTTGCAGTTGGCTGCAGTGGGGCAACGCGAGGACAGACTGGTGCCTGTTCCCAGAACCTATGACCTGCACGATGCCTACGGTGCCTTCATAGAATGGTGGGCCAGAGAGGACAGACCCAACGCAATATTCTTCTTTGATGATTCACTGTGTGATGTTTCGACAAGGGCGATTCTGGAGCTTGGGATAAAGGTCCCCGATGACCTGGCAATCATCACCCAGTCAAACACGGGCAGGAAGTTTCACTTTCCGGTTCCGCTCACCAGGGTTGAGTTTGACCCTGTGGAGGCTGTGGACGCTGCCTGGAATATGCTCCACAGCCTGATATTGCAGGAGCGCGTCGAAGAGCCATTGGTCTACATTGAGCCAAAGCTCGTTGAAGGTGAGTCTTTGAGGCGAGGTTCGGTCGAAGCGACCGGGCTGCGACTCGACAGTCCGCAGGCAACATACTGCGGAACTCAGGATGCGGTACTGAATCTAGTCACTGCGGAGGAGACTCCGTCTATCGCCCAGGGTTCGCGATAACACGTTGGAACACAAAGGGGGGCTGTACTGAAGAGGTAGAGTAAGTGGTTACAATGTTGATTGTATCGGTAAGACACCTGAGGGGCAGAAAGCCCACAGGCGAGTAGGAGAGGAAAACAATGTTTAAGTATGTATTACTATTGACGGTCGCAGTATTTATCTGCGCAGCAACGTCGGCAGGCGCTGA
>CAYSLA010000074.1:10297-15614 GCA_964431685.1 uncultured bacterium | reverse complement strand
GGGTTGATCCACCACCTTATTCAACTACTTTCAACTACGATCGGGACAAGCTCGTGTTGCCGAGCTTAAGATCAGACCGGACGAAGAAGTCGCAGGGATAGACGTCACCATTATACTCCACCAGAAAGTACTGACAGCAATTGCTGTCCAGGCTACACGTGTTACGCACACCGTCAGCGATGAGAGCCAAGATGGAGTCAAAAAGACGGACTGAGACTTTGCGGGTATCACTGCCATACCATTCGTCGAAGACCTCACAGAGGAACTCGCCCCATTTCGCGCCGCCGATGCTCCACGGCATGGGCGAGCCGTCTGCGTCAAACTCCACGCACGGAATGTATTGATGGAAGACAAAGCCCATATCGCACATGTACCGGTACACATCCCTGCCCCGTCCCACATTGGCCGAGTTTACCAGCGTCAGGATGTTGAACTCCACTTTGTTGCGCTGCAGGCATTCGATTCCTCTCAAAACCTCCGAGTGGGAACCAGTGCCATTGACGTGCTTACGATACGCGTCGTGTATCTCTGCGGGACCATCCAGGCTGACTCCTACCAGGAACCTGTACTCTGACAGGTGGGCGGCAAGCTCATTGTCCATCAATGTGGCGTTGGTCTGCAACCCGTTCGCCACTGTGGACCCCGCCCTGCCGTGCCTGTTCTGGAGGTCGGTTACTCTGCGAAAGAAGTCCACCCCCATCATGGCCGGTTCCCCACCCTGCCATCCAAACACGTAGCCAGGCTGATCCGTGGCCATATAGCTCGATATGACACGCTCAAGAACCTCATCCGACATCCTGTGCTTTGCTGTCTCAGGATACAGAGCGCTCTTCTCGAGGTAGAAGCAATAAGAGCACCTGAGATTGCAGTCGGCGGACGCCGGTTTGATCAGCAGTGAGAACGGACGAGTCATACTAGCTGTGTCCGGCTACAAAATCAAGAATGGCGGCGGCAACAGGGTCGTCGAGTTCCGGGATTCTGTCGACTATGCTGGAGTGGTCGCGGCCGGCGAACTCCAGATACTGAGCGTTCTCGTGGCCCACCGAGTTCAGCAGTGCAACGAAATATCGGTTCTCCTCCGCGCGGGTGGCGAGGTCCTGACCACCGCATATTGCCAGGAACGCCGGTGCGTCTTTGCAGGCGTGGTAACAGGGCGCGGCGTCATCTATGATCGGAGTGTTCAGGGGGTCGGGAGTACCTCGCTCCTTTCGGATGGTAAAGTGAGTGAATGTCTGACCACTAATCCTAAGGAAGTCCCCTGATTTTGGGGAGTTCCTACCCAAAACAACCGCGCTATCCACGCGGTCTGGTGCTCGGAATGACTCCAGCGATCGACGAGATACCAGCACCACGCCTGGCAATACACCGCCGACAACGAGGCTGCCGTAAGCTGACCTGTCGTGAAACGAGGCGTTTCCGAGCGGCGCCACAGAAATGAGCGGCGCATTGATATATGGCAACTTGGGCTGCTGGGCATCTGCTTGCGGACACGCGACCAGAGCTGCAATCATACTAACCATAGCGCTTATCTCAAACCTCAGTTGCATTTTTGTTCGTCCTTTCAGAAGATACCTGTTGCCGTTTGACCACTACCCTTCTATGATCAGCAGCCAGCCTTTCCTGGGCTCAACGGCAATAGTGCCGTCCACGCTGAAATCCGCAGATTCTTGGAAGTGATCAATGAAAGGCGCGTATATCTTCACGTCCGATGGGTTCAGGCCAAGGGCTTTCCAGTCGACAACCAGTCTGATGTCCGCCTTCTGCGGCGCCCAACTGGCTAGTGAGACCAGGGTCTTACCCTTCTTCTTGTAGACCGTGGCAGAAACGTCAGGGTTGTTTGTGCGGACCGGACAAGCCGGATCCCAATATCCAATCCACTCCGCATTCTGGATTCCATACCTGTCCCAGAACCGCCACATCGAAGGCGCCGAGGGGTGTATTCTCCCCGTCATTCCATAGAGCATGCCACGATATGGGTTTCCGCCGTTCTCGTAGTTGAGCATCTCGCTTGTCAGACCGAAAGGAATGCCGCTTATCTCCACGAACCAGTAGTCGGGTGAGCTGTCGTAGTCATACATCTCACCGAACCACAGATTGCTGATATACGGGAAGTGCTCCATATATACACTCACCGGGCTCATTTTGAGGTCCAGGTAGTCATAGCCGTTCCCTCTGTGGAAGTTGATCCGATAGTCGGGATTGTTGGCGTGCATCACCTTGGCAATACGCTTCATAATCTCGCGGTCATAGCCGATTCCGTCCAGATACAGCCCGTCAACTCCCGTGTTCTTCATGAGCCAGTCCATGCCTTCGACGTAGTAGTTGTGCCACCTGGAGAGCCCCTGCGTAGCGATTGCCGCATCGTGCTCGCCGTCCCACAACGGCTGCCTCCAACCAGGCACGTAGCCGGTCACCAGGTGCTCCTTGAGCCACGGATACCCGCCTCCGGCACCACTCATGACTGCGCCCTTGTCCGCATACAGCAGGGTCTCGCCCGTTGTGAATATCTCGTCGCCCAGACTGCGCAGCGGCCACATCTCAACCACGTAGTTGCTTAGTTCACGGACCGTGTAGTAGATGTTTACGCCCATCTGAACAGGCTTGCATGTGAAAACTACCTTGGGCTTCGCTTGGTCGGAGTTCACCTCATACATACCCCCGAACTCACCGAAACCACCAGAGGCTATCTTCTCCGGAACTGACTTGTCGGCCCCGTCCCATTTGCTGAAAGTGTCCAGCAGCAGCGTATCGTCATCGACGGTCTGCGTCACGGGCCCGCCGCTGTAGGTGGCTCCGCTGATCTTCAGAGCGTCCACTCCAAAACCGCTGCTGGCAAGTTCTATGGTGGCGTCCCTGAGCAGAGTGTCGAGAGTGCCGGTGTAAGGCCCCGACTCAGCTTTGAGCTGACCGTCCACGTAAATGGCTAACTTCTCCCCCCAGGTCAAAGAGACAAGATGCTTTTCGCCCCGTTTCCACTCCTGAGAGTCGCTGGTGATTAACACTGGATAGACATTCAGAGAGGGAGCTCCCTTGCGCACGTATGCACGCATGCCCCTGTCGTCGCGATTCCAGTAGAAACCGAGCTGATCTGCGTTCGGAAAAGTCAGATTGAACAGACTCTGATTCACCACGGTTGTGGGGTCGAAGTTCAACTGCACCCATATATGGGCCGCGCCTTGCTTCGGGTCGACGTTGCCTTCGGCCTTGTAGGACACGTGGCCGGCGCTCTCACCGCTCGGAGTCGAACGAACAGCCTTGACCAAATCCGCGAACTCTTTTGCGTATATGAACGGGTAGTTTATGTAAGGATTCTGGCCTGTTGCGTGGTGAACGTGCAGGATATTGCCACCGTGCTCAGCCCCGCCGTAACGGTAGTTCCAGTGCTTGTCGTTCAACGGCTTCAGAGGGGTAACCATCAGTCGGAGCCGGAACTGTAGAGACTCCCCTGCCTTGATAGTGCGTTTGCCGGAATAGGCTCTGACCATCACGTGATCGCCTTGTTCGCTCACATCACAGCCGCCGTTGCCGCCGTTTGCCCACCCTTCGGGCAGGCCGGAATCCCTGAGATCGGTTCCGTGCCACATGTCTTTGTCTGTCATCAGCTTGAGCTGGACTCCCGCGTTCCAGTCTCCAAGCCAAACCATGTTGTCCGGCTTGCCGATGTCCCAAGTCCATTTCCACTCAACGGGCCTGAATCCGCCTCGTTTGCTGAAGCCAACCATGTACTTGGCAACATCTTGGCTGACTGGCATCCTCAGTCCGATATCCTCGATGGTGGTGTCCGCTTTCGCCCTGAGAACAAACGTAACAAAGACAGTCCCATCAAACTCACTCCTGGAGTAGGTGGCCAGGTTGAAGTCGGCGCTTCTGGAGATCGTTTCACGAACCACCACTCCCGAGGCCTGTTTGATGATTCGGGTGGGGCTCGGAACAAACTCTACACGGCCTGATTCGGTGGCGACGTCAAAACCCATCGGGCTGGCGAGCACCTCAGCGCCAGCCATAATGCTCTCAGGCAGCCCCAGAGGGCCATATTTTACCGTGCGTCCCAAAACAGAAACGGCGTTACCCTGCACCTTGATCGGCGTGTATGGAGGTATGACGGAGTCGTCCACCCCGATCGTCGAGTCGAGCCACCGCAGCCTGGCCATTCGCCACAGCTCGCTGTCTCCACGATCAGCGAGAACAGGTCCATCGACCTTGACACCCAGACTCACGACCGAAGGCGCCATGCCCTTGGGGCTTACCTTCACGGATCCAGTGTACGTGCCGGAAGCGTCGTTAGGAACCTGGAAACCGATCCACAACGCCCGAACAGCGCCCTTGCCCACTTCAAAGACCTTGGTGATGGGCCTGCCCAGCCAGTCGCGGCCCCCGAGGTTGATCGTATGGAAGGCAGTTGCGGGAATCCTCTTGCCGGAGGATGACTTGAGGTCGCTGTAGTCCAGAGAGAGGTTCGCTATGGACTGTTTTGCCGCGAAGACACCTATTTGAAACACGTAATACTCGCCCGGCTGGGCGGTGCCGGAGAACGAATCGCCCGGTCCTGAGCGAATCCACTTCAGAGGAATGTCGTCGATCATTCTGATCGGGTATTTGCGATCCTCCGGGAATAGCAGATAGGGCTTAACGTCGGCCTTCGCTGCCAGTTCAGCGACCTCATCAGGGGTCGCTATGACCTCCATAGGATCCATCCTGTGGAACTCACCTCGCGCCTGGATCTCGACGAGCTCAGCAGCCGGCAAGTCTTTCCATCCGCCCGACGTTAGCTGGCCGCCCTGCAGTCCGTTGGCCGAGAGCCAGGCGGGAGATGCCGTATCCTCCGGTGCAAAATAGGTGCCTGGATCGTCGAAATTGGCTATTCCTGGGTTGTATGGGAGGTAGTATATGTAGTACAGTCCCGCGCCGGACGAGGGCTGAAACACCACATCACCATACTCTCTGGTGACGGTAATAGCCACGGCGTTCAGGATCTGCTTGCCCTCGGAGTCGTAGACCAGAACGGCTTTCTCCTCCGGTTTTGAGTCCCTGCGGCGCCACTCAATATGCGCGCGGACAGCATCGCCCGGAGCGGCTACACTGACCACGGCTCGGTGGTTACCGAAGCCTTTCTCGGGCCAGTTGGCCACCGAGTACTTTACGTCTTGAGCCAAGACGTTACCTCCTCCCGACAAGACAGAACTGAGCAGAACAGTGACAAATCCACAGCATAGCCATCTGAACATCCGTAGTTCCTCCACAAGTCAGCAAGTATCAAGCATAGAGCTTCGGGACGAATGCCGGTCACGTAGCATAGTTCGACCGCGGCTTCGGGGCA
>CAYSLA010000074.1:9097-10197 GCA_964431685.1 uncultured bacterium | reverse complement strand
CCGTCCGAGCCGCCCAGCAGCTCGTTGCCTCCGCACCAGATGATCAGCGAAGCGTGGTGCTGTTTGCGCTCAATATACGATCGCGCGATGACAGCCTGCTGCGCTATGGCGTCCTCGTCCTCAGGCGGCCAGTTATCCAACCCCGAAGAGGACAGCGGGAACTCCTGCCAGACCATAAGACCAAACTCATCGCACAGATCGTAGAAGCACTCCTTCTCAAGGAATCCACCGCCCCACACGCGCAGCAGGTTGCAGCCGAGGTCGCGGTACAGCTCCAGCCGCTTGCGGTAGTCGGCCTCAGTTACATCGGCGAAGTTCGTCAGAACGGGGTTCCAGTTCACTCCCTGCAGAAATACCGGCTTGCCGTTTACGACGCATATCCAGGTGTCCGCACCCTCTGGCGCGCCCTCGCACTGGCGCCACTCCACGTGCCGGAACCCCACTGGGCGCGAGACAGAATCTAGCACCGTGCCACCGCCGTCAAGCAGACTGCAAGTGAAGTGATAGAGAGGCTGGTCGCCATGCATGTTTGGGTTCCAGAGATCGACGGCCAATCCAGTCCAGTTCACACTGAACTCACCCGGCGGGAGTGTCTGTTCCCGGACAGTGTGCCCGTCTCTGGTCAGAGACAGCTTGATGGACTCGCCGCCGGTCGTCCTGCCCCAGGCTCGCAGTGTGCCATCCGCCCCATCGGCATCGGGGACGCACCGGAGACTCTCTATCTCGCCATCGTCGACCGCCTCCACGCTGATGCAGTCCCATATACCGATCTGCACCATCCGGGCTGTCCAGTCCCAGAAATAGTTGAAGCGGACTTTCCACTCGGTCATCAGGGAAGTGAACCCAAACTGGCCAAGCCAGCGTGGAGGACACTCAAATGCCACCCGCAGCTTGTTGCCGCTTGGAGCCAGGAACGGTGTCAGATCGAACACGTGAGGCACGAACGATCCGCAGAACTCGCCAACTCGCTTCTCATTGAGCATCACACATCCACTGTAGTCCAGTCCCTGGCAATTGAGCCGATACGTCTTGCCGCTGGTGAACCACTCGTCCGGAAGCGCCGCCTCATATAGCCAGTGCCGGTTCTCCACCCATTCGCA
>CAYSLA010000074.1:0-8997 GCA_964431685.1 uncultured bacterium | reverse complement strand
CAGAACTGCTGGCTGAACCCGGAGACTCTCACACACAGGTTCTGATAGCGCTCAGGGTCGTCCTGCGCAGATCGCAGTGTCTCCTCGTCTACCACATTGAATTGAAGCTGGCCGACTCCCTGGTCTATGGCTGTGACCATCAGGTCAACAAATACCTCGCGGTTCGCCCCCTCGAGAAGACTTGGGCTGGCCTCCAGAATCGCCGAACTGCTTGCTGCGGCCAGATGGTGCGGGATCTTTGCCAGCGACCTCAGTGCCGCGGTCAGACCTTCCCTGTCCCTGCCTTGCGCGGGCGACACGCTGTATGCGAGCGGTTCACCAGCAAGCCTTCCCTCAGGCGAAGCACCAGTAAGCTTCCCAAGGGACAGCATCAGCACGAACGTGAAGAGATGACAGAAGAATGTGCCCCCGCTTGGGGTCTTGTATTTTCCAAGTAGGTCGCAATACTGCTTCGCCAGATCGGCGGCATAGCTGTCCGGCAGGGGCTGATCGTTTCCGTACTTCGGCAGTCTGTTCCTGAGGAATAGCCGGAAATCTTCTCTGGCTGCAAAGCTCTCTTTGAGCGCTGCAAGCATTTCTGCGGAAGACATGGTCTTGTCAGCGAACACGGTAGACTCCAGCGCAGCCAGGCTGTCGGCAACATTCGGGATTCCTATCGCGGCACTCGAGTGATAGTTGTATCGAGCGCCGCCCTCCAGGATGTCCAGACCCCGCGCCACGCAGTCATCCGTCAGCAGCGACAAATATGGCAAGCGAAACTGCTGTCTTTGAGCAGTCTCGGCAGCGTTTGATCCATACACTGACCACTCCGCAAAGTATTCCAGTTGTTTCGTGTAGGCCGCCATCACTTCTTCCATTGACTGGAAGTCAGCAAGACTGCCCGTTTTCGGACCAAGCTGGGCGCCGTCCAACAGGTCGCAGCCATCGTTCAACGCTAGCTCAAGGCACTTTGGCAGGTTGATCCAGTGGCTTACCGCATGAGGGTTTGCTTTGCCGGGGATGGTGATCTCGATGCATCCGATCGCGGCATATCCCCTTGCATCCTCCAGGGATACACCGCGGCTGACGAGCGCCGGCACCAGAGCTTCGTCATTGAAGAAGAAGGGTATTCCCCCACCCTTTGCCACGAGGTCAACGCACCTGGACACGAAATCACGCGGGCTTCCCTTGTGCAGCCTTGCCGAAAGACACCGGATGAAGCCGAGCCCTTCCGTCACATCCAGCACAAGATAGCTCAGTGGATTGGTGGCGTCGCTTCCGTCGGAGTGCTGGCCGCCGATCATCATTTGCTGGACATCGTACGGTCTGTAGAGTTTGATCCAGAGCGCCGCCAGAATCTCCGAGGCTTCGTCCCAGGTTATGGTCTTGTTCGCGAGGTCGCGTTCCAGATATGGCCAGAGGAACTGGTCAATGCGGCCTATGCCGTTGGCGTTGATACCGTCTTCCCAGACAGTAAGTATGTGGGCAAACCAGAGCGACTGGACAGCCTCCCGGAATGTGCGTGCGGGTTGAGCCGGAACTCTGTCGCATATTTCGGCGATTAGCTCCCATTCGCGCTTCTGCCAGGGGTCGCAACACGAGCCGGCAAGTCGACGAGCGGCGGTGGCATGGCGTTTGCCCAGCGTTTCAGCAGACTCGCACAGCCTCCTTAGCGCAAGCAGGTTGGCTCGGCGATGGGCGGCGTCAGGGTCAACGATGGAGATCGAAGATAGCGCCGCGTCAACCTCGGATTTCAGCCCGGAGAACGCAAGCTGAAGCACTTTTTCGTAGCTGCGTATACTGTGGTTGAGGGCCGTGCCCCAGACCGCTATCACACCGTGCCGCTGAGCCTCCTCAATTTCGGAAGGCGTGGAGGAAACCGGAGAAAGGGCAATATGAGAGAACGGTTCCTCCTGAATCCATTCGATCATACGCGCCTTCTGATCTTCCGAAAGGTCGCTGGACTCGATTGGCCCGCGGTAAGACTCCAGATCAGGGCACCCGAAGTTGATCATCCCATCGCACTGATGATCGCCGCTCTCGCCGACAATGATCTCGCCGGGGTGCAGCAGCAGCGGCATGTTCTCGACCACGCGGCACAAACCAGCAACATTGCGCATCGGCAGCGACTCGCCCTTCGCCGACATCCATCCCTCAAGATAATAGTAGGGCCGGAACATCGGAAGGAACATTTCTTCCGGCTGACCCTGCACACGGTTCCAGAGTTTCTCTATCCGATTCGACGGTCTGTATTGATCACTCATAACTCCCGAATTCCCTGTACGCATCAAACAAAACAATCACATTCTCGACTGGAGTGTCCGGTTGGATGTTGTGCGCCGTGCTGATGATGAACCCTCCTCCGGGCTTGCCCGCCACCATACGCTGTTTCACCTCGGCTCTGACGTCGTCAACCGTGCCGTGCGGCAGTGTATCCTGTATGTCTATGGAGCCGTGGAAAGACAAGTCCTTGCCGAACTCACGCTTCAGCTCTCCCAGGTCCATCCCGACGGCCCTGGGCTGCACGGATTGCAGGATATCAAGGCCGCAGTCGATGAAATCCGGTATCAGTTCTCGAACAGCACCGCACGAATGGTGCATGACCTTCATCCCATACCTGTGGGCGAGTTCAATGTACTGCCTGAAGCCCTGCTTGAAGTGTCTTCGCCACGTATCGACGCCCATCATGAGAGAGTTCTGAGTGCCGAAATCATCACCCATCATGAAGATGTCGATCTTCCCGTTGGCAGCTTCAAACAGACGCTGGTTGTAGGCCAGAAAACATTCCTTGATATGAGCAATCACCGCATCCGCGATGGCCGGGTTTTCGTGGAGGTCAATGTATATCTGCTCCATCCCCCGAAGATACATAGCCGGCTTGAGCTGCGCGGTCCTGTCCAGGCGGTCGCCGGCATACACCACCGCATAACCGTCAAACTGTCCGCAGTCCCCGGCAACCGAGCCGTAGTCCCACCAGTCCGCGGACGGCCAATGACCATACTCGTCTATGTCACGGACGCTGTCTGCGGTTTCGAGAGGCGATGAGACAACGTGAGAGTAGGTCCAGTTGTACGAGCCTCCCTCGACGGTCATTTTCTTCCTCAGCACGCCCCACAGGTCTTCTGCGACCCCGTCAGAGGGCTGGCCGAACGGTGCCCCTGTATAACTTGGGCCTCTATAGTATCTCAAATCTATACCGAGGTGCCGGAGCATATCTTCCTCGCTGCCCAGTCTCAGACTCTCACACAGCCGCGACTGAAACTCAGGCGTGGCCCAGAAATCCCTGGGGACTCTGTCGGGTTCGTTATGTGCGAGGCTGCATCGCACCCTGTCGATCGGCTTCATTGGTCCTACCCTATAGCGTCTTGGCGAATGATCCGGGGACATTATACCAGAAATGTCACCGCCACTCATTCTCGGCTGCGCGAACCCGGTCTCGATCCCGCACCCACTCGTCGAACGGATAGCTCCTGAATCGAGTTCAGGACGACAACGCACTAGCCGATTTCGCGTGAATTCGGCTAGTGCATTAGCTGAATTCGCGCCATTTTGGCTTGACGGGAGGCTGTTGCCGGCCTATAATACCAATATGAACATACCGCGGGCAGTCAAGAGCAGTATAGCGGAGCGCCTCCGTCAGAGCGACAAGGTTGTGATTCTCTACGGGCCGCGTCAGGTTGGCAAGACCACGCTCGCTCGGGAGATCATCTCCGACTGGCCGGGCAGAGTCCTTGAGATCAGCGCGGACGAACCCAGGTTCATCGACGTGCTCTCCAGCAGGGACTCCGCCAGACTGAAATCGCTGGTGGCCGGTTACGATCTGCTCTTCGTAGACGAGGCTCAGCGTGTTCCAGACATAGGCATCAACCTGAAGATACTGCATGACCAGATACCCGACATCAGAACAATTGTAACCGGGTCATCTTCTTTCGACCTTGCCAACGCCGTCCGTGAACCACTGACCGGACGCACGTGGACCTATGATCTCTATCCAATCTCATTCCTGGAGCTCTCTGCTCTTTTCAACAGGTTTGAGCTGGATTCGCAGGTCGAAGAGCGATTGGTATATGGTTCGTATCCGGAGGTATTCTCGATCGCCAACCAGGCCGACAGGGAAGACTACCTGTACGAGATTGGCAATGCCTATCTGTACAAGGACATACTGGAACTGTCTTCCGTAAAGAACTCTGCCAAGATTCGCGACCTGGTGCGAATGCTTGCCTACCAAATCGGCTCAGAGGTCTCCAGAACCGAGATCGGAACGGCTCTGGGGATGAGCAAGGACACAGTGAACTCGTATATCGATCTTCTGGAGAAGTCGTTCGTGGTCTTTCGCCTCACGGGATTCAGTAGAAACCTGCGCAAGGAGATATCCCGAAACGACAAGATATACTTCTACGATCTCGGCATCCGCAACATGGCAATAGGCAATCTCCGGCCCGTCAATCAGCGCGATGATGTTGGCGCGCTGTGGGAAAACTTCCTGATGGTAGAGCGAATGAAGAAGCTCGCCTACACACGAACGCACGCACACGCCTACTTCTGGAGAACTTACACTGGCGCGGAACTCGACTACGTAGAAGAGCGCGAGGGGGTTCTCACCGGTTACAAGTTCAAATACGGAGCCAAGCCGGCGAAATGCCCGGCTTCCTGGAGCGCGACCTACAAAGGCTCTGGCTACGAACTCATCAACCGTGCCAACTACCTGGATTTCGTTACTGAACCCCAGCCATAGAGGTGAGAGATGAACAGCAAGACGCAAGGACAAGATCTGAGGCAGTTCCAGCCTGGCAGGCAGGAAGATCGAGCTGCGCTTCACTCTTTTCCAGGGTCGGCTCTTCTCCTACTGGATAGCCTGATTCGAAACGTTTGCTTCGATGTGTCCGATGAGGGCGCCTCCAGTCTCGGGAATATCAGAAAGCGCACTAAGCCTTATATAGCATACACCAGCAGCCCGCCGTTGAGCCTCAAACCCACCGGCGATGGTCCCGTCCAGGTACGCCAGGCACTCTGAGCCGGATGCCCACTCAAGGACCAGGGCATGTCTGTGGCCCGGTCTGAGGTTAACGCAGCTTGCAGAAACGCCGGATACCGGCACGTTGTATACATTGAAGAAGCTCTCGTCCAGGTCAAAGGGGCTTGAGTAGTGATCCGTCAACCCGATGTTGAGGCCAGTGGACCCAGGCTGCAGGCAGATGTCGATTTCCAGTCTACCGGAGGCCCCCATCGGGAAGTTCCAGACGGCTGCCGCGGGAAACTCATCGTCTACGCGGCATACACGCATAGCACGGCGCGGATCCTCAACCAGTTCCACCCCCATCGTGCCGTATATCGACCAGTCTTCAAGGCCCAGCGACCAATCGGTGCGCTGGTGCGTTGAGTAGAGATACGACGGATCGAGGAGCTTGATATCCACTCTGCCCTCGCCCTGACCCGTCCGGAACAGAACCTTGTCGTCATTGGTCGCGATCGGGAACGGGTACGCTGTGCCGTGATCCCCGGTCGGCGGAGGCGGCTGGTTGCGGAGACGGTCGCGAGCCACCTCCCTGAATCCTGTCCAGGTCTTGCCGCAGTCCTCCGAGACCGCACCGTGCAGAACCTGGCGCCCCCCGTACGCGTAGGGATAGCGCAGACAATTGTTCCACAGAAGGACTATCCGGCCGTCAGAGAGTCGAACGAGCCCAGCGGGCGAATCGGAGGACACAATCGCTGTGGGTCTGGGGCTTGACCACACCGCGCCATCCACGGAGCGTGATTCGTAGAAACGGCCCAACTGAGTGCGGATGAGCATCCAGACGCAATCTTCCAACTCCAGCACAACCGGTTCCACAGCTCCATAGCAACTGACTATGTCGGGAGTCTGAACGCTGAGATCGTTGGACGGATTCCACGTCGCGCCGCCGTCGTCGGAGTATATGACAGTAGAATCGAACGATCCGACGAAAGTGAACTCCTTGAACCCGCCGCCCCTGTTCGACCACGTCCGGTTCTTCGCGAAAGAAAACGGCAGAATTATGCGTCCAGACCGGGTCTGGATTACGGAGTTCAGAGCGCCTGTGTAGCCATGCCAGATCATACGAGGCCGGCTCCACTGGCTGCGTCCGGAACTGGACCGGGCATACCAGATATCCAGCCGCGAGTCCGTCAACTCTCCCGCCAGCGGTCTGTTCTCCTCCCCACCCCAGTCTGCCAAATCCGTGTCATCAGGTGCTGTGATCGTGAACAGATGCACCTCGCCGTCCCGATCTATGAGGGCCTCACTCAAACCGGACATTCCGTGCACGACGATGCTCTCCTCGCTCCAATCGCATCCATCCTCTGAACTCCGGCACGCCACGCAATCCCCGGCTTCGGAGCCTGGTTCGTAGTATGCCAGGAACTCTCCACCGCGCGTCTGCAGGATCAGCGGAGCAGAAGAAGTAAACACGCCGGCAGCGAAATCGGTAAGCCCGGCTTCAGACGCCTTTGCCTCGGAAATCCGAAAGGAACTGGTTGAGCGATCCATAACGACCTCCGTAGTGACTGGGCAACAGTATGTCACTCCACCGCCTGTCTGTCAAACGGCAGCCCGTAAAGTCTGCACAGCACCAACCCGAAATACTCGTGCCATCCGGACCTACTCGTGTCATTCCGAGCAACAGACCGCGCGGATAGCGCGGTTGTTTTGGGTAGGAACTCCCCAAAATCAGGGGACTTCCTTAGGACCGGAGGGAGGAATCTGCTCATTCCAGAACCGCATACGGGAATAAGATGCATGGCCAAGACGTCGTGCGAACCTCAGATGCACATCGCAACTGACCCTTGACATCAGCCAATATCTGCGTGATAATGTGAGTGTGTGGACAAGTCTTGTTCTGTTTGGCGGCTTGACGCAAGAATGTTCAAGAGCGAGTGCTTGCCAAGAGCTACGACGGGCACGACTCGTGGAACAAGGCTATCGGAGAGGGACTGAGCGTGGGGATGAATGTCCTGGAAATGCCAACAATGCGGATATCCTAACCCTGACCATCAGACAGTGTGCTTCGGGTGCAAGAAGTCGCGCCCGGCGCTGTGTACGGTATGCCGGCAGAAGCCCTGCATGTACCATTGCCCCAAGTGCGGACGCCTTGTCTGTGAGACCTGCGTGGCCGGCGGCGTTTGTTCGGTGTGCTTTCGCGCCATGCAGGCTGGCACGGGCGCGCCACAACATCCGCCGCAACCACCGATCTCCCAGCCGCCGCCCAGTCGAGTCGCACGACCGAACTACTGGCTGATAGCCTTGCTCTGTCTGTTCGTTCTAGCCTTTGTCGGGTTTAGACTCGCGGGCCTGGAAAGCAACAGCAATCCCGATCGCAATTCAGTATCGACGAGAAAACCCCTGGCGGATGCTCAGGGGTCGATCCTCACCGATGCCTTCACCCCTCGACTGGAAAAGGCGGGGGCCAAGACGGGAGATGTGCAGATCAGTCTGTCATGGGAAAACGTGAACGACATCGATCTGCACTGCATCGCTCCGTGCGACGATCACATATACTTCGCATCGCGTTATTCCTCGGACGGCGGGGAGTTGGACGTAGACATGAATGCCGCCCCACCATTCACTACGCAGCCAGTTGAGAACATCTTCTGGCCGCCGGACGGTGCACCTGAAGGACAGTACATCGTCATAGTGGATCACTACGCGAATCACGGAGGGACTGACCCGACCACTTACAGCGTGCGGGTATTGACGAAAGGACGTGCCTCGTACTACAGCGGCCGCATATCCTACGGAGACTATCCTCACAAGGTCTGTGTGTTTAGTCCATAGTCCGCAACCACAGACCAGCGCAGAATATGCTTCGAGTCGGAGAAGAGGCGTTGGTGCTTCGAGATTTCGGAATCAGCTGAGTTGCGGAGTCTGATGAAACCAAGAACTCGAAACAAAGAAAAAGAACGAGCCCGCCTAAGCTTGCGCTGCGGCGGGCCTCTAACCTCTAACTTCTAATATCTAACCTCTGGGGACGGCTTATGCCTTGCGTCTGCGCAGCCCGATAAGTCCTGCCATACCCCCAAGCAAGGCGATTATTGATGACGGCTCAGGGACGGCTGTGACTTGGACAGAATCCCATTCGGCATAGGAACCAACAGTGTTGAACCAGCACGAACCAGCGAGGATCACTCTCTGCTGCAAGCCGTCAAGCTGGCTGCCCAAATCGTAGGTGCCAATCGTCTCCCACGAAACTCCATTGTCGCTCCACAGCGCCGTTAGCACCCCGCCGGAACGGACAAGGCGAACATGCCGCGAGTCATCCGACGTTGAGAGCGAATCGCCAACCACCGCCAGCTCTGTGTAGCTTGCTCCGGCCCATGTGTGGCTGGAGTCAAAGAAGTGTATGGCAAAATTGTACCAATTACTGCCTATATCGCGGCCGCGACTGAAAGTTACATAGTACGTCGGACCGGTCAGCCCATCTCCGAATACGACATTGGTCACAAAGTTTCGATGGTTGCTGTCCGGTATGTAGTACGACGCCTTTGATTCAAATACCCACTCATCTCCCTCGAATGTGCGGTGCAATTCCAAGCCCGGATCGTAGTCATACCACGGGGAATACGTCTTGTAATCGTTAACATACCCATAGGAATACGTCATGGGATCAACGATATAGCGCAGTGTTCCGTTCGCCAACTCGTAATGATTGGCTGGTGTTGTCTGCCCCTCGGCCCTGGGCCAGGGGCCGGTGTACGCGACCACCTGCCAAGCGGGGTCGAGCGTCGTCGACGAGAAGTCGTCGTAGAATGAGTTTTGCGCATAAACAACAATACTCATACCCAGTAGCACAATGGCTGCGATGACTACAAACAACTTTTTCATTTGTTTCCTCCAACGGATTCGTTACGGCTGCTATATAGCAGCTCACTTGCCTGAGTTATACCCCCCCCCCCCCCGTTTCTTAAACTCCATCTTAAACTATTCTTTGGAACGAGCGGGGGGGTCTTGATGCTTCCCGATTTCCAATCGACCTGGACTGCCGCGTTTGATCAAACCAACATTCC
>CAYSLA010000073.1:11497-15886 GCA_964431685.1 uncultured bacterium | reverse complement strand
TGCCGCCCACTCGAGTTCCAGTCGGCTCAATCTGGATTCTTCCTCGGCAGATACCGTGTCCGACTCCAGCACGCTCCTGCGCAACCTGAGCAGTTCCAGCTCCGCCTCGCTCCTGGCTCGGCGGACCTCCCAGTATATCACCTGGCGATCGAGTTGCTCAGACCGGCACTTCTCCAGAAGCGCGTCTATATAGCTGAGATTGTCAGGATTGCTGGGCCGTGTACCCTCCGGAACTTTCTCAAGCACCTGAATCCGTGCAAGAGTCTCACTCAACTGGACATCCTTGCCATTGGGCGATTCGCTGCAAGACACCAACGCCATCGTCGCTACAAGCAAACAAGTCAGGGCCAGAGTCCGGCCCACCGTCATTGACATCTCGCAACTCCTTTCTGCTGGCCTGGAACGGCGCACAAAAAGCGTACTAGCGCGCGGGAATGCACCTGACGAGAACTGGGTCGTCCTTGCCGATCGGTATCGTGAACGACTTCCGACTGCGCGGATAGGCCTCTGCAGTCAGCAGATTGTAGACTGACTCCACCGGCATCTTTGGTGTAAACTCAATAGTACATTCCTGGTCGCTTTGCAGCGAGAAGAGATTGCCGCATCCGAAGATGACTACTCCCGATTCGACGTACATGTGCGCCCCGGCCTCACGCGCCAGGTTGCCGAGCAGCTTTGGCGGCAGGAGCGGGCTCGCAATCCAACAGTCAAACCTCTCGCCGTCTCTCTTGAAGGCCATCCCTGGAATCTGCAGCGACTCAATCTGCCCGAGAGTCTGGGCCTCGGAATCGTCCGCGTAGACTATTGGTCCGTAGACTCCGCGGATATCGTCGTTGCCTTTTGTCCCGATGATCTGCCCGACGCCCTCAGTGACAGGGTGGCTGAGGTTCAGCAATGTGACTTGGTGGGAAGTGGTGGTGTTGATCAGTCCCAATCTGATGCCTGTTAGCTTCTGGGCCTGTTCGGGGTCGACTGACTCTTCTCCAAGCATCCCTGAGGCGAACAGCCACAGTGCGGAGGCGTTGTTATTCGTCAATAGACTGCGGACCTGGGCCGCTCTGGCGTCGGGCGCATAGAACAAGTCCCGGAATATGTAGAGTTTGTACGGGTCTCGCTGAAGCATATCGTCGTAGGTGATCACGTCGAACGAAGTGCCCATCCTGGGAAGATACTCGTTCACACATTGCCTGCTTAGCTGCAGGTAGTTGGAACAGCCTTCGGTGTAGCAGTAGGAAAGCTCGTCGATGACCAGCGCCACATCCGCCTGACCCTGCCTGTCCGCGGGTGTTATGTCTTTCGACGCTTTGACGAGACGGCAGATGATGTCCTCGTAGACCGGTTCCAGATACCACCCCAGGCCAAAGTCATACCACCACTCGTGTCCTCCGCCCTGGGTAAAGTTGTAGAAAGTGTCCCGCTTGAACGACATTACGCTGAACTTCGAGTCCAACCCAGGCCCGTAATCGGAATCGCCGGACTTGTAGGTCCGCACGTCGTTTTCGGCCAGGAAAATCTTCTTTCGTGCTATTGTGGCGACTACGGCCTGCGAGAAAACCCCTTTCTTTCGATCGTGGTAGACGTTCGGGGTGGAGAGAATGTCGATTGCGTCGCTCTCGAGCAGATAGTCCAAATCAACGTGAGCGAGCTGGCCCACATAGGCGGAACAACCCACCTGAAGCCGGTAGCCCGCGAAGGACCCTGTCAGAACGTCGACTGGCGCGGCATCCTTGGCGGCCCTGCCGAAGTGAATGAGGGCGTCGTGGAACACTCTCGAGTAGTGCTCCACCCAGTCGGCGTAGTGTCCGGCATCGTGCGGATTCTTGAGAACACCAACATCCGTCTTGAGCATCTGCAGCTTTGTCGGAGGCTCGGCGGTTTCCAGCGTGACATCGCGGTCGTTCCAGGCGCGTCTGAGTTCGGAGTCGCTTGCATACTTGCCGGCGAGTCGCGCTCTAAACGATTCGACCATCGGCTTGCTGAAGTCATAGTTGCCATATCTATCCTGCACGTAGATTCCGAACGGGGTCCACTCTCCGCAGCAGCCGTATGCTATCTGGTAGGCGAACCAGTGACCGGCGTAGTCGCCTTCCCACGTATGCTTGACATACGCTGCAAGGGCGTCGGAAGCTGCCTCGCGCCATTTCTTCGAGGCGATGGATGGGTTTGAGGGACTGTGGTACATCTTGAACTCGTACTTCCACAGCGGATTGTCCGGCTCGCTGCAGGACCCGTTTATCCGAGGGTACTCCCCTCGGAAACCGAGAAGCTCGTCGGGGTGCGTCTCGTCCCACCAGTCCGGCGTAGTCATAAAGACGCGCGGATAGAAGAGCGCCTCCGGAGCCACGCTGAGCAACTTCTTGTGGAGAGCATCGAACAGAGTGAAGTCATAGCCGCCGTCCGGCAGCCACGCCACAGGAAGCGGAAGCAAGAAGCTGAAAAGCCGCACGCCCTGCTGATACATCGACTGCACAGCCTCCACGTAGGGGCGCTTCTCGTAGGGGTCGATCGTATGCATAAAGCCCCAGAAGGGCGTGTCCCCTGCAACCATCGTGGGAAGCCCGTCGACAAACTCAAGACGCACACCACTATTCTTGACTACGGACGGGGTAGGTACAGAGAAATCAACTCTAACAGAACTCATGACACATCCTCATTCTCAGCGATAGCACTCGCCGCAACGCGTGATTGGCCAACAATCTACTACCGCAGTGCACGCAACGATTCCTGCCTAAGGATCGGCTAACTTCTGCTCTATGGCGCGACAGCTGATCGGTAGTCGCCGGAGTCGGGTGCTAGCCGGACGGAGCCGGCTTCACAGGTGTCGCCTGAAGCAGGAATCTGTACTCCATTGGATGATCGAGCCGGGTTGGCGTATCGATCAGCCTGAGTCGCAGAATGGTGGATTCTCTCCGCCGTATGATCTCGATCTGCCTGCCGGGATCCTCGTTGCGCCAGTCTTGACCTGACTCGCCGCACCAGATCAGACCAACATTCTCACCGCCTAACCACAGCCAGTATGTGAATGGCCCAGACACATCATCGCCAAGTAGCTCACCCTCAGCAGCGCCAGGCCATTCCGGAAGAACGTATCTGGCGTTCTCCGGCTTCAAAGGGATGTCCACGAATACCGAGTCCAGCAATGCGTGACCATTGGAGCCGGCAATTCGCATATCGAACTGCAGCAGCCCATCATATTCCAGCGAAGTGATGAGCCGAAGTCTGACACTCCCTGCGGCGAACTCGCTGACCATGCTTCTTCTACCCGGCGCATTCTCAACAAGCTTCGAGCCGAGGTGCGCCCAGGCAAGCTCTCTGCCTCCCGCGGTTATCCCAACAAACATGGGGCGCGACAATAAGTTCTGCCCCTGGCTGGTGATCTGTGCCAGGAGCGGCTGGCTCACAGATATCTGATATGTGCGCCCCCAGCAGCTCCACTCATTTCCTTCACCATGCACGTCCGCCCACGCCGAGGCTCCTGTGGAGGCCGTGGATCCCTCCTCAGAGGGAAACCCAGAGATATCAGAAGCTGATTCGAGGCTCTTACCGGGCACCGTCGAGTCCGGTCTGCCAACGGCGTCCAGAACCACGACTGTGTGATCACCTTGCGGCAAATCTGACGTGTCTATCAAGGCGGCACCGGGTCTTCCATAGGCGACCATGACCTCGCGGTGCAACACGGTTCTTCCGTCGCTGCTCCGCAACGCCAGGTTTACACGCCTGGGTTTCTGGTCGGCGTCTTTCAGTTCGGCTTCCAACCACGCCCTCCGGGCGACCGGCGCTCTCCTCACGCCGATAATCAGCGACTTGTTCGATTGGTCTGACGGCGGGTGGGAGTGCGCCATATGCCCATCTTCAGTGTTTGCGCGCAGTGTGTTTCCGGGCGCGTCGAGCTCTACTGAGCCTCCGTACTCGATTTCGGACAGAATGTGTCGAAAATCTGGCACATCGGCCCAGAACGGCACGCCACTGAGTGATATTTCTGCCAGAGCCGGTGACAGGGCTTCACTTCCCTGGCCCGGCATCGCAGACAGGTTGATCGCAAGAAGCAATATGGCGGTGAAGCTGGTTGCCGCCATAGAAAGGGATCGAGTCATTGAACCTCCTGATTTAGCGGTCGGCAAGTGCAACCCGTTCATTATATCACACTTGCGCTTCACCACGACTGTGCGCGATTCCAGATCGCGCCCAGCCAGAAATGCGCCAGATAGCTGCGCCACGGGATCAGTAGAAAAAAAACCGTGTGCTAAGGTTTGGCGCGGTCTGCCGTCGGGTAGAATGTTACTGTGCTTAACTGGCTAAAGAGCCACAGACAGTTCAGTGAACGCTACTTAATGTTGCTTTGGAGGAAAAAATGAAATCGAGAGTTGCTTTGTTTGTTGTTGTTGCTGT
>CAYSLA010000073.1:0-11397 GCA_964431685.1 uncultured bacterium | reverse complement strand
TTGCTTTGGAGGAAAAAATGAAATCGAGAGTTGCTTTGTTTGTTGTTGTTGCTGTAGTAGCCGTATTTGCGGCAGTGAATGTGTCCGCTGACCCGTTGGTGGTCGGTGCGGGTTGGAGTACGTTTGGATGGTCCGGCGGCCCTGATGTGTGGGCGACACCCAGTTTCTCGCTGACCACTACCGGCCCGGCCACGATCCAGGTGACGGACGGCGGCGTAACCGGGGACATCTTTGAGGTCTACGTTGACAGCGTCCTCACGATGACCACGAGTACCGTTGTTCCAGACCTCAGTCTTGGGCTGTGGGAAGATGACGCTTGGGCCGATGCAAGGTTCAGCAAAGGCTGCTTTGTCGTGGACAAGGGCTCGTTTGAGATCACTATCAAGAACATCGCAGTGCCATCTTCGACTGGCATGGGTGATGCGAACATCCGAGCGCTCGACGGAGTAGTGCCTTGCATACCTGAGCCGTCCAGCGTTCTGGCCTTGGTTTCCGGTCTGGGCGGAGTCCTGGGACTCGCTTGGAGACGCAGAAGCTAGACCCGTAAACGGTATTGAAATTGGTAAGGCGACGGGAGCAGCACTCCCGTCGCCTTTGCGCTGTACGATGCTTGTGATTCGGTCGGTGTTGCGGGAACTTGTTACCGCAACGCACACTGGTGTCGGGAACAAGATTCCCGATACACCACTCTACTACCCTTCTGGAAGGAACCCACACACAACTCGTAGAAGAGGCAATTGTAGCGAATACGAAATCGAGACTAGAGCACACTCCTATGACTTTTCAGCCCAGATCACCCATACCGTTTTGGTTTCTTAACGGCCCTATCGACCAGTGGCACGTAGAGCGCGAGATGCGAATGATGCACGACGCCGGCGTCAGCGAGGTAGTCGTGCACCCTCGCTACGGGCTGGAAGTGGAGTACCTGTCAGAAGACTGGTTTGCCATCTTCGGCTGGTGCGTCGACGTGGCAAGGAAGCTGGGCATGCGGCTGTGGATATATGATGAGCTCAACTGGCCCAGCGGCACCGCGGGTCTTCGCGTGCCCAAGATTGATCAGCGGTTCCAGAGCAAGTTCCTGGAGGTCTCGGAAGTTCCGGTTGCGGCGATTGATCTCGACTGTTTCGAAATGGGGGAGATCGTTGTCGCAGCCAACATAGAGTGCGGCAACATCACCAAGACACGGCGGCTCGAAGATCTGAGCGCTCTCTCAGGTCTGACCGGCGACTGGAAGATATTTGACTGCCGGCTGGGCTTTGACGAGTACTACGTGGACACGATGAACACGGACGCAGTCGACTGCTTCAAGCGCCTGACATACGACGAGTACAAGCGCAGGTTTGGCGAGGAGTTTGGGAAGACCATCGTTGCTGTGTTCACCGATGAACCTTCGGTCTACTGGGCCAGTGCCGGATACGATGACAAGCGCATCCCGTTCACTTACGATCTATTCGAGACCTTCGAGGCCGCGTATGGCTACGACCCAACCCCGTTCATTCCGAATCTGTTCTACCCAGGGGCCGAATCGATGGCTTTCCGAGCAGACTTCTGGCAACACGTGGGTCGGCTATTCGCCGATCGCTATCACGCAAACCTCGGCGGCTGGTGCCGCAGAAACGGGCTCACATACACCGGGCACAACAACCACGAGGAACCACTCCAGTATCAGATACGCTTCCAGGCCGACGCTGCGGCTTCGCTGCGCGAAATGGACATCCCGGGAGTCGACCATCTTCTCAAGCAAACCCTGGGCAACTACTGGATATCAATAATCGGCCACAAGCTGTGCTCGTCCATCGCGCACGTCTCCGGAAAGCCCTACGCGATGAGCGAGAGCTTCGGGGCTATGGACTGGCCAACGACGTATGCCGATCTGAGACGCGTGGTGAACTGGCAGTTCGCGCTCGGCATCAATCTCCTGGTGCCGCACGCGCTGTTCCACACGATCTCGGGTCCGATGAAGAGGGAAAGCCCTCCAAGTTTTTTCTACCAGTCTCCGCACTGGGACGATTTCGGAGAGTTCGCCCGATACGTCAAGCGTCTGGAGAGCATGCTCACCCACGGCAGACACATCTGCCAGGTTGCTGTGCTGTATCCGATAACGGGTCTGCACGCCTCATACCAACCCGACGGAAAGACGCCGGAATTCGCCCACATCGACAATTTCACAAACTCGCTAGTGCTGGAACTGGTAAAGCGGCACGTCGACTTCGACTTCGTTGATTTCTCTGATCTGAACCGCGCCGAAGTAGTGGGCGGAGCGATCCGGCTGGCCGACGAGGCCTACGATACATTGATTGTCCCGCCACAGCCGTATCTGAGACCACAGGAGGTCGCCCGCCTCGGCGAGATCGCTCGCGAGGGAGTGACAGTGCACGCGTTCTACAGATCGGTAGGATCAAACAAGGAAAACCAACCGACTAACATGGGTGGGGCAAACTTCGTGTCGAGTGACGCCATGGAGGCATTGGTCAGCGTACTGGCGAAGGACGTCGCACAGGACATCCGGCTCAGCGGCGGCGGGGCTGATGAGATAATGGTCTACAGGCGAGAAAGAGACGCAAGGCCGATCACGTTCCTGGTGAATCGCTCTGAGAAGCACCGAAAGATCACGGCGGTGTTGTCGGGATATGACAGCCCCGCCATCTTCGATCCGGAAACGGGAGCTACGACGCCGCTTGAGACCCGCAAGACAGGAACAAGACTGCAGACGCAGCTTCGATTTCACCCAAACCAGGCCTACTTCATCGTGGGTAGCGATGCCGATGCTGCGGGACGGGAGCACGTGGAAGTGCTCCCCTACGGCAATGCCCAACAGGAGTGTCGGGCCGGACATGCCGGTATTTCGGGATTTGAGGGTTGGGCCACGGAGTGTGCGGATTGTGCACCGAGTGGCCAACCCAACCCGGAAACCCCGAAACTAACAGACGTCGCGTGGGCTAGTTTCGGGACTTGGGTTCCGCAAGCTCCACTCAAGTCCCGAAAAACCAATCCTCTGCCGATCGGGCGCGATTTGAAACCACACCCGATCGAAGCTGTCAGTCTTACCGCGAGTGTTCCGTTCAACGTGGCCTGCGTGTTTGATTTCGAGTACCGGGGGCCGAATGGTCACCCAGCCAATGTTGATGTCCGCGACAACCCTCGGTATATGCCGGTCAACTGGGCTCAGGACACTCCCGACTTCGATGCATTTGCGGGAACCTACGAAGCTCGCTTCGAGATCGACGGCGCAACTGAGGGTATCAGGCTCGTGTTGGACCGCGACTATGCCGAATGCGAACTGTACATAAATGACCAGCAAATCGAGCTCCATCCGTGTCTCCCAGAGTTTGGAGGACGGACAGGATACCTCACTGACTGGTTTGACGTGCACGCAGACGTCTCGCAGATTCTGATGCCGGGATCGAACCTGATACGCGTCGTTTCTCCGACTAAGCTCAGTGAGCCGCTGCGGTTCGTCGGGGACTTCCTGGTCAGATTGGATGGAAGGCAGATAGCAATCTGCACTGAGACCGGGTTTGATAGGACGGGATTTGACCCTGAACCTGATTCAGGGCCGTCTCATCAAGATCCACTCAGGCTCTCGCAGACGCACCCGTTCTTCTCGGGAACCACCACATACACGCTGCGATTCGACACGGAAGAGCTTTACTCTCGCGTGACACTCGATCTTCATTCGGCAAGAGACGCGGTCAGGGTAGTCATGAATGGTATAGGAATAGGACAAAGGCTGTGGGCGCCTTACGAGTTCGACGTCACACCGGCATTCTCCACCGGCGAGAATACGGTGACAATCCAGGTAAGAAACAATCTCGCGAACCTGCTTGCTGGCGCGGGCAAGCCATTTGGGCTTAGCCGCACGCCGGACATCATTGGGTGGAGGTAAAATCCTGTGGCAAAGCTAACCTGCTACGACGGAGTCAACTGCATCGGCGGCAACAAGCTGCTGCTGGAAAGTAATTCTGAGAAGTTGTTCTTTGACTTCGGGCAAAATATGGGCGAAGAAGGACGCTTCTACGAGGAGTTCATCAAGCCCAAGACAGTGGCCGGAATCTACGAGCGCGCTCAGCTCGGCTTCCTCCCGCCGCTGCCCGATCTGTACCGGCCTGATCTGGTGAGCAGTTTGTGCGATCCGTGGGTGAGCATCGAGACCTCCAGCATCGGAGATGTTGCCGGCGTGCTGGTTTCGCACGCCCACGTAGACCATATTGGCAGCCTGCCGTTTCTGAGAACGGACATACCCGTGATGTGCTCACCGATGACCGCGGCCATCACGAAGGCTCTCCAGGACACCGGCAAGGACGGCAGCGAGTACTGCCACTACGTGGAGCGCACAGACGATGGCGAAGGAGGTCTCTCAAAACCGGGCTATAGCAAGAACCCGCTCAACTCCAGGCCATATTGTCTGAGCGAATCACCTGGCGAGGGACTCTGCGATTTCTGGAACACGCCGCCCGCGTCCAGGCAGATAAACCCATCGCAACTCACGTGTGGGACGAAATGTGGAGACATGCCAGTGCGAGCGTTCCCTGTGGACCACTCGATATATGGCGCGACCGCCTGGGCAGTCGAGACGGACGCCGGATGGGTGGTCTACACCGGCGATCTGCGAATGCACGGAGTATCAGGGGACCTGACTCGCCAGTTTGCCATAGAGGCATCCAAACTCAACCCGGTTGCCTTGATAATCGAAGGCACTCGGATCACGAATGACTCGCAGTTCACTGAAGATGATGTAAGGGAAGCTGTCCTGGCCGAAGTGCGAGGAGCAAGCGCGTTGGTAGTGGCAGATTTCGGCGCAAGGAACCTGGAGAGACTGCTGACGTTCCTGGACGTAGCCAGGGAGGTGGGCCGGAAACTCGTTATGATGCCGTCCGACCTCTACATGCTCAAAGCGATGGCGCTCGCAAGCGGGAAACAGAAAATCCCGGAAATGGACCGAGATTGGGTTTCGATATATCGCAAGTATGCGGGCACGGAGCCTAAGTGGTCGAAGAACCTTATCGAGGAGCATTCCTCAATGCTTGTAGATGCGAGAGACATCCACGCAAACCAGAGCTCGTTCATCTGTTGTTTCGGATTCTTCGACATCAACGAGCTCGCTTACGTGCGTCCGGAGCCAGGCTCAATCTGGATAGTCTCCAATTGCGAACCATTCTGCGAGGAAATGGAGATCGATCGCAGGCGCATGATGAACTGGCTTGACAGGTATCAGATGCGGCTAGTCGGCAGTGAGGAGGAGGTGCGGTTCCACGTCTCCGGCCACGCGAGCAGAAGTGACCTGAAGGAGATTGTGGAGACCATAAGGCCCAAGACTCTGATACCGGTCCACAACGAACACCCGGAAGAGTATCTGGACATGGTGGGAGATCTGTGCAAGGTCGTGATGCCGCAGCGATCGGTACCCATTCCGATTGGAGGGTGACTGTTGGCAGAGGCCGCGCAGAACAATGCAGAAACAGAACTGGAGACGAACATATACATGACACGGCAGGTTTTTCCGGGTGATTTCCTATGGGCTGCGGCGACTGCGTGCGCTGGTGGGCGACCCTGAACGAGCCGATCTGCATCGCCGATGGTTTCGTCCCCGCACCGGACAACCCTAAAGACGTGGCTGCGGCCCAGCACCATCTTATGCTCGCCCACGGGCGGGGCGTGCAAGCGATACAGGCTGTTGACCGGACGCAGGGGGATTGCTGTTTGAGGTATCCGAAGACCTGCCAGCGAACTGGCGCGAGGCGATCCCGGTGGTCTTGGAGACACTGCACGAGAGAAGCTGCGAACAATGCTAACAGCGGATAAGGACGTATAGGAACTCAATATGACCAAGAAATACATGATCAGATGCGATATTGAAGGCGTGAGCGGCGTAGTCAGCTACGAGCAGGCTGAGCCCGGGAAGTCCGAATATGAGTTCGGGCAGCGGATGTTCACGGCAGACCTGCTTGCCCTGATCGAGGGACTGAGAGCGGGCGGCGCCGATGAGATAGTCATATACGACGAGCACTACTACGGCAGGAACATAGACATCAGCACGCTTCCGGAATATGCCACCGCCATCTGCGGCAAGCCTCCGTATCGTCCGGACTGGGCAGGAGGGCTCGATGAGTCTTTTTCCGGACTCGCGCTTCTTGGTTTTCACTCCAAGGCCGACACGCCGGGCGGGCTACTTCCGCACAGCTACGAGCTTGATATAGCTGATCTGCGCATAAACGGCGTATCAGTCGGCGAGATCGGAATGGAGGCCGCCATCGCCGGCGACTACGGCGTCCCGACAGTGATGGTGGTTGGCGACTCCGCCGGCGTGGAAGAGGCACAGGCGCTCATCCCCGAGGTGACTGGAGTGGTTGTCAAAGAGTCGGTCTCGGAGGCGGGCGGCATCTGCTACCCCCTGTCGGTTACCGGCTCGCTCATCCGCGAAGCCGCGGAGACGGTGGCGAGAACAGGCGTTTTCCCAAAGCCATTGACTATGGCCAGCCCCGTGACGCTTGAGATAGTCCTGCGTTCAGGTGCCTATCTGAACGCAGTAACCGAACTCCTGTCGTCCGATATGACAGATGACTGCACTATGGTGCTCCACGGCAGGACCGTTACCGAGGTCTGGGCAAGCTACTGGGAGAGGAAGCTCCGAGCACAGCAATATATGCTCAAGAAAGGCCAGAGTCAATGACAGCAGACATTAGAGACTATGCCCGCATCGGACTCGTTCACCATATGTTATACCCCAAATGCAGCGTCGATGCCGACGATCACGTGCGAACGCTGCTCGAGTTTGTGGAGAGGGACGACATTGAGACCCTCGACTGCTGCATCCCTTTCGGCGAGGACAGGCGCAGCGCGGTCATTCCCGCATTGCGCGACTGCGGCAAGGAAGTGGTCTACGCGATGCACCTGTTTCCGATGAGAAAGATCAGCCTCGGCACGGCTTGTCCGCAGGAGCAGGGCCTCATCAAGCTTGTAGTCGACGACCAGATCAAGATGGCGGCGGCAGTCGGAGCAACCGGGTTTGTTTTCCCCTCGGGGATCGACGTGCCGGATGCGGACAGACCCGCCGCAAAGAAGGCCTTCTCCAAGTTCTGCCGCTGGTTTGCAGGAGAACTCAAACCGCACGGTATTGTGGCGCTGCTCGAGCCGTTCGACCGAACGTTCGACAAGAAGTTCCTCTATGGCCCTTCGGAAGAGTGCGTGGAGCTGATCGAATCGCTGCGGCCTGAGGTGGATAACCTGAGCATAGAACTGGATGTGGCGCACGTGCCGCTCATGGGCGAGACCCAGGAGCACGCCATCAAGACCTGTGCGCCACACCTCAAGAGAGTCCACCTTGGCAACTGCGTCATGCGCGATCCGTCGAGTCCGTGGTATGGTGATAAACATCCTCCCATGGGCCTTGACGGAGGAGAGATCGACGTAGACCAATTGGCCGGGATTCTGGAATTGCTGCTCAGTGTGGACTACCTCAACACCGAGAACAGAGGCGCGCTGGTACTCGAGATTCAGCCTTTCCCAGACCTGACGCCGGAGCAGACCGTTGATGACAACCTGCGCCGCCTGGATCAAGCCTGGAAGTTGGCGTCCGGCTAGTGCAACCGTCGCTCTGCCTTGACAAGAGGGTATCCGGCAACTAAGATAGAAAGCCGTTGCGTCTGCACTTCAATGGAGGATAACTACGTGCTAAACAAACTCGCCCAGATCGGCAAACCGGCCATCATACCACCGATTCACGGCTCATTCACTCCGGCATCAATTGTCACACGTGAGTTTCTGAAGCTTGTCGACGCCAGTGGACAAGCGACGGCTCTCAAGATAGCCCTGGAACGCGGCGGTGGTTTGATATCCGTCTATGAGACCAGGTGTTTCGACGAAAGCTCGCCCCAGGCGGAACTGAATCTGCCTTTCGCGGAGCGAGTGGTGAAGTTTCTCCTGTGGCAGAAGGGCGGATGGAAAGTGTCCATCAGCGGCCCGAAGTCCGTGGCCGATTACATCCGCCAGGCCTACTCGCCCGGCGGGGCCCGCGAGTTCGACGCGGAGTTCATGGGCGGGGTCTATGAGCACACGTTCACGGTCGAATGGGTCGACCCCGACAAGGTTCCGGCGGCTGTCGAGTCGACCAGCCCTCTTGGCGGGCATCTGGACGGATGCCGGATAGGATTCGATCTCGGCGCCAGCGACCGCAAGGTCTCCGCGGTAATCGATGGCGAAGCGGTCTACACGGAAGAGGTGGTCTGGGACCCCAGAAACGCCACTGATCCCAAATACCATTTCGACGAGATCAACGCCGCCCTGAAGTCCGCGGCGGCGCATATGCCCCGGGTCGATGCGATCGGCGGAAGCGCCGCGGGCGTTTATATTGACAACAGACCCCGTGTGGCATCGCTGTACAGGGGCATCCGAAAAGAGATATTTGAGTCCACAATCGCCAACCTTTTCATTGACCTCAGGAAAGAGTGGGGAGGAGTTCCGTTCGGTGTAGTGAACGACGGTGAAGTGACCGCACTCGCGGGGGCATTGTCACTCAAAGATAACGCCGTTCTGGGAGTCGCACTCGGCTCCAGTGAGGCTGGCGGCTACGTTACTCCACAGGGTGAAATCACCACCTGGCTCAACGAACTCGCATTCTGCCCGGTCGACTATGATCCGCAAGGCGGAGTGGACGAGTGGAGCGGAGACGTGGGATGCGGAGCCCAGTATTTCAGCCAACAAGCGGTGTTCAGACTTGCCAAGGAAGCCGGCATCGAGATCGACGAATCGCTGGGGCTGGCTGAAAGACTCAAGAATGTCCAGGAGCTTCTCGAGGCGTGGGACGAGCGCGCCGTGAAGATATGGAACACCATAGGCATATACCTGGGCTACGGCATAGCACACTACGCGAACTTCTACGACCTGAAACACGTCCTGATACTGGGCCGAGTAACCAGCGGAGTGGGCGGCGGGATATTGCTGTCGCGAGCTCAGGCAGTCCTTAAGGTGGAGTTCCCTGAACTGGCAGCGAGAGTGCAGATTCACCTGCCTGATGAGTCGACCAGACGGGTCGGGCAGGCGGTAGCGGCAGCGAGTCTGCCAATGAACGCGAAGTAGTCGAGTGGCGGGAAGCTTCGGGACAAACGTCCGCGAAGCATAGCAGGAAGATACTTCGCGGGCACGTGCCCCGAAGTCGAACCGCGAAAAGTAGGGAATATGAGAGTCGAAAACAACAAGCGTCTAATAGCCGATATCTTTGCCGGCAAGGCCGATCGGCACGCGTTTCTATATCAGCCGCCGCTCGTCCCTCTGAGAGAACTCGGTGACTACACGTTGTCAAAGGAACCCGTTCAGAACTGGCTCCCGTGGGTGCTGGAGAACTACCGACGCCATCACGAGTCTCTGGAACTGTACGGAGACGACAGTGTTCCACTGGCGAAACTATCGACTGGCACCCAGATCTTTGCCAACGCCTTTGGCTGCGATGTACACATTCCGCCAGATGACAGCCCTTGCGCTCTTCCCATGGTTAGCTGCTCTGCCGAGGCTGACAGGCTGGAGGTGCCGGATATCTACAAGACCGAATGCCTCTACCGCGTGTTTGAACTTGGCGAAGCAGTTCGCGGGGAACTGGGGCGGGATGTTGACCTGGGAATCTGCGATATGCAGACCGGCTTTGACATTGCCAACCTGATCTGGGACAAGAACGATCTGCTTTGCGCAATGATGCTGGAACCTGAAGCGGTCAAGCGCCTGAGCGCCAAGTGCGCGCTCCTGCTGAAGACATTCCTGATTGAGCTGCGCAGGGAGTTTCCGACGATGAGCCCGTGCCACTGTCCGGGCAACTGGGTGCCGCCCGAACTGGGACCCTGGGTCTCCAACGACGAAGTCGGGATCATGAACGCGGAGATGTTCGAGGAGTTCTGCCTGCCGGAGCTGAATGATCTAAGTGAGACATTCGGCGGCATCGGCATGCATTGCTGCGCTGATGCCGAGCATCAGTTCCCGGGGTTCAACAAGATCACCAACTTCTACGGATTCAACAGGGTGGCATCACATGGCGGATACCTGCCGCTCCTCGAGCATTTTGCAGGCCCGAGCGGGCCGGTTCACTGTCTGGCGTGGCTCGGCCAGGAGACTATCGAAGAACTGATGACGCGAGCGCCCAAGGGCACACGGTTCATCTTCCAGCAAATGGGCACGGAGGAAGACGATCCCGCCAAATGGCTTGAGTGGGCACACGCCCTGATGGACTCTGTGGCCGACCGAATATGATATTTGCAGGCAACTGCACTATCTGCAATTGTGTCCGCAGACGCAAGACGGAATTGCGTAATAATCGAGAGGTAACACGATGAAACTAAGAATACCCAGCGCGGAAATATACGTTCCGGACGGGTTGGCAGTCGACCAGGCGGTCGCGAGGACAACGCACCTGGCAATAGCGGCCCACCAGGACGACATTGAGATCATGGCATACCACGGAGTGCTGGCGTGTTTCGGCAGATCTGATCGCTGGTTTGCGGGAGTAGTGGTAACGAACGGCGCCGGAAGCCCGCGAGACGACCTCTACGCGAACTATACCGACGAGCAGATGATGACAGTCCGACGCCTTGAGCAGAAGAAGGCGGCTTTCGTCGGTGAGTATGGCGCGCAGGCAATGCTGGACTACACCAGCGGACAGGTCAAAGACGCCGCGAACCCCGATGTGGTGGGGGATATTGAAGACATCCTGACCGTCGCAAAGCCGGACGTGGTCTACACCCACAATCTGGCCGACAAGCACGATACCCACGTTTCAGTGGCGCTGCGAGTCATCTCCGCGATCCGCAAGCTCCCGAGGGATGCACGGCCGTCGAAGCTCTACGGTTGCGAGGTCTGGCGAGGTTTGGACTGGCTGAACGATGACGACAAAGTGGTAATGGACGTGGAGGCTCACGAGAACCTGGCGGCGGCTCTGCTTGGGGTCTTCGATTCTCAGATATGCGGAGGAAAGCGCTACGATCTGGCCTCAGTTGGTCGCCGTAGGGCAAATGCCACATACTACGCTTCGCACGGAACTGACATCTCGACCTCGATGAACTTCGGCATGGACCTGACCCCTCTGATCGAAGATGACTCTCTGGACCCAGGCAAGTATCTGGCCTCGTTTACAGATCGGTTCGTGGAAGAAGTCAAATCCCGTGTATCCAAGTTCAAATAGACGCACCGTGAATGTCACGCAGAGCGCAACACTCACGTCATTCCGAAGCGATGCAGGGAACACCTCCCCCCCTCCGTTTCGGAGGGGGGGAGGGGGAGGTTAGAGGAATCTCGGCGCCATGCGGAGGTTTCTCCCTGCGGTCCTAAGGAACTCCCCTGATTTTGGGGAGTTCCTACCCAAGACAACCGCGCTATCCGCGCGGTCTGGTGCTCGAAATGACGGTTTGCGGTTGAATC
>CAYSLA010000072.1:0-16156 GCA_964431685.1 uncultured bacterium | reverse complement strand
GGTTGGATAACGGCGCACGGATTGCGCACAGAGTGTAGGGTCCAACTCGGAAATCCCGAGACTAACTGGCATGCATAGTGTCGCGAGGAACGGGCAGTTGGTCTTCGACTAGCGCCTCAATGTATGCTGCCGCTGCTTCCTTCACGTTGGCCAATGCAGACTCTCTGGTGAGCCCTTGAGAAACGCATCCCTTAAGAGCGGGAACATACGCAACGAAACCGGATTCGCGGCCGGGCTCGACAACTACAATGTATCGCAACTTGGCACCTCGCAGCTTGCACTGGTTCAGACATTTCCAACCAGTCCACTTGGTTGAGTATACCCAATTCCCTGCTCAACGTCAATACTTATCCAACTTATCCACGCAGTCTCCGGTCACACCTCATCTCCTGGAATGTGCAGAAGCGCGGGCAGGTCGTCTCCGACCGCTCTGAGAATGCGGGCAGGGGAGTCGCCGTCTTGTCGCACCTTGACCACCTTCTCAAACGGCGGCTTGATGTTGATCTCGCCGAAACTGGAACGGTCCGAGTTGAACCTTGTCAGTGCGTTGTATGCTCCCTCGCGTATCAGTGCCTGCGCCCGTTCCGGGCTTAGATGAACCGCGCTCAGGTTGCGGGCACGGTATTCGGTGGTGTCGCACTCATCGCCAGTGCCCGGCGTCAGTCCGCGCTTTGTGGCCACCGTTTCTATGCCGGGAACCAGGGCCGCAGCCTCACGGGCGAACGCCTCGTCTCCGCAGCAGAGTATGGATTGTGTGCCAAGCAACTCAGCACACATCGCCAGTTCCCCGAACTCACCAACTGAGATACCGTTGATTTTGAAATCAAGGACGTCGAACCATCCCGTGTGGGCAATGTGCGCGTACTCCGTTCCCGCCTTGGGGTGTTGGCCTATCCAAGCTGCTACATCGAACCCTTCGTCGAGCAAGAACGGATGTCTGCCCGGGTACATCCGACAGTACAAGGCCCTGCTGTCCAACGCGAGCGGATTGATTCCTCCGTATCCGTGGCCGTCGACTACCACGACCTCCGTCGCCCCGGCTTCCACAAACCCATCCACCGCGGCGTTGACCTCCATCGTCAACAGCTCTTTGCCCGCGTCGTAGTAGCGCCCTTCAGGCGTGACCCAGTTGTCGTGGTCAACCACCCCGCAAACGCCTTCCATATCTGTCATCATCCAAACTCTCATCCGTCTCTCCTCCCCAAAAAGAAGCCGCGCCCCTCTGAGTTGTGGTGCAGGCGTCTTGCCTGCAGATACTCGCGGAGTGTGGCAAAAAAAAGCCCCTCCGATTGGCTCAGAGGGACTATAGCAGATTTGAGGAGTATTGGCAACAAGGCAAGAATGATATTAGACTAGTCTGCGCCTGAACGCTAACAGGATCGAACAGGACAATCCGGCTCCCACTGCGGCAACTGATCCAGGCTCAGGCACCGGAGAACCCGGAACAGACGACGAACCGATAGGCTGGTCGGAGACAACGATGGACAGATTGTATGTGAACGGGTGGGTCACTCCGGTCGCTCCCGAGGAGTCGCCGGATACCACCGCGGTGTATCGGCCGGTGTATGCGGTGTTCATGTTTGACAGCTTCACCGAACTCCGGGACTTTGCCCGTCCGGCAACATCACCCGTGGGGTCAAACACGTTCACCCAATATGAGTCGGTGAATTCCGACGGTCTGGTGACTGTAATCGACACATAGCTGTCGTAAGCGGCCTCGAAAGAGTAGTAGTCCGGTGTGTCGCTGAGAGCGCCCAGGATGGTGATGGTCCCGCCAATCAGTGATATATGCTGAGGTGACGAGATGCTGTTGTTGGGTTCGATCTCCGTGACTGAAAACGCAGAGGCCGTCCCCGCAAACGCAGCCACTGCGGCGAGTACCAGCAACCCTCTAATCATTGTGCCATTCACCATCTTGCTCTCCCAGAAATCGCGGCTCTACTATCATCAGTATAAGCCTTGTTCACCCAGGAGTCAAGAGATTTGGTGAAAATCGCGCAAAAAACCAGCACAAGTACTAGTGTTAGACCCTGATAATAGTACCAGGATTCACATATATGACCAAATGCGCACCACATGCGTGCTTCAGCAACCTGGGGCAGGCTGCACAATCGCTGGTTGGGGTTCAGTTGGCGTCAGGGGACCCCCAGAGCGCCGGGTTGGGCTTCACATATATGGGAATGGTGGCGCTCGACCGTACCACGGTGCGGACCTCTATCTCGTCGTTCCGCAGTATCTGGTCTTTGCCGATGGCGTGAATTGTTAACATCACGCTGTTGTGTCCAGCGAATATTCCCGCCGGAATCGTGCAGGACAAGGTGTCAGGGCTCAGCAGCGCTCCGCTCTTGATCAGCTCTTTGACAGTCTCGGGTACGTAAGCCTGTGTCTCAACCCTTGCTGCGAGCTTCAGATCGTTACCTGCTGTCCATTCAACTGACTCGTTCGCTTTCCCGGCAAAAGCGCTGACCACGTAGCCCAGAGCGCCGGGGATCCCCAGCCAGCTCACACGTATGGGTTTGTCAAGGTCAGCGTTGTTGGGCATTCCTGTCAACTCAATTGGGGAGAGGAAGTCCTGATCAGGCTCGATGCGCATTGATACCGTCCCACAGAAACTGGTTTCCAGCGTGTACGGCCCGGCGATGCGCGGCTCCGTTGGCATCTTCTCGTTGTCGAACGCAGGCCAGTATGCGTAAGTTCCGGTGGGCACGTCAAGCCTGGAGACCTGAGTGCTGCCCGTCTGCGTCACGGCCAGCGGTTGACCGTCGGCAGGCGTTTCCGAACTCCCCCAGTACGATCGCGTCACGTGTCTGGTCTGAGCCGGTTGGCTCGCGACTTCCGCATCGTCGGGCAGTCCCTCGGAGATGATGCCCATCTCCACAAATCCCTGCTTGTTGAGGGTTTCCGGCACCGTCACTCGCGCCCACGAGCCACGAGGAGCCTTGCGGTCGCTGAAAAGGTCGAAGTTGACCGTTCGCTTCGCTGATATCGGGGGAGGGGCCACAGGTTCGCTGCCGGTCGGCGCCAAATCCACTGACGGGAATGCCATGCGCGCGGTAAGAACGTATACCATAAGAACAGTGTGCAATGTTGGTGTGCTCCTCTCGGACTTGGATATAAGACTCCATTGCGGACGAAATAGTTTCATCACGGCTCGGCTTGTGTGTCACTTACACCTTGTGATAGACTAATGCCTGAATCCCGCAGTGGGAACACAATACTGAACAGATCAGAGGACCAGCTAATGCCTAAGATAGCGTTTATCGGAGCGGGAAGCATAGGCTTCACCCGTGGCCTTGTGCGCGACATTCTGACATTCCCGGCTCTCGCTGACAGCACCATCGCATTGATGGACATCGACAGCGAGCGTCTGGATCTTATCAAGACTGCAGTTGACCGGATTGTGGCAGCCGGAAACTACCCTGCCAAAGTCGTAGCCACCAAGAATCGCGAAGAGGCTCTCAAGGATGCGGATGGAGTCATCTGCACCATCCTTCAGGGCGGTGTGGATGTTTTTCGCACCGACGTAGAGATACCAAAGAAGTATGGGGTGGACATCAACATCGGCGACACTCGCGGTCCGTCCGGGATATTCCGGGCTCTTCGCACAATTCCGGTGATGCTCGATATCTGTAAAGACATTGACCGGCTCTGCCCGCATGCTATATTCCTGAACTACACGAACCCTATGGCCATGCTGTGCCGCGCTATGCAGGGCAAGTACCCGCACCTTGCCATATCCGGACTTTGTCACAGCGTGCAGGGGACCGCTGAGATGCTCGCGAACTGGATTGGCGCGCCGATGTCAGAGGTTACTTTCAGGTGTGCGGGAATCAACCACCAGGCCTGGTTTGTCGACTACCGGTGGAACGGCAGGGATGCGTATCCTTTGATCCGTGAAGCAGTGACTACGAAACCGGAAATCTACAACGAAGAAATCGTTCGAAACGAGATGTTCCTGAATCTGGACTACTACGTCACCGAATCCAGCGGGCACAACTCCGAATACAACGCCTGGTTCCGCAAGAGACCGGACCTCATCGAGAAGTATTGCACTCACGGAACCGGATGGAACCCTGGCGAGTACGCGTGGGTTGTCAACTACTACCTTGAACGCCAGGACACCTGGAGAGACGAGGTCAACAAGCAACTCGCTGAGCCAGTGGACCTTACCAGAGGACTCGAATACGCGGCGAGCATATTCAACGCTACAATTGGCGATGGCGACCTCTACGAGTTCAATGGCAATGTGCGCAATTTCGGCCTGATATCGAACCTGCCTGAGGGCTGTTGTGTGGAAGTGCCGGTAATGGCATCAAAGCGAGGGTTGGACGCTATCGCCGTGGGGGCTCTCCCCGCACAGCTTGCCCTGCTCAACAACATCAGCTCTCGCTGCGAAGAACTAGCTGTTGAGGGCTGCATTGAGGGCGACCCGCGCAAAGTGTTCCACGCGGTGTGCTTCGATCCGCTCACCAGCGCCGTGCTATCGCTGGAAGAAACTCAGAAGATGGTCGACGAGATGTTCGAGGCCAACAGAGACTACCTGCCGCACTTCAAGCATCTGAAGTAGCAGGAACCTGATCCAGGACCTCCCGCTGGTCGGAATGACAGCACAAGGATATGCTTCGGGACACCCCCGTCCCGAAGCATAACTCAGATATGTCTCAGGCCTCCGGCAGGCCGTGCATCTTGCGGATGTGGCGGTCGATCCCGACGGCCGCGATCTTGCCCGCGCCCATAGCGCTGATGACTGTTGCCTCGCCCGTGACCGCGTCTCCCCCGGCGAACACTCCCGGAATGCTGGTCATGCCTGTCGCGGAGTCAGTGATGATGCCGCCCCAGCTCTGCGTTTCGAGGCCATCAGTGGTTGATCGAATCAGAGGATTGGGGTTCTGTCCGAGAGCTACTATGACCGTGTCCGCCTCGATCGTGAACTCCGAGCCTTTGACCGTCACCGGCCGCCTCCTGCCAGACTCGTCCGGTTCGCCAAGCTCCATCCGAAGACACTCGATTGCTTTGACCTGCCCTTTTTCGTCGCCTATGAACCGCTTGGGGTTGGTTAGCAGCTTGAACTCCACACCCTCGTGCTCCGCGTTCTCGATCTCCTCGGCTCTGGCCGGCATCTCTTCTCTGCCGCGACGGTAGACGATTGTCACTTTCTCAGAGCCGATGCGAAGCGCCGTCCGGCAGCAGTCCATTGCGGTGTTGCCGGCGCCGATGATGATCGCGCGCTTCGGAATCTTGATCGGGGTGGAGTAGTCCTCGCGATTCGCCCGCATAAGGTTGATGCGCGTAAGCCACTCGTTGCCGGAGTAGACGCCGCCGAGGTTTTCGCCCTCGATCCCCAGGAACTTCGGCGCACCGGCCCCGCTTCCCACAAACACAGCGTCAAATCCTCGCTCAAGCAGATCCATCACGCGGAATGTCCGACCGACTATCACGTCTGTCACGAACTTCACGCCCAGGCTCTGCACATACTCGATCTCGCGGTCCAAAATGTCGCGAGGCAGTCTGAACTCGGGGATGCCATACCGCAGCACCCCGCCGAGCTTGTGCAGTGCCTCGAAGACTGTTACCGAATATCCGAGCTTCGCAAGATCTCCGGCGACGGTCAGCCCGGCGGGCCCGCTTCCCACCACAGCCACATTGTATTTGGCTAGCTCGGGATGCAGGGCTTTTGGCGGCTCGGTGACTTTCGAGTTGGCCGCTTCGTAGTCTGAGACAAACCGTTCCAGCCTGCCGATGCCCACCGATTCAAATTTCTTCGATAACACGCACTCTTTCTCGCACTGGTTCTCCTGCGGGCAGACGCGACCGCAGATGGCCGGCAGCGAGTTGGTCTGCTTGATTACCTGCGCCGCCCCTATGTAGTCGTTTTCCTTTATCTTACCGATGAACTCGGGGATGTCGATGTTTACAGGACAGCCCGATACGCACGGCTTCTTCTTGCATCCCAAACACCGCTCGGCTTCGGCCACAGCCGTTTCTTCGCTGTAGCCCAGAGCGACTTCATCGAAATTGGTTATGCGAACCTCAGCGTCCTGCTGCGGCATCGGATGCTGTTTTTCTAGAACCTTCGCCACTTACTCGTCACCTCCGGCCATGAATGCTTCCCGCTGAACCTTCTCCTGCTCGAAGTAGAATGCTTTACGGGCTCGGAGTTCGTCCCAGTCGACCTGATGTGCGTCGAAATCCGGCCCATCAACGCACGTGAACATCGTCTTGCCTCCGACGGTCACCCTGCACCCTCCGCACATTCCGGTGCCGTCGATCATGATGGGGTCCAAACTCACGATGGTCTTGACTCCATACGGTTTGGTGGTTTCCGCGACTGCCCTCATCATCGGCAGTGGTCCGATTGCCACCACAAAGTCGATCTTGCGAGAGTCCAGTAGTTCTTTCAGAGGCTCAGTGACGATTCCCTTGCGGCCGTAGGAGCCGTCGTCGGTAGTTATGATAGTCTCGTCAGACATCGCGCGCATCTCTTCCTCAAGTATGATCAGAGACCGCTCCCGAGCGCCGATTATCGTAATCAGCGTGTTGCCGGCCTTCTTAAGTCCGGCCGCAACCGGCCTGGCGATTGCCGTGCCGACCCCTCCGCCTATCACAACGCTCGTGCCGTAGTTCTCGATCTCGGTGGGTTTCCCAAGAGGGCCCGAGAGGCTCGGTATGGAATCACCTACCTCAAACTTGCCCATCTCCAGGGTACCTCTTCCTACCTCCTGGAAGATGATTGTGATGGTGCCTGCTTCCGGGTCCAGGTCTGACACCGTCAGTGGAATTCGCTCACTTTTCTCGCCCGGCCAGACCATGACAAACTGTCCAGGTTTCGCCGAGGCAGCGATCAGCGGCGAATGTACCTCCAGAAGTGTCAGCACATCAGAGAGTTTGCGCTTGCCTACAACCTTGTTGCTCAGTTGATCCGGGGTCAGATTCGCCAGATTGCAGGTCTTCCCGTCAGGATGATTGCTCATTTGCGTGTTAGTCCCCTATTCCTTGCGTTTGTGACGCCTGGATTATATCCAGGGCGCGTCCATAGTCTTCCTGCCTCACAACGACGTTGCCCCAGTGGCCGTGGAACATTGACATCACGCCGTCATACATCGAAACCTGAAGCGATTGCAGCATCGCTGGAATACCGGCGTCATCAAGTATGCCTTTGATGATGTTGGCCTCAGACTCGTCCAACGCTTCGTGCACAACCACAAGCCCTTCATCCAATCCCCGGCTGCCACTGGTCATTTGTCCCTCACAATTATGATGCGTCCCTTGGCTGTCGCGAACACGGTGCTCTCGTCGTCAGCGACATTTGCGGTCATATGGATGACCCTGCCCTCGATTGACTCTATCTTTGCAGCGAAACGCAGACGGCGGCCAATGGGTGTAGGCTTCTTGTAGCGAACAGTCAGTTCTCCCGTCACAGCGTCCAGTCCGGACGAATGCGCCCGGCGTGCCATAACTTCGTCCAGCACCGTGCTCACCAGTCCGCCGTGCACAACGCCCTTCCATCCCTGATGCTCGATCCTTGGGGTAAAGTATGAGACATACTCGTCCCCCTCTTCCGTGAAATCCAGGTGGAGCCCTATAGGGTTGGTCTTGCCGCAGGCGAAGCAGCCGTCATTGTCCAGAAATTCCATATCAAGTTTCCCGGCACATTATAGCACAGTAGGCAGGTGAGAGGCTATTTTTCCACTTGACCGCTGAGTGTTCGGCGTGTTAAACTTCACCTTGGTTTTGGTATCACAATGGAGGCTATGGTTGGAATCACAAGCTCTTCCCGTCGGCGAAAGACTTCATCGCGGTATGACATATCTGCGTGGCCCTTTGGTGGCTGTTGTCGTGTTCGCCCTTGTGGCAACCATGCGAGAACTGTCAGCGTTCTACTACGGTGCACCGGTGTCTCTGTTCGGAGAGATGATTCAGATGTGGGCCTCGTCTCAAATACGAAAAGACGAGAGGTTTACGATATCCGGACCCTATTCCTACGTCAGAAACCCGATGTACATTGGCAGATTCTTCGTTGGGCTGGGTTTTGTCATCATCACTTGGAACCCGTACATCATAGCGGCCTATGTTGTTTTGTTCGCTATCTATGCACACATCCGGGTGAACCGCGAGGAATCCAGGCTTAAGGAGATATTCAAGCCGCACTATCAGGAATACTGCAGCGAGATTCACCGCTGGCTGCCCCGGCTCAAGGCATACTCGAAGTCCGAGCCGCAGCGTGCCAGTTGGCGACAGCTCTGCGTTAATCATGAACAGATCAATCTTCTGATCGTAGTGGTGGTTCTGGTGGCGGTGTATATCAGGCTGAGCGTGTTTGGCAGTTAATACTGGCCTCGTTAGTATTGCGGAAGAGTGAGTATGGCGCCTATGTGTCGCATGGGTCTTATACTCCGTTCTCGAAATGACCGGACAGGTGGTTAGTTTTGCCCATCTTTCGTGCCGATGACCTCAAACTGGAGTACACGGATACTGGAGCGGGTGTGCCATTGCTCCTCATACCCGGCGTGTTGGGTCTTAAAGAGTGCTTCGGGTATCAGGTGTCCGCCCTGTCGGATCGCTGCCGCGTAATTGCGTTTACTCCGGCACTCCGCAGGAAGGGTCGAGCCGTAGACCTCGACCACGTCTCCAGCCAGGCCCTGCGTCTTCTGAAACATCTGGGGGTTCCCTCCGCGGTGATAGTCGGCCACGGCGCGGGTGGCCTGGCCGCAATAAAGCTCGCGTCCGCTCATCCCGATTGTTGTCTGGGGCTGATCCTTCACTCTTGCGCTCCGAGCTTTGTCGAGTTAGAGAAGAACCGCCTTATCCACGACATGTTGCCCGGCAGACCTCGCTTCGATAGCTTCCTGGTCAGGTGGCTAGGGAAACTTGGCGTCGGGGGAAGACAGGTTGCTTCGTCACAAACTGAGCAAACTCCGACCGACGCAGGCTGGGACTTGTCCGATTCACTGGTGAACAATCCGCATCTTTCCTCGCGCAGCATCAAAGCATGGATGCGTGTGCTCGGTTCCGCTGATGTCACGGAGGACTGTCAGAATGTCGGCGTGCCCGCATTAGTCGTATGTGGGTCCGACGAGCCGGACTATATACTTGCCGGATCTGAGGCGCTGCACGGACTGATCGAAGGTTCGATTCTCGAAGTCATCGAGGGCGTTGGGGAATTTGCATTTTACCACAGGTACGATCTGTTCAATCAGCTTGTCGAGGAATTCCTTGCCGACCGCGTGCCGTGCCTCTAGCTGTCACTTCGAACAAAGTGAGAAATCTCACGCTCCGCAAACGAGCCCTGAATCGAGTTCAGGGGACATGAGCGGTTCCGGCAGCGAAGGCGGAGAAGTCAGGGACAATGGAACTCATAGACACGCACGCGCACCTCACCGATGGCAAGTTCGATTCGGACCTGGACTCCGTTCTGCAACGGGCGGCAGCAGCGGGAGTCACACGTGTCATCGTGTGCGGTTATGATGTCGAGTCCAGCGAAAAGGCTGTCCGTCTGTCCGGTGAGCACGGCGGCATCTTCGCTTCGGTGGGGACACATCCGCACGACGCGTCCTCGTATGATCTGACCGTGGAGAGCCGTTACGAGGAGCTGGCAGCGACGGCCTATGCTATGCTTCGCGGGCGTTTGCCCCGAAGCAGGACGTTTGTCCCGAGCTTACGGCAGCGAGTCTCCGGGGCATGTGCCCACGAAGTATCTACACCGACTATGCTTCGCGGACGTTTGTCCCGAAGCGTACGGCAGCAGGTCTTCGGGGCATGTGCCCACGAAGTATCTACACCGACTGTCGTGGCAATCGGTGAGATCGGGCTCGACTACCACTACGACTTCAGCCCCAGACCTGCCCAACGAGCTGCATTCGAGGCGCAACTCGCACTTGCTCAGCGCCTGCAGATGCCGGTGATAATCCACAGCCGCGAGGCGATGGAGGATACTCTGTCGATTCTGCGCCCGTTTGCCGGGCTGCTTGTGGGAGGGGTGTTCCACTGTTTCTCCGGCGATGCGAAGGAAGCGGCGGAAGTCCTCGACCTCGGGATGCACATCGGAGTCGACGGTCCCATAACCTTTAAGTCTAACACCCGACTGGCCGAAGTTGTGCGTATGTGCCCAGGCGAGCGCCTGCTGGTGGAGACCGATTGCCCCTATATGGCGCCTCACCCATACAGAGGCAAGCGAAACGAACCAGCCTATCTCACCAGGATTGTGGAGGAGATTGCGAAGATTCGGGGAATCAGCTTAGTAGAGGTGGCCGAGTCGACCACTGCTGCGGCGTGTGCGTTGTTCAGACTGCCGCGATAACTACCAATACTGGAGGGCAATTTGCGAACTCGAGGGCAGCGTCGGATCAGGCCGATGAACTTCACCGATGTGCTCGATGAATCCTTTGACCTGTATAGAAGCAGTTTCTGGTTGTTCGTTGGCATCGCGGCAGTGCTGTATGCTCCGCAGGTATTCCTGCAGTACTTCTCGCAGAACCCATCCGCAATGGGCACTCCTCAGATCATCGGGACGATATTGTCGGCGGTGTGGATTGTGCTGATCGCCAGCCCGCTTGTAACAGCCGCACTTACCCTTGCCATCTCCGAGCGGTATCTCGACAGACCCACCAGTGTTGGCGAATGTTACCGCAGGGTGTTTTCGGCGTCTGTCTTCTTCCGCGTGTTCTTTGGTGGACTGCTGGTTGGGCTATGCGTGCTTGGCGCTATGATCCCCGGCGGTGCTCTCATCGGGGGAGCCGTCGCCCTGGGAGTTGCGAGCGGGGTCTCAAACGTGCCGATGTTTGTGGGCGCGATTGTGCTTGGGATGGTAGGGCTTGCGGCGATGTCCTTTCCAGTGTATGTTTTCGCCAGACTGCTTCTGGTTATCCCGATCATCGTCCTTGAGAACCAGGGCATCAGCGCATCTATGACCAGAGCCTGGGAGCTCATAAGGGGCAACATCCTGAAAGGCCTTGGCCTTATGGTGCTCGTTTCAATCGCGGTCTCGATTGCCCAGAGCATGGTAGTAATGCCGCTTACCGTAGTCTCCACTTTCTACATGATGTCCGAAACCGGCGCTCCGCACGTTCTGATGGTGGCAAACGCGCTTCTTACGGCCGCGGCTTCAGCCGTGCTGTCGCCGTTCTCGTCAATAGTCACGATTCTGGTGTACTACGACTCAAGAATGCGCAGGGAGGGTTTCGACCTGGAACTGCTCGCCAGGAACCTCAGGGACGGGGCCCATATCCCCGCATACGAGTCTTACGCGGCTCTTCCGCAGGAAAGAGTGGAGCCCGATCTGCCGCAGCGTTATTCTGAACCTGAATCTCCTGAACTTGATCCAGGATCAGATGGTAAGCTCAATCCCCCCTCGGAGCGTGGGCAGTGAGACTCAGAGCTCTCCCTGAGCCTTGTGGTTCAGGCTTCCAGCCTGCTATCCGTCGAAGAGTGGCGGCTCGCATTGCGTCGGTTGTGGCACTGGTGGTGGCGCTGGGCTCTATGATCCTCGCTGCGCAAACTGCTCGGTGGCAGCCGGCAAGCGAGCATCCTCAGGTGGTGCGCGAGGAGATCGAGAGGATACTCGCAGACCGATCCTACAACCGCAACTACTCCAAAGACACATTTGGCTCGCTCGTTGAGAAAGTGAACGCGTGGCTCCGGGATGCTATCATTCGATTCTTGAGCGGCGCTGATGAACGGGCGGCCGCAATTGGCAGGACGCTGTCTCTTGCCCTGGCGGGAACAGTAGTTCTGGCTTTTGCAGGTCTCGTGTACGTCCTGATCCGGCGGCACCTCAGGGGCCGCGTGAGGCGGCAGGAGAGTATATCAGCGGGCGTCCGATCTTTCGATCTGCCGGTAAGCGGACCTCTGATCGCTGAGGCCAGGACTCTGGCCGAAGCCGGCAACTACCGTGAAGCCTTCCGGCTGGCATACATGGCCAGCATCGCGTGGCTTGACGAGACCAGAGTGCTCAGGTTCGACAAGAGCAAGACGAATTGGGAATACGTTCGAGACCTCGAAGACGGTGGTCTCGACGCGGCTGTGGGGCAGTTGCGACCGCTTACCCTTCGTTTTGATGAGGTCATCTACGGCAACAACAACTGCAGGCGTGTCGACTATGATGATACAGTTCGCACGTTCGAGAGTCTGGTCGCCCAGGCAGGTCACAAATGAACTCCAGAGCGGTTCCTGGGCGGAGTCCAGCGACGATCCTGTGGGGTATATTCATTGCGTGCATCGCAGTGTTGGCGATGTGGATTCTGGCGGACAAGGGCACGGAGAACGATGTGAGCAGCACCTACAACCCGGACAAGCCAGGGGTCAAGGCATTCTACGAGCTGCTGGCTCGGCTCCACTATCCTGTGGGCAGATTGAAGAAGCCATACGACAGTATTCCTGAGGGTGCGGTTATCCTCATACAGGTCCAGCCCATCGGCGGGCAGGACCCGTTTTCAGGCCCTGTGTCCGAAATGGAGCAGCCCGATCTGGTCAACTGGGTTCGCCGCGGTGGTGTGCTGATAGCTCTGTCTGACGGAGGCGTCGGGATTACCGGAGAGCTTCGCGAAAGCAGGAAGTTCGGCGCCGGCGAGGTGATCTATTTCGACAGCAGATACCCGATCACCAACGAGGCTATGACCGAACCCAGCAACGCTGTAAGAATGCTGAGGATTATCGACTCGCGGTTCGAGGGCACAGGCAGGATACTGTTTGATGAGTATGCTCATGGTTTCATCGAGTCGCGCGGTACCGGTTTCGTGGTGGGTCGGCACGTGTGGGTGGCGCTGGCCATCGCGGCTGTCTGCGGGGCCGTCCTGCTGCACAGCAGGGGAAAGCGTTTTGGCGCTGTTCGCGGTCTGGAGAACCAGGAGGCTGTCAGGCCCGGCTCTGAGTTTGTTGAGGCTGTGGGCAGGATGTATCACAGAGCTCATGCCCACGGAGTCGCGGCGGGAATTCTGGGCAGATCGTTTCGCAAGAACATTGCCCGAAAGCTCGGCGTGTCCTCAGACTTGGACAGAGAGTCTTTGGCCGCCGCGGTGGGCTCGGAGTACGGGTGGTCGAGTGGTGAGCGGGTGTTGGCCGTTCTCAACCGCTGCGAGAGCAGAGCCCTCGACCAGTCGCTGGATGATCGTTTGCTAACCGAGATTGCCGTGGAGATTCACGGCTTGGAACAGGAGTTGGGCATTGGACGAAACAGGAGTGGGGAAACCAGCTGAACTTGATTCAGCTTCCTCTTCAGGGGCTGATGTTGAAGCAGTAGCGTTGATGGCGGAGTCCATCCGGAAGGAAATGGGCAAAGTTGTCGTGGGGCAGACCGAAGCCATTGAACAGATTATGGTGGCTCTGCTCTGCGAGGGGCACGTTCTTCTGGAGGGTGTGCCGGGGATCGCGAAGACCCTGATCGCGAGAACGTTCGCGCTGACAGTGTCGACCGATTTCAAACGCGTGCAGTTCACGCCGGACCTGATGCCGTCCGATATCATCGGCACCAACGTGTTCAATCCCGCCAGTGTGAGTTTCGACCTTCGCAAGGGCCCGATCTTCACAGGGATTCTTCTGGCCGACGAGATCAATCGTACTCCGCCCAAGACGCAGGCGGCCCTGCTGGAGGCCATGCAGGAGCGGCAGGTCACAATAGATGGCGAAACCTATCGGCTCGACGACGCGTTTACGGTGCTGGCTACGCAGAATCCGATAGAGTACGAGGGCACATATCCTCTGCCGGAGGCGACGCTGGACAGGTTTATGCTCAAGGTCGTGATGGGCTATCCTGTGGTTGAGAACGAGATGACGATAATGCGGAGATGGAACGAGGGGTTCGACTCCAACAGGCTCGCTGATGTCGGTGTCAACAAGGTTCTGGACACGGGACAGCTCGCTGGAATTCGCGGTATGTGCCGCAACGTCACTTTTGACGAACCTATGGTGGACTACGTCGTCAAGATTGTGCGCAGGACGCGGGAAAACCGTAACCTGGTGTTGGGGGCGAGTCCGCGCGCTTCGATCTACCTGATGCTGGGCGCCAAGGCCCTCGCCGCGGCGCGGGGCAGGGGATACGCCACGCCCGACGACGTGAAGACTCTCGCAAAACCGGTCCTGCGGCACAGGTTGATCCTGAGACCGGAGGCACAGATAGAGGGTCTGACCGCGGATCGCATTGTGGACATCATACTCGGTGAGGTCGAAGTGCCGAGGACCTAATCCTCACCTGCCGCTTCGCGCATGTCGCAACAAACCGTGCATGAGAGGTTCCGGCAGCGAAGCCGGAGTGGTGTTGGGGATGCCGCCTAATACACAGACTACGGCCACACTGTGATCTGCGTGCCGGGGAAATAGTGGGCCAGAATTTCCCTGTAGGACATCGAGAACGGTGGCAGTGCCAGTGCCCTGGCGCCTTTCTGGCACATCCCGACTCCGTGGCCGAATCCTTTTCCCGTGAACGTGACCTGACCGTCTTCCGAGCATTCCAGCTCAAACATCGTACTCTTCAGCACGCCCACCCCCAGCGCACTCCGGAACGCCGAGGCGGAGATTGTTGACTTCGCGGTCTGCGTGGTAAGCTCCAGCGCCACTGCTCGTCCAAACCTGTCCCTCGAAGATATCGCGAGCCCCGTCAGTCCACCGCAGTTCTTGACGCCGGAGCGCAAGGCGCGGGCCGCGATGTCCTTGAAAGAGAGAGTGAGCGTCCAGTTGCTGTGAATCACCCCCTCTGGCTCTGCGACCCCGCTCAGATAGGGATGGCATCTAGTCGGGTTGGAGGCCGAGTAGTCGGCTGTTGCTCCTCCGCAGTCAGATGAGTACATTATTGAGGCCGGCTTGCCGTTGTAGCAGATGATGAGGCCGCGAGTGCTGTCGATCGCTTTGGAGCAAGGCTCACGTTCGGATGCGGCCCCGGTATAGAGCTGACAGTCCGACTGGTCGCACACGGAGTAGTTGTCATTCAGATGCTTGCGGCTGTTCGCGATCGCGTATGTCCTCGCCGCCACCGCCTGGGCCTTTAGAGCGTCCGCAGGGTAGCTTGCCGGCATCTCCGCTGGAAGAACACCTTTCAGGTAGTCCTCGATATCCACCACGTTCACAAGCGTCAACCTGCCGTTCTTGCTCGCAAACTCAAGAGTTCCCCGGTAGGAGCGCGGCTTGCGGGCGAGTGAGGTTACGGTCAGCAGCGTGTCGGGTGAGTCCGCGGACAGTGTGACAGACCCACACGGGATCGCCTTTATGCTGCCGCCCGATACTAAGGCCAGCCCATCCGCCGAGGCGACAATGGTCGTTGTATCAACGTTATTACCGGGAGCAAAGAATCGGGCGTCGGTTGAGCGGATTGTATAGGCTCCATTGGCTGTGACCGTCATCTGACTCGCCGCTCCGAAGTATCTCAGCCCGACCCTGATTGTAGACTCGCCGCTTGCGCCAGCCAGACCAGTCGAGCACAATACGACCAGCATTGCGACGATCTCAGATAGTAGCCAGGTATTTCGCATCCACATCTCCCTGATGGTAGGTTACTACTTGTGAATAGACGTGTCAAACCGCGAATTGTTCGCGAGCGTGTTGCTGACTCTCCTAGGTGAGGCAACTTTCGCTTGTAAGATATTTGTTGCGCAGTTATCATGTCTGAAGTAGCGCTCGACGGTCGGTCATATGCGTGTTCTGAGTACTTTTGGGTATTTCGGGAAGCTTGTTCCCGAAACGAACGTGCGTATGTTCGCAGAGGAAAACGCGCGATGTTTGTCTAATATGATGTCGTGAAGTGGAAGAACATCGACACAGGGGCCGGTTACTACTACATCACGGGAACGTTTGTGGAGTGGTTGCCCATGCTCAACAACGCAGGCGTGCGGGATATCGTGTGCGAGGAGATTGGCAAAGCTCTGGACGGGTGCGGTGGCTGCGTCTCGGCTTTCGTTCTGATGCCGGATCACGTGCATTTGCTGGTATACCTATCAGATGGGGGGCACTGCACCGATTCAACAGGATTTGGCGTGCAAGATCCGCTCAGAGGATTATCCGGCAAGCCGAGCAGATGAGTGCGAGGAAGGTTTTAGAAGTGATGGCGCGTCACACCAATGGCAAGTCCCAATACGCTGTGTGGAAAGAGCAGGTACGTGCGCTGTCGATCTACAGCCCGAAAAAGCTGTATGCCATGGTGGACTATATTCACGCCAATCCAGTACGCAGGAAG
>CAYSLA010000071.1:0-16257 GCA_964431685.1 uncultured bacterium | reverse complement strand
GCGTGGAGGGTCACCCAAGGCTCCATAACCGAGTCATCGCCGAAAGTCTGCTGGAGCAGGGACATTTTAAACGTCCGCTCAAACTCGCGCAGGAACGGCGACTGACACTTCATATTGGCGTCGCTGAAGTACTCCCTGGCCCAGTTGTTGTGATAACCGATGCCGACGCTGATGGGCGGCCGCACGGGCTTCAGGCTGTAGTGCGCCGACCACAGTTTGCGGCGTTCTTCCTGGATCGGCTGGCTGGCCATCTCCATGTATTCGTGCGCAGCCGCGCGTATTGCCTCGATATCTTGAATGCTATGCACGTCCAATTACCTCACCAGCGCCTCTCTCACACTTATTATGTCACTGCTTTGCCTGGCTGTCAATACCCTTGCACCCCACGGTGAGGAACGCGTTGACAGGTGGGAGCGTATATGGTATCGTAAACAGGGGTAGCTTTTGGACGAAAGGCAGTTCCGAAGCATATTCTTGCATATCCCTGCGCAGCGACATATTCCGGTTATTCGAGGGGAAACACGAGAGCCAATCCTGCGTTTCCCCTTTTATTGTGAAGCGAAACTACAAACATGGATATCCTCAAGCTTTTCAGCTCAAACGAACGCGAGATCAGGCAATTTCGCAAAGTAGCAGACCAGATCAACGCACTTGAGCCAACAATCCACGCCCTGTCCAACGGCCAGCTCAGGGCCAAGACTGATGAGTTCCGGATGAGGCTGGTAGACGGGGCCGATCTCGACGACTTGCTGGTCGAAGCCTTCGCGGTGGTTCGAGAGGCGAGCATCCGAACCCTGGGGATGCGGCATTTCGACGTGCAGATGATCGGTGCGATGGTGCTGCACCAGGGCCGGATCTCCGAAATGAGAACTGGTGAGGGCAAGACCCTGGTCGCCACTCTGCCGCTGTATCTGAATGCGCTGGACGGTAAGGGCGCGCACCTGGTCACCACTAACGACTACCTCTCCAAACGAGACGCTCGCTGGAACGGCCCCATCTTTCACCTCCTGGGGCTTACGGTGGGTTCGATACACGGGCAAAGCGCCGAAACCGGAGACATCGGCAGGTCGTTCCTCTATGACCCCGACTACGTGCCGGACGACCCACGCGAATGGGAACAGCTTCGTCCGATCAGCCGCCGGGAGGCCTATGCCTGCGACATTACCTACGGCACTAACCACGAGTTCGGGTTCGACTATCTTCGCGACAACATGGCGTTTCGTGAGGAAGACCTGACGCAGCGGGAGCTCAACTACGCAATAGTCGACGAGGTTGACAACATCCTTGTTGATGAAGCCAGAACTCCGCTCATCATCTCCGGCCGGGGATATCGATCCAGCGACATGTACTATAAGATGGATCGAGTCGCGCGCAGACTGGTCAAGGACCGCGACTACACGATCGATGAGAAGGCCAAGAGCGCTATGCTGACTGAAGAGGGCACGCAACTGGTTGAACAGATCACCGGATGCGGTAACCTCAACGACCCCGAAAACCTTGAGATGAACCAGTATGTCAACGCGGCCCTCAAGGCACACGCGGTGTTCAAGCGCGACATCGACTACGTTGTCAAGGATGGTCAGGTCACCATAGTAGACGAGTTCACCGGTCGATTGATGTTCGGTCGACGCTGGAGCGATGGTCTGCACCAGGCGGTTGAGGCAAAAGAGAACTGCAAGATTCAAGAAGAAAGCCAGACGCTGGCGACCATCACATTCCAGAACTTCTTCAGACTCTATACGAAACTGGCCGGAATGACTGGTACCGCGAAAACCGAAGAGGACGAGTTCCGCAAGATCTATGCACTCGATGTCGTAGAGATCCCCACGAACCGGCCTGTAATCCGCAAGGACCAGGCTGACATAATATACAAATCCGAGGAAGCCAAGTACCGAGGGCTCACCCTGGAGATACTGAGATGCTACACCAGGCAGCAACCGGTATTGGTCGGAACCAGATCAATTCAGGTGTCCGAGCTGATCAGTGAGAGGCTGCTCTCCGAAAGGCTTCAGCTCCTCGCCGCAACGGAGCTCTTGCGGGTGCGGCTGGACAATACGAACAAAATAAGTAATGACGAGAAGAAAGAGTTCCACAACCTGCTCAACGCCCGGTTCACGGAACTTGCTCTCAACAAACTGACCAAGCTCGCCAAGATCCTCGACTTCGACCTTGACATGCTCAGCGAGGCAACTCTGGAAGAGATGCTGAAGCATATGTCGCTGTCGCCGAGGTTCAAGCCGCAACTCGAACACGCGCTTCGTCAGGGCATTGTGCACAACGTGCTGAACGCCAAGTTCCACGAGATGGAAGCGGAAATCATTTCACAGGCCGGGCGCAGGGGAGCTGTGACCATCGCAACAAACATGGCAGGCCGCGGTGTAGACATCATACTTGGCGGCATCGATGACCCGGAGTCTGCGGAGGACGATCTGCCTCCGCTGTCGGAGCTGAGTCCGGAAGACATCAACTGGGACTTCGACGGGTGGAGGAAGAGCAATCCCGATAAGGTGGAACAGGCCTCGCCGAAGGCGCTCGACGTCGTCAAGCGCGGCGGGCTCCAGATAATCGGCTCGGAGCGTCACGAAAGCCGCCGGATAGACAATCAGCTCCGTGGACGATCAGGACGCCAGGGCGATCCGGGTGGCTCGAAGTTCTTTGTGTCGCTCGAAGACGAGTTGTGGAGATTGTTCGGCGACAAGTCGAAATCGTTCCTACTTGGCGGATGGCGCGAAGACCAGGCTCTCGACGCCAAGCTTCTCTCCAGGATGATCGAACGCGCGCAGAAGAAAGTGGAGATGCACCACTTTGACATCCGTAAGCACGTGCTGCAGTATGACGATGTAATGAACGTTCAGCGCGAGACCATATACTCGCAGCGCAGGATGATTCTGGAGGGGGCCGATCTGCGGGAAACCGTGGTGTCCTACCTCGAAAACGCGATGACAAACGCCGTGACCATGTTCTGTCCGGAGAATATCGGCCGTGACGAATGGGACTACGATGGGCTATTCAACCACATAAACGAGATTCTGCCTCTGGAGTTCTACGCAAAGCGGTCGGATTTCACTGGCAAGCGACGCGACGACCTGATTGATATGCTGCACGACATTGTGCACCGCAGCTACGAAGCCAAGGAACAGGAAATCGGGCCTGAGCTTATGCGGCAGACCGAAAGGCACGTGGCGCTTGATTTCATAAACCACAAGTGGATCGACCATCTCGACGCTATGGACTACCTGCGCGAAGGCATTGGCCTGCGTGGTTATGCTCAAAGGGACCCCCTGATAGAGTACAAGAAGGAAGCCTACGAGCTATTCCAGCAGATGCTGGAGGGTGTGCAGGAAGACATGGTACGGATGATGTACCGGGTTCAGCTCCAGGAACCGCCAAAACGGCAGCGTATGCAGTTCCAGGATCTGGTGGAGCAGTCTGCTGAGGGGCCGCAGGGAATGAGCGGCAACTCCGGCGGAGGGCCGGGACCGGCTTCGTCCGGAGGAACCCCTGCTCGTAGAGATTCCAAGGTGGGCCGCAACGACCCCTGCCCGTGCGGCAGCGGGAAAAAGTTCAAGAAATGCTGCCTGGGGAAGGTGGATGTCAGATAGAATATGCTGAAAGATACGATTGAACGGGCGAGAGCCCTGCAGGGAAAACTCGAAGTGCTGGGAGGTCATCTTTGACCTGGCCGGCAAGCTTCGCGAAATAGAAAGGCTTGAAGGCCTGTCATCTGAGCCGACGTTCTGGGACGACGTGAGCGCAGCCCAGAAGATCCTAAAGACCATTTCTCAACTGAAGGCTTCCCTTGAGCCCATTCAGGAACTGGCCTCTCGCATAGATGATGTAGCCGTTCTGGCAGAGATAGTGGACGATGAGGAAAGCCAGGAGGCAATGGACCTGGCGGCGGACATCGAGCGTATCGAGCGTGACTACGATAAGGTAGAACTCGAGACGCTGCTGTCTGGACCTCACGACCCTAACAACGCCATCCTCGAAATCAACGCTGGTGCGGGCGGTACGGAGGCCTGCGACTGGGCGGAGATGCTTCTGCGGATGTACTTGCGCTGGGCTGAAAGGCGCGGCTACAAGGCCGAGATCATCAATAACGTAATGGGCGATGTAGCCGGATCGAAGAACGTCACTGTTCTGGTTGAGGGACGCAACGCCTATGGCTACCTGAAAAACGAGCGAGGCGTGCACCGTCTGGTTCGGATATCGCCGTTCGACGCAAACAAGCGGCGGCACACATCTTTCGCGGCGGTTGATGTTATCCCCGAGATTGATGACGCCTCGGAGGTCACCATCAACCCGGATGAGATCAAGATCGACACCTATCGGGCCAGTGGCGCCGGCGGTCAGCACGTCAACAAGACCGACTCGGCGGTCCGCATCACGCACATCCCGACCGGAGTGGTGGTTACCTGTCAGAACGAACGCTCCCAGCACAAGAATCGCGATATGGCGCTGAAGGTTCTGGCCGCGCGTCTCGCAGAATTGCAGACCGCTGAAAATGAGCAGCGGATGGCTGAGCTGCGCGGTGATATGCGTGCCATCGAGTGGGGCAATCAGATGCGCTCTTACGTGTTCCAGCCCTACACGATGGTGAAAGACCACCGCAACGGGCACGAAACGGGCGATGTCCTGCGTGTTATGGACGGCGACATGGACGATTTCATCCAGGCTGCCCTGAGGCAGGTCAAGCCAAATGCAGATAATCAACAATAATGTGCGACAAAAGGCCGCCGTACGCGTCTATAAGTAATGAGTGGTAATCCACTGTGCGGGCGCGAGGTTGAAGCCATGAAAGCAGTAAAGCAAGTGTACAAGAGGATATTCGCATCGATCATAGCCGTGATGTTTGCGGCAGTTCCGTTGGCCTTCGCCAGCGAGACTGAGTCCGCGTCCGCACTCGCCAACGCGAACGCCGCACGTGCAGAGACGTCGATTGGAAGCTTGATGGCAGATTCGTTGAGGGGGGCGATGGGAACGGATATCGCGTTCGTGGCCGCCAGCGAGACCAAACCTCTTGAGACGCCGATTCCCGCAGGAAAGATCAACTCCCGGTCCATCACCGACCTGGTTTCTTTCCAGGAGGACCCGGTGATATCGCTGCAGGTCAAGGGCTCCACCGTCCGTGCGGCTCTGGAGCGCTCAGTATCGATCAATCCGCAGCCCAATCTTGGATTCCTGCAGGTATCTGGAGTCAAGTTTACTTTTGACGCGAGCAAACAGGCTGGCAGCAGGGTCAGCGCGGTCCTTGTCGGAACCAGCGCCCTCTCCGACGATGCCACATACACCGTAGCGGTCTCCAATTCGCTTGCGAACGGAGCGATGGGCTACTGGAAGGTGTGGCAGAACAGCACGGTCGTCAAAGGGCCTTCGGATATGAACCTGGTCAAAGCAATCGAGACATTCATCGCAGGCAGGAGCAGGATAGACTACTCGGTTCTTGACCGGATCAGTCCTACGCAATAAAATGTGTCTATGAAAACCAGAGCCTTTCGAGGGTCGGCGCTGGCGCCGGCCCTTTTTCTGTTGACGATGCTAATGTGCGGTTGCTCCGGCTCGGCCGAACGCTTCGACGGCGGCCGGGCATTTGTGAACCTCAAGGCGCAAGTGGACTGTGGGCCGAGAGTGCCTGGGTCGGAAGGGCACTCCAAGTGCCTTGACCTCATCGTTTCGTACCTGGAGAAGCAGACAAAACACGTGAAGGTTTCGAGGTTCTCGCAGAAGGTGGATGGCAAGATCCTCGAGATGGCCAACATATCCGCAGTGATCAACCCCGAGGCCAGCGAATGGGTGCTGCTGTGCGCCCACTGGGACACTCGCCCAATTGCGGATATGGAGATAGACCCGAAGCTAAAGAACAAGCCCATACCAGGGGCAAACGACGGTGCGTCGGGCGTGGCTGTCCTGATGGAGTTGTCAAGGATTTTCGCCAAAACCACACCAAAGATAGGCGTGCTATTTGTGTTCTTTGACGGAGAGGACTACGGCCGCACCGACGCCACTATGTTCTTCGGTTCCCGCTACTTCGCGAAGAATATCAACGCCACGTCGATTCCGGCCTGGCGAGAAGACGTCCGAATCCGCTACGGAATCCTGCTGGACATGGTTGGCGACAAAGACCTGCGCATATACCGCGAAAGGAACTCTCAGGACGCTGCCCCAGAGATTGTCGACAAGATATGGCGGACCGCCAGCCGCATGGGCTATGCCGAGCACTTCGTGGACGAGGTCAAGTATCAGATCAGCGATGACCACTTACCGCTGATAGCTGCCGGAATCAAGTGCGTAGACATTATCGACTTCGACTACGGCCCCTGGCACACATTGGACGATACTGTCGACAAGTGCTCCGCAGGTTCTCTCGAGATAGTCGGTAGAGTTGTAAGCTCGGTTGTGTATAGCGAGAAGAAATAGAGGTGCGATGTTTCGGGATTTCGGATCGCACCAGACCGCCAGGTTTGATGAGCTCAAAATCCCGAAACAACACGTATGGGATGCCCGGAGTCTAGACTATCAACCACTCACCAGACGAAAGCAACGCGAGTCCCCAGTCTCATTCATCAGAGCACTACGTAGAGTATGATCACGAGCAGCACGAGAAGTGCAAGGGCGAAAGTCGCGTTGAGAACTGCCGTGTGCGCAAGTGCCATCTGGTCTACCTTGTCATCGATTACTGCGTAGTTTTTCCGAAGGCAGTCACGCATCTCAGAATACAGCCGGGCATAGTATGCACCGACATCGGCATCGTGATCAGTTGGGTCGATCACTTCGATTGTCAGCACTGCATAATGCCTTCTTTCCAGGCCCCTAACTGAGGCCCAGACAGCCCTGAATAGCTGCAATGCTACATAGCCAGCGATGGCAACCGCAAACAGCACAATCCTGGGTGGGAACGCAGTTTCCTTGTTGGCGGTCAGAAGAGTTACAAGCGTTGTTATGATGCCAATGCCCGCGGTATTGAGCCCCAAGAGACTCTGGAGCTTTGCCTCGACCCTCTTGTTTCGGTCGTCTTCTGCTGCCATCTCAGTCTTAAGACATTCCATTGATGCCGTGATTATGTCAAGGCTCTTGTCCGCAAGCGAACCGTGCATTAAATCCGCCACACTGTCTTTGCCTGGTCTCTTGGGCTCTAGCGTGGGCCAGACTCGGTCTAGCAGCCAATAGGCAGAAGCGCGGAGACGCCGTCTGATATCATCCCGCATGATCTACGAGCCACCTTGCGATGCATTCCGAAATCGGATATCCCAGCCTGTCCTCAATCCATAACCACTGACCATTCGGATTGACTTCGAGAAAGTAATAAGTGCCATCAGGCGTAAGCACCAGATCAATGGCACCAAAACTTAAGCCCATTTCGCGCAGCAGATCAAGACATAGAGTGCGGATATGATCTGGTAGGCGATGGCGACTGTGAGGCAGGTCCTCAGTTTCAGACTTTCTCCAATCGGTAACGGCAGACTGCACCGACTGTGAGTCGATGGCTGCGGCGAACACGTCATTCCCGACGACGGTGACCCGAACATCGCACTCCTTCGCCAAGTGCTGTTGATATATTACCGGGGCAATTGTCAAGGCGTCTTTATCCTGTAAGTCGTCCGGAGCAAGCACCTCCGTAAAGACACAAGCCTGTCTGTCGCCGTAATCGAAGTATCCCGTTCGCAAAGGTTTTGCAACGACTCTGCTCCGGAGTTCCTCGTAAAAACGCGATACCTCCTCGGCAGCATTCGTAATGGTCGTATCCGGTATCGTGAAGCCGATCTTGCGTGCGACAGACAACTGGTACAACTTCGATTCTGCTTGCTGCATATACGCTGGATGACCCACCCAAGTGGCGTCCGTTGCGTACAAAGCGCCGCGGAGAAACCAGTCCGTTTCACGCACACAATAATCCCAATGGGCAGGTAGTACGTCATCAGGCATCATCGGGAGCCTGTGGCGACGATACCACACGACCTTGACCGTGTCTAGCTGGACCTCGCCAAAATGTGGACACAGCCAAGTCCACCGAGCCTTCCCACGAGAGCCAAAGACGTAGCTAGACCGAGCCTGCAGTGGAAGATCCTCAGTGTTGACGCGAAAGAAATCTGCCCCCATCTGTTTGAGGCGCAGTATCACAGAGTCTGTTGCCGTGTCTAGCTTCGTCGACACGATGAGTATGTGAGGCTTCCAGCTATCCATCGTCTGTGGTTTCACGTCGAACCTGCGCATTGTCCGCGTGTCCAACGCAGTATGGTGGTTGCTGATCTTCCGCCCGGTCGTCTTCCACCATGAGCATTTCTTCCGGATCATATTTCATATCACAGGTCATTGGCTCGTCAGGAATCGTGCGCTCGTACCGCCACAGCAATGGTTTGATCATTATCTTAGGCGTGATCTGTAGTCTCCCGGGCCACGCTGGTTCGCGTGCCATGCCGTAGCGTGCCCAACTTCCCTGCAACTCGCACAGAGTAGTCTTCGTCCTCGTGAGTCGTCTCGTTGAACACGGATTCGACCATTTTGGACGGACCGGGTTCATTCTTCTCGGATTTCTTTCTCAGTAAAGGTTCCATTTTCGGAGTCTCCTATCCAATAATATACAATGCGGGATTGGGCAGTTTGCCATTCTCAAAGCCCGCCGTCGTTTTGGGATTTTGGTCTCAGCAAACCTGACGGATTAGTGCAGTCCGAAATCCTGAAACATCAAAACCCGGCCAATCTCAGGCCGGTGAGTGAAACAAGCTTAGCTTGCCGCACCCAAGCATCACAACACCAAGAGTATCATCACCAGCCACGTCTCATGACATCGGCAAGCTCTTTCTGTGCTCTTGACAGTCTACTTTGTGCGCTGTCAAGGCGCCTCCTGTCGCTGTCGACCGAGGCACCGCTTGGACTTGACATGTGGCGGCTCAAGTCTTCTTGCGCACTTGCAACATCCGCCTGTGCACGCGCCACCTCTTTCTGCGCGTTGGCCACAGCACGATTTCGCCTCTCCGCCTTGTCGGCCGCGTCCTTCGCATCCCTGGCGCTCTCTTCCCCCTGGCGCTTAATATCGTCCAGAGTCTTTCGCGTGTCGCTTGCAGTTTGTTGTGCGCTGCGCTTCATCTCGTCTAAGGCGCGTGATGCCGCGGAGTTGTCTGCAGAAGCGCTGCTGCCTGAGCCAGAGAAACTGGGCGGAGAACTGAAATCTGACCTCGGAGCGTAATCCGGCATAGCCGCTACGACAACTGGCGTGGGGCCGGCATTGGCAGCTGCTGCGGTGGGTTGCACTCCCGATGCCACGGCGTTGCTGCTGCTCCCAAATGTGAGCAAATCTGTGCGTCCACCGAGCTGGAACCAGTTTGAGCACGCCATCTCATCATATATGCCGGTGCAACAACCGAAAGTCCATTCATACATCTGAAACTTGGCTATCCACTCCTCTGGCTCAAGTCGTCCTTGTGCCTCGAACTGTGGCAAGGCGACGAGGTGAACGTCGTCATTCCACGAGTAATTGAACAACAGATACTTGGTATCGAGCAGCCCTGCGGATACGGGCACGGAAACAGTTCGGAACCTGTGGACAATCTGACTGAACGAAAGGCCTTCCAACTGCGTGACCGCTACTGCCGGCGGTAGCGGCGTGACCGACGAAGCAGCAGCGGCATCCGTGCCCGTGTCAGACGTGTTGCACCCCGTCATCAATCCGATAGATAGCGCGGCGAGAATCAGCAACGTGGTGTGTACGACGTGGCGTACCATCCAAACTCTCTTCATCATTCCCCTCCTTCGGCTCTATATGAAGTCTGACGCATTGTTGAAACGCGCACTTCAAGCCGACCCGTGACTTTCTGGGCATTTACCATGGCTAGCCCGATAGGAGCTTCCGTCACTTGTAGGACTTATTGTTAGTGTACCCCCCCCCCATTCGAATTTGTCAAGAGGTATTTTGGATATATTTTCGTAGAACCGGACGACTGAGCGTAATCCGGCAACAGAACTGGCAATTGTCCGAACACGATCGAAGGGACTTTGGGATCTACATCACATACTGTTGATGTCCCGCGATTTCGGATTGAACCAAAATGTCAGGTATCGTGAGGTCAACATTACGAGTAAGAGTTCAGAGTCCGTGGGAATCTCACGTCACGCCGAAGTGGTTTGAGCACTCATCCATTCCTCGTAGGTGCTGGCTCAGCTCCGGGATGACGTAGTGATCACGGATTGTGAACTTTTGCCATCCCGCATAGTAAGAGCTCAGTCTCACTGAGTAATACGTCATGCCGGACTCGATCCGGCACCCATCCGGAGAAGGGATGGGTCCTGAACCAAGTTCAGGATGACGTGGTTTCTCACATAGTCTGAGCTCTTACCCCGCATAAACGCAGCGCCACTGTGATATAATATGGATGAGCTCGGCGCAATCCACTCGAATGGAATGGGAGTAACGGAACAGGTAGTGGAAACGCGAAGTCTGTGGCTTTGTTGATGTTTCGGGATTTCGGATCGCACCAGACCGCCAGGTTTGATGAGCTCAAAATCCCGAAACAACGGGCGCCATGTGAGTAACTCACTTCGAGGAGAGGTGTATTGATGGACACAACCACAAGAGGATACTGGGGCAGGATACTGTGGATCGATCTGACAGCCCGGTCTTTTGAGTATGAGCGGAGGCCGGAGGAGTTCTTCCGGCAGTACGTGGGGGGCGGATTGCTTGCCACGCAGTTGCTGCTGGAGAAGACTGCGCCAGGCATCGATCCGCTTGGGCCTGAGAATCTTCTGATATTCACTTCATCTGTGGTTGCCGGGCATCCGGCGGCAGGACTGCCTCGCTTTACGGTAGCCGCTAAGAGCCCTCTCACCGGCGGCGTCGGTGAGACGCGGTGCGAGGGGCCCTGGGGGGTTGCGCTGAAGACGTGCGGGGCAGATGCCATCGTCATCACGGGCAAATCGCCGGAGCCAGTAGCCTTGGTTGTAGAAGACGAGAGCGTGAGTTTTGTTCCGGCTGATGACATCTGGGGGCTTACCGTGGGTCAAGCCACCGACCACCTTGAAGAGCAGTTCGGTGACGGCATACACGTCGCAGCAATCGGTCCGGCTGGCGAGAATCTCGTGCGCTTTGCGTCCATCGTTTCGGAGAGAACCTACCAGGCGGCGCGTATGGGAATGGGTGCCGTAATGGGTTCGAAAGGAATCAAGGCCGTCGTGCTGCGCGGGCACACACGCCCTGCCCCGGCTGATGAGTCTGCTATGGAGGCACTTACCGCCTCTTTTGAACAACGCATAGGCTCCAATCAACTGAGCAGTTGGCAGAAGGATCCGCCAGGATTCTCGTGCTGGCTCTATCTGCACGGCCTGGACGCCGCGCTTGACGTCAACAATTACTCCACATCAACCATTGCAGGGATTGAGAACTTCAAGACGGAAGAGTTCCTGGGACGCCACCGGGGCACTGCCTGCTGCACGGGGTGCCCCAACAACTGCATAAAGTATGTGCACGCTCTCGATGCCAACGATCTTGACTCGCGCGCCAGCGGAATCCATCAGGAGGTCACGGGCGCGATGGGGCCCAACATCGGCATCGTAGACCTCGATTGGGTTTTGCGTGCGAACAATCTGGCCAACCAGTACGGCCTGGACCCCACTTCACTTGGATTCACGATATCCTTTGCCATGGAGCTGTTTGAAAAGGGCATACTGTCCGAGTCGGACGGCCGTCCGGTGCGTTTCGGTGATACCGGCGGAGCCGAAAGCCTGATGATGGATATCGTACATAGAAAAGGACTCGGAGATTGGCTGGCCGAGGGAACCAAACGGGCGGCGGAGCGCATCGGCAGAGGGTCAGAGCGATATGCAATGCACGTCAAGGGCTTGGAGATGGTCTGTTTTGAGCCGCGCAGCCAGACCAATCTTGGCATGGGGTATGCCGTGGCTCCCATCGGGCCGCGCTACGATATATGCGAGCACGATTGGGACTTTGACACCGAAGCAGGCTGGGACCATTCACTCAACCTCTCGCGCACCATCGGCGTCACGCGAAGAATTCCGATGGGATATATCGGCCCCGACAAAGTGCGCTACTACAAGGCCTTGAACAACCTTTGGTCGGCTGCCGACGCAATGGACATGTGCATCTTTGCCATAGCGCCCACGCGCATACTGGCGCTACCCCAGATGAGCGCGATGCTCGCCGCTTCAACCGGTTGGATAACCAGCGACTACGAGATAATGCGCATAGGCGAAAGGCGCAACCACCTGATGCGGTGGTATAACTTGCGCGAAGGACTAACCGCCGCCGATGACACGCTCCCTGAACGGTTCTTCACTGAACAGATATCCACGGGACCGCGCAAGGGCGACGTGATAGATAAAGAGGCATTTCAGAAGGGGATAGTCACGTACTACCGCATGATGGGCTGGACCGACGACGGTCGCCCGACAGAAGCCACTCTATATGACCACGACTTACATTGGGTACTTAACTCGGATGTATAGAGCCGAAAAGTGCTAAGGGCACCCGATGCAATGCACCGGGTGCCCTTAGGTTTCTAGCTAGCGGGAAGTCTTACCAGCGACCGCCGCCGCCACCGCCGCGATTACCGCCGCCGTAGCCGCCGCCACCGCCGCGATTACCACCGCCGTAGCCACCGCCGCCGCTGCGCTCGGTCTTCGGTCTGGCTTCGTTGACTGTCAAGGTTCTTCCGCCGAATTCCTTGCCGTTGGCTGCGTCGATAGCCGCCGCCATGTTCTCCTCAGGGATCTCGACAAACGCGAATCCCTTGTCGCCGATGACTCTTACTTCAGCGATCGGGCCATAAGGCTCGAACAGTGAGCGGAGATCGGACTCTGTAGTGTTGTAGGACATATTGCCTACGTAAAGTGATTTGTTGGCCATCTTAGTGCCATCCTTCGGATCGTATTGAGATTTGCAACGGAAGCAAGAGGCACTATTGCCACTAGCCGGGAATTCGATCACTCGCAGAAGATAGTAACAATCCACGTGGTCTGACGAAAGCGAACCGGTGCTGAACGTTGATAATCACTGCCAGTTAGTATACGCCATTTCTAAAGTATATGCAAACGCAGGCATAGAAGATCGGCATTGGGGTGCGTTTCTGAGCGCATTAGTGAGTGGTACGTCGGGAACAAGGCAGCCGACGTACCACTTCAATCGTCTCACGCTTAGTAATTCTTGCGTGACGTCGGATGTCTCGACAGGACTTCCAGATACTGTTCCGGCGTGACTCCGTGCTCTGTGCATATCTCACGACTCAGCACGTCGCGCGGATCGCCCGCGTTGCTGGTGCCTTCCGTGTATATCCAGTAAGCCTCGGTGCAGTTGCGTGCCAGACTCAACTGTTCGTCAAAGTACCTGGGCAGGTAGTTTGGGGCCTTCGTGCGAGTATTCCACGGATGGAACCCCGGCAGTATCCTTGCCGCGAACGGGAAAGCCTCGTGAGCCTCAATCATAAACTGCGGCAATCGCACAAACCAGTAGTGCAGGTGTTCCGGGCTGTCGATTGGCGGAATCTCACGATTGCCCGCGCCATAGGTCTTCTCGGTGGCGACCCATATCTCTACGCCCGCGTCGTGGATTCCTTTGAGCCACCAGTAGTTTCCGTCCCTGCATCCGGGCTTACCCGCATACATTCTGGCTTCGTAGACCTGAATCAGCGTACCAAGCTTGCTTTCCTTTATCACCCGACCCACCTGCAGCCCGCGCTGATAGTAGTAGCCGCCATACCCGAACTCCTCAAAGAACGAAAACGGAGTGACGTGGTCGGCGAAATCGGCATACTGCTGCTTTATGGCATCGGGCACGTGAGTATAGTCTTCGGCGTCGTAGACCAGCCCCCGGAAGCCGAGACTATACGCCTTTGCATAGATCTTGCGCATCTGCCGCAGAGTCGTCTCCCACGCGAGATCGTCACGCAGGGCGTCAGGTGTGCCGATCATTGTGGTAAACGCTTCGTGCTCGGAGAGCCAGTACCGCAGGCCGCGCTTCTTGAACGCTTTGAGTGCACCGGTCTGCTCCCATGTCTCAAAGCCTGAGTTGTTGTTGGTCTGAGGGAAAGCTGTCGCGATGTAGTCCAGCCAGAGGTCGGTCGCGCCAAGGTCGTTGGCCAGGTAGTCCAGCTTGCGCAGATAGTCTCTTTCGATGTCTCCGGCCCAGCACATCAGGTGCCTCTCAGGATAGTTCTTGCGCGCCTCGAAAGCTATCTCGCTGATCTCGCCCTGAGAACCCCCTCCGCGAAAAGCGATCTTTACGTACCTCGCAACTGACGGGACCAGGGAGACCATCTCCGTGTCGCCGGCACGCCACGTCGGCAGGTTGATTCTGCGGCCGAGCACCGGCCTGAAGTGCTCCTTGTCCGGAGCAACCCAAACCTCATCAAGCCATATCACCATGTTCTTCTGACCATTGGTAACACGGATCGCGTCTATCGCATACGCATCGCCCAGGTCAACGATCATCCATACGTCAGCGTTCGGTAGTTCGAATGAAAACGCGGTCTTCGCGTCGCTGTCAATCGCGTGTTCGGGATTCGACATATTGCCGTTTCCCCCTCCGGCAGACACGAACTTCACGCCACGGACTATCCCCGTGTCACGACCATGAGTCATTGTCGCCGCTTGGCACGGCAATGTGCCCATCTGAGCCAGCAGCCAGGTCAACAGAAGCACGCCTAACGAACGCGCCGCAGAGTGCGGCAGGAAACCAGTGTGAAACATGAGACACTCCTATAGTTACAGTATCAGTTATATGTGAGCCAGACGATGCCATTATTCGTGGGCAAGAAGAGCTACAAGTACACATATCCGCTTTCCCGGGCAGCCATCTCCGCAAGTCCGTCCGGAGTCGTGCGCCCGTCTTGACCGGCAGGGACATTTGGCCACACGTTGCCATAGCGGGAGGTGATCTGAGTCCACTCGAACAAGGTCCTGCGAAGATCCTCGCGGGTATCGCGGAATCTCGGGTCATTGTACAGGTTGCTCATCTCCCAGGGGTCATCCAGCACATTGTACAGCTCGCCCGCGTCATCCATTTCTTTGGACACGCCTCTGGGCCGGTGACAGAGTTTCCATTCCTTTGTACGAATCGTGCGGCTCAGAGGGAACTCCGCAACCACAAAGTCCCTTACCGGGGAGCAGTCGCCTCTCAGCATAGGGGCGAGGTCGCGACCGTCGATAGTATCCGGCGGATCGATTCCAGCGAGCGAACAGACCGTGGGGAACAGGTCTACGCTTTCGACCAGTTCTGATACGCTGCTTGCCGTGTTGAACTGCCCGTCGGGCCAGCACCAGATAAACGGCGTGCGCAGGATGGCATCATAGCTTATCCCTGGAGCCTTCTCAAGGAAGCCGTGCTCCAAGGCGAAGTCCCCGTGGTCGGTGCAGTAGACGACGATCGTGTTTCTATCGAGTCCCCTTTCTCGAAGTCTCTGCCGGGCAAGGCCAACCATGTGGTCAACCTGCGAGATGCAGCCATAGTAGCCTCTGAGCTTGCGGAGCCGCCCAGCTTCGTATGTCTTGGGCTCAAACAACCACGGGTAGTCTAGTTGTCGTTCTTTCAAGAGTCTCTGAGTTGCCGGCTTGCCGGACAAGTCTTCATCAGCGCTCGGCGGCAGCTCTAACTCCAGGCCTTCGTACATATCCCAGAATTCCTTGACAGGTATCCAATCCTCGTGCGGATGTAGCGGATCGATCTGAAATACAAACGGCTGATCCGCTGGGACGCCTTCAAGAAACTCGCAGAAGCTCTGAAGACAGTATCCTTCACAGGAATCCTCGAAGGATAGCCTGGACACGCACGAATCGAAGGTTTGCTCGTGACCATCCCAGCCAACGTCATCCCTGAGAGACAGCAGACCCTTGCCGCTGAGGTACGAATCGTAGCAGTCGTCCGTGTCGCTGTACATATCTCTGTACATGTCGCAATGAGGTTTCAGCCAGCTTTCCTTGACGTGAGTATGCCCGACGATCCCTGTCGCATAGCCATTGTGCTTGAAAGTGCTGATAAACGACGGTAGATCCGCCGGAAGGCAGCCAGGGCTGGTGTCAACCTCGAGGCCGTACTGACCGTGATTGTGGACGTATTCTCCTGTCAGGTAGCACATGCGGCTGGGAGTACATATCGGATTCTGCACGAAAGCGTGGGTGAAGTTGACCCCCTCACTGGCCATCTGGTCCAGGTTTGGCGTCCGCACCTGCTTGTGACCGTTGACTCCCAGGCAACGTGCGTTGGAGCCTGTCCCAGCCATAGTTGAAAGTTGGCGGTGGCTCAACTGAATGTTACGC
>CAYSLA010000070.1:0-16463 GCA_964431685.1 uncultured bacterium | reverse complement strand
CGGGCCAGGAAAGCCGGCCTTGATTCGCGCATTGAGCTTCATCTGTGCGAACCGGATAGAATAGGACTTGCCGCAGCAGTTGACTTCGCGCTGGCTTTCTACATGGTGCACGAAGTGCCTGATCCGGAGGCCTTTCTTCGCGAGGTTCACGACATGCTCAGGCCGGATGGAGAGTTACTGGTGGTGGAGCCCAAGTTTCACGTTTCTTCCGCCGACTGGAGAAAGACCGTGGAGCTTGCTGAGTCCGTGGGCTTCTGTTTGGCAGCCCGCCCGCGTTTCGCGTTGAGCTGGTCGGCGGCTCTGAAAAGATCGATACAGACAACTGACAAATGAGAACCGAGGAGTTTTTATGTCCCAGACAATAACACAGAAAATCCTCGCCGCACACAGCGGCAGGCAGCAGGTTGAGCCTGGAGAGCTGATCTATGCCAAGCTCGATCTGGTGCTCGGTAACGACATAACCGCCCCGATAGCCATCAAGGAGTTTGAGAAGATCGGCGCTGCGACTGTGTTCAACAAGGAACGAGTAGCTCTCGTGCCCGATCATTCCACACCGAACAAGGACATCAAGAGCGCAGAACTGGTGAAGATTATGCGCGAGTTCGCCCGCAAGCACGATATCACCAACTTCTTCGAGATTGGCAAGATGGGTGTGGAACACACTCTGCTGCCGGACGAAGGCCTGGTTGTGCCGGGTGACGCGATAATAGGGGCTGATTCCCATACCTGCACATACGGCGCGCTCGGCGCATTCTCCACGGGGGTGGGCAGTACCGACCTGGGTTGCGCGATGGCGCTTGGGGAGACCTGGTTTAAGGTTCCGGAGCAGATCAAGTTCGTCTACTACGGCAAACTGCCCAAGTGGGTCGGCGGCAAGGACCTGATCCTCTACACCATAGGCCAGATCGGCGTGGACGGTGCGCTGTATTGCTCGATGGAGTTCACCGGAGAGGCCATCGCAGAGCTTGATATGGCAGGACGATTCACTATGTGCAATATGGCCATAGAGGCCGGTGGCAAGAATGGTATCATGGAGCCTGACCAGAAAACCCTTGACTATGCCAAGGTTCGCGCCAGGCGCGACTACACAATATATAAGAGTGATCCCGATGCGCAGTACAAGCAGGTAGTAGAAATCGACTGCTCCAAGCTGGAGCCGATAGTGAGCTTCCCGCACCTGCCAGAGAACGCCAGGCCGGTGAGCGAGAGCACGCACGTGACCATAGACCAGTCTGTCATCGGGTCCTGCACCAATGGGCGCATCGAAGACCTGCGCATCGCCGCGGGTGTTCTCAAAGGCCGTAAGGTGCATCCTAACGTCCGACTCATTGTGATCCCCGCGACCCAGGAGATCTACATGCAGTCGATCAAAGAGGGCTTGACCGAGATATTCGTTGAGGCTGGCGGAGCGGTGAGCACGCCGACCTGCGGGCCCTGTCTTGGCGGGCATATGGGAGTGCTTGCGGAAGGTGAGCGCGCCATAGCGACCACCAATCGCAACTTCATCGGCAGGATGGGCCACGCGAAGAGCGAAGTATACCTGGCGAACCCGGCAGTGGCGGCCGCATCTGCCGTGCTTGGCCGCATCGCCAGTCCGGAGGAACTGAAATGATAAAAGGCAAAGTGCACAAGTACGGCGACAACGTCGATACCGACGTCATCATCCCGGCGAGATATCTGAACACCACGGATCCCAGGGAACTGGCATCTCATTGTATGGAGGACATCGACGCGGACTTCATCACCAATGTCAGCCAGGGAGATATCATTGTGGCGGAGGACAACTTCGGCTGCGGTTCCTCTCGCGAGCACGCTCCGATTGCGATTAAGGCCGCTGGTGTCGCTCTGGTCATCGCCAACACTTTCGCGCGGATATTCTACCGAAACTCGCTGAATATCGGTCTTCCGATTCTGGAGTGCCCGGAAGCGGTTGCGGGAACCAGCGCGGGCGATGATCTCGAGGTCGACCTTGCCGCAGGCCGCATCTCCAACTTGACCACCGGGGATACGTGGCAGGCGAAGCCGTTCCCGGCGTTTATGCAGAATCTTATCGAGGTGGGCGGTCTCATCAACTACACGAAGTCCAGACTGGCACAACGGACATAGACGCGTCGGGTGAGTCTGGCGGCTCATGCGCCGCCCGACATGAGTGTCGGGCCTACCAGATAGGCGGACACTGATGAGGCATTTGGCGAAGGCAGCAGATCGGGAGCTGAGAATGGAACAGAACTTGTCTTACATATCAATCTACGATACGACTCTCAGGGATGGTTCGCAGGGCGAGGGCGTCAGCTTCTCTGCGGAGGATAAGCTCAAAGTAGCTCGGAAGCTTGACGAATTCGGAGTGGCCTACGTCGAGGGCGGATGGCCGGGCTCGAATCCGAAAGACGCCGAGTTCTTCAGTCGCGCCAGGGATGTTGAGTTCAAGAACGCCAAGCTCGCTGCGTTTGGCAGCACCAGAAGGGCGAAACTGGCGGCAGAGGACGATCCACAGATACTCAAGCTCGTTGAAGCCCAGACTCCAGTCATAGCGATCTTCGGCAAGAGCTGGGATTTGCACGTCACCGACGTGTTCCGTATTACCCTTGAACAGAACCTGGACATGATCTATGACTCAGTGAAGTTCCTGGTGTCTGCCGGGCGGGAAGTCATCTTCGATGCGGAGCACTTCTTCGATGGCTACAAGAGTGATCGGCAGTTTGCCTTGGAGACACTATCCAGGGCACAGGCCGCGGGAGCCGCGTGTGTCTCGCTGTGCGATACCAACGGCGGTTCTTTGCCATTCGAGGTCAGGGACATTGTGCGCGAGGTGGTGTCGCAGCTTACTGTTCCGGTGGGAATTCACGCCCACGATGACTCTGGGCTCGCCGTTGCGAACTCGATTGTCGCCGTGGAGAACGGAGCCGTCCACGTTCAGGGTACTATGAACGGTATGGGCGAGCGATGTGGCAACGCCAACTTGTGCGCGATTATGCCCATTCTTGAGCTCAAGATGAACCGGCAGTGCCTGCCGGATGGCGCGCTCGTTAACCTTACCGAGGTCTCTCGCTCGATCGATGAGATCGCCAACCGCGTGCCGGATGTGTCGCTGCCGTTTGTCGGAGCTGCCGCGTTTGCTCACAAGGGCGGGGTGCACGTGGATGCTGTAATGAAGAATCCCCTCACCTATGAACACGTAGTTCCGGAGACAGTCGGCAACTCGAGGAGGGTGCTTGTAAGTGAGCTTGCCGGCAGTAGCAGTGTTGTTCAGAAAGCCGCAAAGTACGACATCGACCTTGGCAAACAGTCGCCGGAGGTCAAGAGAGTACTGGATCGCGTGATGAACATGGAACACGAGGGCTACTCGTTTGAGGATGCTGAGGCCAGCTTCGAGCTGTTGCTGAAGAAATCGGTTGGCCTGTACCGCAAGCTGTTTGATCTCAAGAGCTTCAGGATCATTGTGGAGAAGCGAGGCGCGGATGAGGAGACCATAACCGAAGCCACGCTCAAGATCGGCGTAGGCGATGAAGAGGCCTTTGTGGTGGCGGAAGGCGATGGACCTGTACACGCCCTGGACAACGCCCTGCGGCTGGCGCTGGGAAGATTCTACGGAGAAGAACTGGCCAAGATCAAGCTCACGGACTTCAAGGTGCGTGTGTTGAACACCAAGGATGCGACCGCGGCCAAGGTCCGCACTATCATCGAGTCCCGAGACCGCGACGCTGTTTGGAGCACGGTCGGTGTCTCCCCCAACATCATTGAGGCCAGTTGGGCTGCTCTTGCAGACAGCGTGGAGTATGGTTTGCTGAAACATCTGGCGGCGAAGTGAAGGTAAGCGTTGCCCAGCGGGCTGGCGTGTGTTTCGGCGTGAAGCGGGCGTTGGATATTGTCGAGACTGCCGCCCGCGAGAAGCACTCGGTGACTACCCTGGGCCCCCTGATCCACAACCCTCAGGTTGTGCACAAGCTCGAAGAGATCGGCGTCCGGGCAGCTAAGTCGCTGGACGAGATTTCGGACGGGGCAGTTGTGATGCCGTCCCACGGCGTCACCAGAGAGACATTGCGCATCGCCGAGTCAAGAGGCCTCGAGATCATAGATGCCACTTGTCCTTTTGTCGCCAACGTCCACCGGAGAGTTGAGGCCCTGGCTGCGGACGGCTACCGGGTTGTGGTGGTGGGAGACCCAAACCATTCTGAGGTGAAGGCCATTGTGAGCGCTGCAGGACCGGGCGCAGTGGTGGTCAGCAGCGTAGATGATGCAGATGCAATTGACTGGACAGACGCCAGAGTAGGAATTGTCAGCCAGACCACGCAGACTCCAGAACGCTTTGGAGAGGTGGTCGGGTTCATATCAGCGCGTGCCAGAGAAGTGAACGCGTGCAACACTATATGCTATGCAACCCGCGATCGACAGAACGCAGCCAGGGATCTGGCGCCGACGGTCGATGCCATCTTTGTTGTCGGCGGCCGAAACAGCGCCAACACCAACCGGCTCGCGGAGATATGTGAGAGCTGCGGTGCGCCGACCTACCATATAGAGACTGCAGACGAGATTGACGCCGAGTGGGTCAAGGGAATGTCGCACGTAGGGCTGACCGCCGGGGCATCCACCCCTCAGTGGATCATTGACGAAGTGAAACGGTGCCTGGAGCTACTCTGATATGGGCGGAATAATCGCATCGCTCGAACCAGGCTGCATAGCCGAGGAACTTGGCTGGCGTACGGGGGATGTAGTCGAGAGCATCAATGGTCATCCCCTTCAGGATGAGATCGACTACAGGTTCTACTCCGCGGAAGAACTTGTCACGGTTGAGATCCGGCGCGGGCGCGAGCGAGCGGAGTTTGAGATCGAGAAGGATCCGGATGAGCCTCTCGGAGTCATCTTCCAGGATGCGCTGTTTGATGGAATCCGAACGTGCGACGCGAAGTGTGTTTTCTGTTTCGTGGATCAGCTCCCAAAGGGTTTGCGAAAGACCCTCTACCTAAAGGATGACGACTACCGGCTCTCATTTCTCGACGGCAACTTCGTCACGCTGGCAAACTGCACAGACTCGGATATCGACCGCATAGCGATTCAGCGCCTCAGCCCTCTATATTTGTCCGTTCACGCAACCGACCATGATCTGCGCAGCCGGATGCTCGGCAGGAAGATTCCTGACATCCTGGATCAGATAGATCGGTTGTCCGAGGGCAGGATAGAGCTGCACACGCAGATCGTGCTGTGTCGCGGCCTCAACGATGGCCAGCAACTCGAAAAGAGCGTGACTGACCTTGCCGCGCGTTTTCCGACTGTGCGGTCAATTGCTGTGGTGCCCGAAGGGGTGACGGCTCACCGCAAGCGTCGAACTACTGGATACGAAATGGATCGCCAATACTGCCGGGAGATTGTCCGGTTCGTGCGAACTAAGCAACGTGAGTTCAAGTCTGCCCTTGACACAAGGCTGATCTGGGCATCAGACGAGTTCTATCTCAGGTCCGGATATTCTGTGCCGTCCAAAGTATCCTATGAAGGATTTCCACAGTACGAGAACGGAGTTGGTATTGTGCGCTGTTTCGTTGACAGCGCAAGGCAAGCGGCTCGGGCGGCGCATCAGACTGACCGGCCCCAAAAGTATACTCTGGTCACGGGCACTCTTGCCGCGCCTGTGCTTGAAGACTGGGCCTGCTCGCTGGTTGGCCTTGGACTTGATGTCCGTGTTGTGGCAGTCAGAAACCAGCTTCTCGGAGAGACTGTTACCGTTGCCGGCCTGATGGCTGGCAGGGATATCGTCACGCAGCTTGCCGACCTCGATCTGGGAGAGGCGGTGCTGGTGCCATCCGTGGCCGTGCGCGACCATGTCTTCATTGATGATGTGTCCGCTGTCGATATTGGGGATGCGCTGGGTGTGCCGGTTATGGTGGTAGAGCCGGACGCGCAGGATGCACTGAATATCATGTTGTCGATCTGATTTCCTGTCAGAGAGACTTGCGTAGTGTGCAGGTAAAGGTTGTGAAGTTTAACAAAGGTCTACTAGCATTGCGGTTGACAGTCGTGATAGCGTGCGCTGTGGCGCTGTCCATGGCAACTCGCGGCCTCCTGTCCAAGCCTCGCGGCATGGCCTATGAGTACAATGCTGTTTACACGATACTCGACATCCGGGGCGATGGCCTCAGAGTAGTTCCCGTGATTGCCGGCAACCCGGGCAGAGGTGAATACTTTGACAGGATGATGGTTCGCCTCAAGCCCATCGCGGCGATCAACGGTACGTACTTTGATCCGGAATACCGTACTCTGGGCGACATCGTGATTGACGGCAAGGTTGTTCAGCGCGGCTGTCAAAGGCAGGGCATAGGTTTCACTCCGGGCGGTGGGATCGGATTCCTCGAGAGACGCGGCAGCAGACGCATTGACTGGCGCGGTTACGAGTCGGGTATTGCTGCAGGCCCCAGACTTGTGCGCAATGGCAAGGGCGACATAGACGTTGTGCGGGATGGTTTCAAACCGGCTGCCGCAACAAAGAAAGCACCTCGCTCCGTGATTGGAGCCACCAAAGACGGCAGACTCATTCTGTGTGTGGTGAAGGACAGCGTGGACCTAAGGACAACTGCGCGGATAATGCTCGAGTTGGGCGCGCATAACGCAGTCAACCTGGACGGTGGCATGTCTTGTGCGCTGTACAGCAGAGGCAAGTCGCTTGATACCCCAGTTGTCGCGCTGAGTAATATCATCGTGGTTGTTCCCAGAAAGAAGTGACTGGTAGTCTGTGACGTGAGAGGGTAACGCAAATGCCAAATCCTGATTTCGGGCGGCTGGCCAAAACGGTCATGCGGCAGGAGCCGGACAGAGTCCCGCTCATCGAGGTTCTAGTCGAATATCCCGTGATGAGCCAGTTTCTCGGCCGAAACGTGAGCGCAGACGATGTCAGCTCTCAGGTTGATTTCTGGCTGCAAGCCGGCTACGACTACGTGCCGGTGACGATAGGAATGATGACGCCTGGCAAGGTGACTGATGGCTCGTCCATATCTCGCGTGATCCGCGAGAACCTGGCCGGGAACGGCGACGAGAAGTCCTGGAACCTCGAGTATACCAGTTTTATCAATGACCGGGGAGACTTCGAGAAGTTCCCCTGGCACATCGCGTCCCAGATCGACATGAGCGCCTTCCACAAGATTGCCGCCATCCTGCCCGAGGGGATGAAGATAGTAGTACTCTCCGGGAAGATATTCACACTCTCCACGATGCTGATGGGTTTCGAAAACTACGCGGTGTCTCTTATCGCCGATGAGACTCTGGTGGCCGACGTCATGTCAAAGGTTGCCGAGATACAGATGGGCGCGGTTGCACAGATTCTGGGCGATCCCGCAGTAGGGGCCGTGTGGGCAGTCGACGACATAGCCTGCCACAGTGGCACAATGATCTCTCCGGCAGCCCTGAGGACTCACCTGTTCCCTTACTATAGACAGTTGGCCGGTCAGTGTCACAGATCAGGCAAGTTGTTCTTCTATCATTCCGACGGAGACCTGCGCCCTGTGATGGACGACCTGATAGACTTGGGCGTCGACGCTCTCCATCCCATCGACCCAACGTCGCTCGATATTGCCGAAATCAAACGGGACTATGGCGACCGCATCTGCCTGTTTGGCAACGTTTCCACTGAACTTCTGCGCAGCGGAACATCTGATGAAGTCGCCGACACCGTAAGAGATCTGCTGCGGAGGGTTGCACCGGGCGGCGGCTACGCTGTGGGTTCGGGGAACTCAGTGCCGGAGTGGGCAAAGATAGAGAACTACAATGCAATGCGGGAGACCGTGCTGCGATACGGGGCCTACCCGCTGGCTTAGCGCGTGTGCGGACAATCCCGGGACTGACAGGTGTGCCGGTGTTTCGGGAATCTTGTTCCCGAAACGAACTGCAGGCAAACGCTACTTCCCAGCCGAACGGTCTCGCTCCAGCATCCACGTCTTGCTGCTTTTTGCCACAAGGTCATAGGTCTTGCCCTGCCATTCGATGCCGGTGATTCTGAGGCTCTTCCACGCCTTTGGCAGGTTCGCGGAGGCGGTCAACGGGGCGGTGTGGGCGTAATCCATGCGAAGGCCCGCAAATCCGTAGAGAACCGCCATTATCGGCCCCGCCGCTCCTGTGAGGAAGCAGGCATTGTCGTATGTGAGGGACTTCTTTTCGTTGAAGTAGTTGAATGGCCCCCTGAAATACGGCTTCCAACTGTCCGTGAAATCCTTGTATGCCTGCTCTGTTTGGCCCAGTCTTGCGGCAACGACGGCGTGAACCGACTTGGTCATTGCCGGGCCGTTGGCGATGATCTTGGGGGCATAGTGGTTCAGCGTATTGGCATAGAACTTGGACATATCTGAACCTTGCAGAGTGAATTGCAGAGGAAATGCCAGAAGCTCCGCGTCGGATTGTTTGATGCCGCGGTCCTTGTCGTTGTCGTAGATCACGAACCGATTGGCGTTCTCGTTGATAGGGATGTACATCCCCAGGGCAACCTTCGCCCACTCGGGCTTCGGCGCAACGCCGCACAACTGGGCAGCTTTCGTTGCGAACTCCAGGTTCATTTTCGCGATCGCGTTTGTGTACACGCTGTTGTCCACCAGCCCGGCGTTCTCATCCGGCGGGACCACTTGCCTGATCTCGTAACGGTTCATCTCCTTGACAAAGACCGCGCGCGCAGCCCAGTAGTCCGCCGTTGCAGACAGCACTGGGAGCCCGCACGTCTTCAGCCAATCCAGGTCTCCGGTTGCCAGGAAATACTGCCACTGTGCCAAGGCGATGTCGCCGTTGATGTGCCGCTCCTCGCGGTACGCGATGCCCACGGGCGCATCCTCGATGCCGCTGTATCCGCTCTCCCAAGCATACCTCGCACCGGATTCCCCGGCCTCTCTGGCGTTCGCGAAAGCCCCTGTTAGGGTGTCATAGCGATACTGCACTATTGAGGCAGCCAGGCTGGGATGCTGGAGAATGAGCGCAGGGAACATCCAAACATCTGCATCCCAGAAGATGTGGCCGTTGAACGAGGTGTTTGAAAGGCCCATTGGCGGGATGCTCCACGCCTTGCTTGCGGGTTTCGAGAAGTCGTGCGGCATTGCGCTCGATAAGAGATAAAACATGCATGAGTGTATAGCCTGCTGATCCTTTGGTGACCCCTCGATGACGATGTCTTTCGCCCAAAGCTTCGCCCAGGCCGATACGTGATCTTCTAGGACGTTTTTGTAGGCCTCATCTGGAGTGAGAGAGCACTCTCGCGCTGTCGTTGCCGAGTAGACACTGGCCATTGCCCTTTCAGGCGTGCCATCGGCCTTGCCGATCGACACGTAGAGAGTCACGTGAAACGGGCTGCTCTTGACCAGCGGAATGTTGTGCTCGGTTGCCCCACCTTCGCTCCATTTGTTAAGTCCGTTCCCCCCAAGCCCGATAAACGGCAGCAGTTGGCATGCAGTGTCCGTGTCTGACGAGACCATTGGGCTGAACGTTCTCAGTTCGCCCGAAAACCTCGGTGTCATTTCGACTCTCACAACTCCCAGATTCTCACACGCGCGTGAAGCGAACACGACGATACGTCCAGACATTCGCTTTCGCCCCGCTCTCCACGTGCCCTCGGTTATGAGCAGCCCGGATTTCATGTCCAGAGTCTGCCGGTACGGTGCCTTCTTGTCCAGTCTCATCTGCTCGCCGTCCACGCTGAACCGCAGGTCGCTCCACGTGGGTATCGGGACCAGCTTCTCATCCTTGTAGTGTCCGGCCATAAAGCAGGGCAGGGGCTTGCCGTCCTGGCTGCCGACGCCGTCGCCCATCACGCGCGTCGATATGTAACCGTTGCCAAGATAGGTGCCGTGCGCGTTGTCCGGGTCGAGAGAAAAAAGCTTCCACGGGTCGTTCTTAGGGGCCGGGAACGGACTGGGTCTGGTGCACGTGAAGACCACCATCGCAATCGCCGCGAGCACCGCTATCAGAGCAATGTATCGGACTAGCTTAGCCATCGCCTGATACCTTACGTGCTACAAAGAACACTCTGTCGGACCTTCGCGTAGGTTTGCGGAACTTGTAAGCATTGTATATATTCAGTGTCTCGAATCCGGCATCGGTGAGCATCTGTCCCAGTTCTTCCAGCGTGTAGCCTCTCTGCACATGCACTTCCTTGAATTGAACCGGTCTGCCGTGTTCATCCTTGATCTCAAAGATCATGTTTACCGTGCAGATGCGCGTCGAGTGATCGAACTTACTCGTCCAGATGTACTTCGGATTCGCTGATTCTGACATATTCGCCTGGTCGAAGAAGTGGTTCGACAAGGCATAGATTGTGTTCACGTCGAATATGAACAGGCCCCCTGTGTGAGTGTGCTTGCCGACGTTGATGATAGCCCTCCTCAGGGTCTCGGCGTCCGTGATGTAGTTGAGACTGTCGAACAAGCTCAACACCAGGTCGAATGACCTGCCCAGGTCCATCTGGGAGGCGTCCACTGCGTGGTACTCCACATTTCCCGACTTTGACCTGGCGACATCGATCATTTCTTCTGAGAGGTCGACACCGACAACGTCGAACCCGCGGCAATGCAGCAATTCGCTCACCGTTCCCGTCCCGCACGCCAGGTCCAGCACAGTCTGCGGCTTAAAGCGCAGCTTGGACAAGATGTCCTCTATATAGCAAACCCAGAGCCCGTATGGCACGCCGGCCATCAACGAGTCATAGAACGGCGCAATAGCTCTGAACTGATCCGCCTCCGGAATAATGCCGCCTTCGTTTTGAACTTCCGTCAACCACTCACCTCTGCTTGCCAGATCTGATAACACTCCATATTAGCCAAACTCCGAACAACGTGGCAAGCACATACCCGAACAGGCCCAGTCTGGGCACGCCGAACCAGCTCGTCGGCTGCATCGGAGACGTGCTCACCAGGGACGAGCCGACTATTATCGCGCCAACAATCAGGGCTATTGATATTCTGTTGGCCGAGTTGCGGAATGAGTTGGAGACATCCTCCAGACCCTGGTGCTTGAACTCGATCCTCAGCGTGCCGTCCACCGCTTTGCGAATAAGCCTGTCAAGCTGTTCGGGCATGTTGAAGAGCAGATTCTTTATGGACGCAATGGCGCGATACAGCTCCGCGATCGTGCTCTCCGACTTGATCTCCGTTCGCACGGCCTTGCCCACGTAGCTCTTGACCAGCTCAGTGAAGTTGAACTCCGGGTTCAACTGGCGGCATATCCCATCAATGTTGGCAAACACCTTTCCGAGCACCGCGAAAACACTTGGCAACCTGATCCTGTGACGTGCTGAGACCGTGAGCACTCGGGTTAGCAGCGAGCCCATATTCACGGACGAGGCCGGAGTGTCATAGAACGACCGGAGCACTTTGCCCATGTCTTGTGTGAACCTGGGCATGTCTATCTCGTGTTCTGTGATTCCCAGGGCGATCACCTCATCCGCGAAGCCCCGTGTGTTCTGTTCCTGGAATGCCAGCATCAACCGCACGGCTCCGGAGCGGAGTTGGCTGTCCAGCCGGCCAACCTGTCCGCAGTCCAACAGCGCAATGTCACCTTCGTTATTCACCAGTATGTTGCCGGGATGAGGGTCGGCGTGGAAGAATCGGTGAATGAACACCTGTTCCATGAACGAAGAGGCCAGTCGGTTTGATACGTCAACCGGATCGACTCCCTCAACACGATTGGCGGCCAGGTCGGTGATTTTGATTCCGCTCATCATCTGCAGTGTTAGCACTCGGTTTGTCGTAAGCTGCCATTGAACCTCCGGCAAGTTGAGCTTCTTCTCGGATTGCAGCATCTCGCGCAGACGGTCAGTGTTGCGCGCTTCTCGGGTGTAGTCCAGTTCCTCGCGGATGGTGATGGCAAACTCGTCTACTATGTCCGCGATCCCGTATGTTCGCGCAACCTCCCAGTGCTGCTCCAGGAACTGAGCGCGCTTGTAGAGGATCTCTATATCGGTCTCTATCAGCTCGCGAACATTGGGCCGCTGGACCTTCACCATCACCTGCGTGCCGTCGGACAGGCGAGCGCGATGCACCTGGCCGAGTGAAGCCGCAGCAACCGGAGTCTCATCGAACTCAGTGTAGAGTCTGCCGATAGAGACGTCGAACTCCGACTCTATTACTGCCTTGATATCTTCGAACGGGATGGTGGGTGCTGTGTCCTGCAGTTTCACCAGTTCGGCGAGATATGCTTCCGGCACTATGTCGGGGCGTGTGGAGAGGAGTTGGCCCATCTTCACGAAAGTGGGTCCCAGTTCCTCCAGGGTCTGACGCACGTGTTCAGGCCCGGCATTGGCGCCCGTAAGTGCTCCGGGACGACCGAGGAAGTCCCCCAGTCTTGTGCTGTGCAACACCCAGCCCCATCCGTGTTTGGCGAGCACGCCAGCCATCTCGCGGTATCGTCTCAGGTGCCGCCTGCTGCGCCCTAGCATCAGGCCTCAGGATCGGCTGATTCTGCGTTCTCGCAGCAGCAGCAACACGTCTCCGATTCAACCGTGCTCTCGACACCCAGTTTGGCTTCGAGGACAGCTATGCGCGCCTCAAGCTTCCTTACATACTGCAGGTCCGGAGCGCCCAGTTGCTTCATCGCTTTGCATACCTGTTCGCGGACCCACTCCTGCATTTTCGTCTTTTCGGAGTCGGCCTTCTGCGAAACCTCATCCACCCACTTCTTTGCCTCATCCGAGTTCATCTCGCCCCGAACGACCATATCGTCCGCGAACTGCTTGAACTTCTCAGCGCTGAAAGCCGCGGCTCCCAGCCCGAAAGCCATCGTTCTCTTGAGTATGTCCTTAACTTCCATCGTTTGCTCCTTTGTCTTGCGAGAATTGTCTGAACGCGCCTGCCGTTGGTAATACGCACGAATCCCTGCACATGTTACCACGAATCCGTGCATGATTGCTTGTCCGCGCACTGATTCGGTCTCAGAGTATACCCCGGTCTACTGTCTCCGAGTGACAGATGTTCACGACGAATCTGGGCCAACCGCTACTTTCTGGTGATGGAGCGAAGTAGCGACCAACCCACTAACGCGAGTATCCCCAGCCCGATCGGAATGAGTATTGTGTCGGGATTGACCAACACCGACAATCCGGCGGCCCCGACGAGCGCCGCGAGTAGCAGGAAGTAACGTAGTTTTGCCGCCTTTCCTCCGATGATCCAGCGGGCTACTCTGCTTTCCAGTGGCAACTCGGCATCGCATCGCACGCAGAACCTTGCCCCGGGCTGGTTTTCGGTGTCGCACCATCTGCAGACGGGGTTTTGGGTGTCGCGAAGATAGAGCTCCTTTTCCCACTTGGCCAGTGTTGACCGTGGCTCCATCGCGGAAGACATCCCTGCAACCACCCGCATCTCCTCGACCGCCATTTCCAGTTCGCCGGAGTCGTGCAGGATCTGCGCATATTGCTCTCTTGCGCCGGTGTTTCGCGGGTCGTCCTCAACTGTGCGAAGCAGCGCGTCTCGACGAGAGTTTCTGATGGTCTTTAGGCTGCCCAAATGGTATGCGTAGAGCGTATAGGCCAGCGCAAGGACAAGAGGCAGGCCGGTCAGTATAACCTGCCAGAGCGTGTGGGCGGTGGCCAGTCCTATAATCAGGGAACTGACAATCACCGCGACGATTATCGCGTCTGTTCCGCTGTATATACCGTCCGCCCACCACTTGAGCGCCAGCATCCAGAATGCGGCGGCAAGAACCACTCCCACAGCAATCAGCAAATGATTGACTCCAGTCTTATCTTATGCTATGATTTAGCTCTAAGCGCAGGGTAGGGGACCGGCTGTCCGCCCTCGCACGGAGCGGTGTCCGAGCTGGCCGAAGGAGCAGCACTGGAAATGCTGTAGGGGGGCAACTCCCTCGTGGGTTCGAATCCCACCCGCTCCGCCATCATCCACGCCTCATCAAAGAGATTCCCAGATATAACCCACACTGTGCTTCGCCGACCTCTGTCCCGAAGCGGACATGCGCTGATATGCTTCGCGGATGTCTGTCCCGAAGCGGACATGCGCTGATATGCTTCGCGGACGTCTGTCCCGAAGCCGACGAATCGTCAATCCGCGCCCAGCCTACCCCGCACCTCCTCATCACTCATCCCCTCGATTGCCAGGGACTTATCACGGCTCTTTTCGCCTGAGACTATGCGCACCCTACTCTTGGCGACCCCAAGCAGATCGGCTATGAACTTAACCACAGCCGCGTTCGCAGCGCCTTCGACGGGCGGAGCGGTGATCTTTACGGACAGCACCCCGGCATTCCAGCCAACGATCTGATTCTTCGATCCCCTGGGTGTCACATGCACCCTGAGTCTTGCTTCAGCCATAGGGAGGTTATATCACGCGCCGCGTCTGTTGTCAATGCAACGGAGCGCGAAGGAGATCATAGCTGGCACGACGAACCCTAGACTTTGACAGCGACGTGGACGTGGCACGATGCGAGGCTGGGGGTAATGGATGAAGACAATGTACGTCTCGACTGATGGGAATGACGCGTGGTCCGGGCTCCTGCCGGAGCCACGCACCGATGGGTCTGACGGACCGTTTGCCACGGTGGCGAGAGCCCGAGAGGCCGTGCGCGAGATGGAGCGTGCCGATCAGCGTGTGGTGCAGATTCGTGGTGGGCGCTACGAAATTGCTGAGCCGCTTTTGTTTGGGCCGGAAGACTCGGCGGTGACCTATGCGGCATACGATGGCGAGCAGCCAGTGATAGATGGCGGCAGGCGCATCACTGACTGGAGCGTGGAGAGCACGGGCTCGCGAGATACCTGGGTGGCCAACATGCCACTCGTGGCCGCAGGCAAATGGTACTTCCGAGAGCTCTTTGTAAACGGTGCCAGACGTCCCCGAACTCGCCTTCCAAGAGAGGGCTTCTACGTCATCGAGAGCGTGCCGGGGATCGACCTCTCAGCAGAGCTTTTCGATGGAAGCAACGCATTTGTTGCCGTTCCTGGCGATATGCAGAACTGGCACAACATCACGGATGTGGACGTGGTCGCTCTTCATTGGTGGGTTGAGGAACGGATGCCCATTGAGTCATTTGATGAGGCGACGCGAACTGTGACATCCTCCAGGAGAAGCATATTCGCGCTTAAAGATGATCAGTGCAGACACTACGCCAGGTACTACGTAGAGAACGTCTTTGAGGCGCTGACCGAACCGGGCCAGTGGTATCTGGATAGAACCGGTGGGAAACTCTACTACATCCCGTTATCCGGCGAAACGCCTGAGACTGCTGAGGTGTATGCTCCTGCGGTCACTCAGTTCATCAAGGTTCTGGGCGACGCCGACCGGTCGGAATATGTGGTGTCCCTGCGTTTTGAAGGGCTGACATTCCGGCACGCGGATTGGGTGCAGTCACCGCTGGGCTCGGGAGTTGGAGAAGACAGCCCGCTTGCCGACGCGGACTATGCTTCTGCACCACAGGCGGCCGCCAACGTGCCTGCGGTGATCAGCTTTGAGGCCGCCAGAGACTGCGCGGTCGAGGACTGCCGGATAGAGCATATCGGCTTGTACGGCATCTCGCTTCTAGACGGCTGCACGGACAACCGCGTAGTAGGCAATGAGATATCGGACATCGGCGCCGGGGGGATTACGATGAACGGGTCCGATGCGGACGGCCCGCTTGCTCGAAGAACCGGAAACAACACAATAACGGACAACCACATCTGGGCTGGTGGACGAGTGTTCCACAGCGCTGTGGGCATCCTGTCAAGGCACTCATTCGGCAACCTTATCTCCCATAACCACATTCACGACCTATTCTACACTGGGATATCCTGCGGGTGGGTCTGGTCGTACCAGGAAAGCGTTTCGAAGAACAATCGGATCGAAAAGAACCACATCCACGACCTCGGCCAGGGGCTTCTGAGTGATATGGGCGGCATATATACACTTGGGGTGCAGCCGGGGACGGTGCTGGCCGGGAACTTGATCCACGACATCCGGGCGTACAACTATGGCGGGTGGGCGATCTATCCCGACCAGTCAAGCTCCCATATGATCATCCGAGACAACATCTGCTACAACACCACCAGCCACGTGTACTACCAGAACTCCGTGCGGTCGAACATCCTGCTGAACAACATCTTCGCGTTCGGGGGGATGGGGCTGGTCGGCTTCGCGACAGGGGAGATGAACGAGACGGATGAAATAGGCCATCTTATGACGCTGCAAGGCAATATCCTCATAACCGACGGGCAACCCGTGGTCATGGTTTTCACCGACGGATTCCTGAATGATCACGGTTTCCTCAGTGACACGAACGTTCTCTGGGACGTATCAAGAGCCCCTGTCGTAAGCGGATACTTCGATACAACCAGCTTCTTCGGCCGCTGGCGTTTGCTGGAAGCCATCGGCATCGACGATTGGCGAGAACTCGGCTACGATCGGCACTCGGTCATCGCTGAACCAGGCCTCGAGGATCCTGCTGATCTTACCTCGGCGCTCAGGCCTGACTCGCCAGCGCTTGCCCTGGGTTTCCGCCCGATCGATTCGTCGGATGTAGGCCCGCGT
>CAYSLA010000069.1:4732-16594 GCA_964431685.1 uncultured bacterium | reverse complement strand
GTTTAACTACGGCAAACTGCATCTCTACCCACAAGAAATCTCATAGAGCCAAAAAAAAAAAGGACTGAGGCAGAAGGATAAGCACTGTATAAGAGAGAATAAGAAGGCAAAACAGCTCAGGGTAGCCTGAGTAGATGCACGGAGATATATTGTGATGAAAGTAAGGGTAGGTTCGTCTTGGGTTGTGGCAGCAGCGATGCTAGCTACCGTGTTGGCAGGATGCGGAGGCGGCGGTGGAGGAGGAGGTAGTCTCACACCACCGGAAACGCCGGGAGTCACGCTTACTGTCAGGGCCGATACCGTCAGGACTGGGACTCGCTCCGTCGCCGGCAGAGTTCCCGTCATCACTGCGTCGGTCGACGACGGCGCAGATGTCGTTGCTCTGAACTACAGCACGGGAAGTGTGATTGCGAGCGGTAAGCTTGTCGGTGGTAAGAGCGCGCTTCGAGTTACACCCGGACTCACCATCGTGGTAGTCGTCACCGGAAAGAGGGATGGCAAAAACTACCGGCTATCCACCATTATCCCGACCGTGCCGATCGCGGACAAAGATGTTGTGGCTGATCCGGCAACCACGATCGCCGCGGAAGCCATCGCGAGCAAGCACGCCGCGGGGGCAGGCACCGTTCTGGACCACGCGACTTGCGCCGCAGTGCTGGCAAAGGCTGCGGAATTCGTGCTGGCCACTCCCGCAGCCGACTACTCCGTGGGCGGCGGGCTGTTAGGTGGCACGGAATTTGGGAAACCAGGCAGCATTGTCGTTGCAGAGATTCCAGAGGTGGTTGCCGCCGTTCCCGTAGTCATTAACAACAGTGTTGTTCTGGCGAAGAACGCAATTCAACAGATCAAGGAAGCGGGCGTTCCCTTGGCCGCTATGGCCTCACAGGAGATCCCGGATGCTCAGCGCATCTTCACCGATGAAGTGCTTGGAAAGTACGTAGCCTTCGTCTCAGGCCTGAGAATTTCCATACTGGGTAGTCTGCTGGCAGACGACAGCGCCAAGCCGCAGCTCGATGGTCACAGTTTCTACATCGAGGACGATCACATGGGCCGCACCTTTAGCGGCGTGTACGTCGCTGGCGGCCGCGGCGTGCTGTCGCTGACGGATACCGGCGCGGGACCCGCAGACCGGTACACAATAACCGTGCGCGATGGTGCCCTTACCCGAACCCTTGTAGTTGTGAAAAGCGGCACACAACTGGCCTACACGGAGACGGTATCCGATGGCTCGGCAGAGTACAAAGCGAGCTTCCCTGTGCTTGGCCATTCGGAAGACTTGGGAGCGAACCCCTCTTACACAGGCACCTTAAGTCTGAAGAATGCTGCATTCCCAACCGCGGTGACGTTCGCCGGTACTCTGAGTGCTGTGGGGATGGACATAGACAGCTACAGAAAGGTGGTATTCGATGGAACGCTAACCGCGCCGAACTTCTCGATGGGTGGCAGGTTCGAATGCAACTTCCCTTCATCGAAGCCTGCAGGCGCAAAGGCGTGGCAATCCATCTATGACTTCATGACTTCGGCATCAATGACTGATGGCAGAGTCTCAATAACTGACGGCGCAACCACAATGACGCTAACGGGTGATATTAGGGCGTCTTTCTCTGTAGCGACAATCGACGGATACTCTGAGGCCTGGCCTACGCACTTCGAGCTGTCCGGCAAGTACAGGAACAGTCACAGCGGCCTGGGATTCGATGGTGACATCACGGCTAACTGGACTAATCCCGGTGACGTGACTGAGCTGACGGCAAGGGGAGATGTCCAGATGGTCGGCAAGCTGACTCGCACGGGCCACCCAACCTATTCCCAAGATGTCAAGGTTACGCTGGACGGAGGTGTGATAACTAGCACTATTGATCTGCGGGTAGGAAGCAACACACTCATAGGCTCAGCTTCTGGCAATATGGTTCGCCATAAAAGCCCATACGGTAAGCTTACCCTTACCAATCAGGCTGGCGTGCAATTCAACCTCGACCTCAGCTCGAGCTATGTGCTGACTGGCGATATCAAGGCTGGGGCCGCACTTGCGACGGCTGCCACGATCAGTGAAGTGGGAGACCGCATTAGGATAGCGTACACAGACGGTACATTCGACGAGTTCTAGACACGCTGCGGATCTACTGCCGCTTCTCCTCGGCACGGCAAGGGTTGTCCTTGCCGTGCCGTGACTTGTCCATTGGAGTGCCCAGGCAATGCATCGATCTTCTGTTCGTAGTACCCGCTCGGTTCGAGCATCCATAGTGATGTGTACACTCCTCTGTTCGTTGTGCAGCAATCTATCAGCATCGTCTCTAAGTCTACCAGTAGTGCATGATTCCGCCGATCTGCTGCACTCGTGCGTTGCGGATCCCCTCTCCTCCGATGCAAGTGTACTCCAGGCTGGAGGCATCGGAGCCGCGTCAAACAACATAGGCTCGCTCTGGGTGATTGGCGAGCCCCGCCAGGCAGCCCAGGACTACGGCGGAAGCACCGCTTACGCCCTATTGCAGCGTTCCCAGTGGCTCAAGCTTTCCCGCAATGGCTGGTCGTTCACATACGGCGTCGGCAGGCGTGCAGTGTACGCCGGCAACGCGGACGCTGCGCAACTCTGGATAGATGTGCGTTCGGAAAACCGCACGCAACGCACCTATGCGCCGGAGGCCAGGGGAGTTGAGTTTTCGGCCTACTGGTATGGTGTCGGTCGCGACTTCCCCATTCGTACCGGTAACCTGACGGGCGTCGCAAGTCTGTCGATCCGTCGGGTGATCACGTATGACTACCTTGCGCGATCGTTGATCGGTGAAGTGCCGGAGGAGGAAGCATTCAAAGTGTTCACGGCCATGATGCGTTCTGTTTCGACTGGGCCGACATCCGGAGATGGCTGGGCGGTGGACGGAGATGTCCGCCTCCGCTATGGAGACCGTTGGGTCGGTCAGGCCGCGGTCGAGGGGCTGCTTGGATGTGTTTCGTGGAAGGGCTTAACCGTTGAGGACGGTCTCATCGTGTCACCCAGGACTTTCACCGACCCGGAGGGTTTCCTGCGCGATTGCGGAGGAATCACCGGAGCGACTTGGACTGAGAACCGCACGGCCAGGTTATGCCCCTATTATCGGCTTGATCTGATGCGCACTGGGAGACCGGCCATGCTCCTTGGAATCTCGTTTCGGTCAGGCGAGCGCATCGCCCCGAACTTCGGAGCTGCGTGGCCGCAGAAGAGAAGATGGATTCCCTACACTCGGTACTATCCCGTTCAGCGGCGTCTTGAAGTCGGCGCGGTTGGCTCAACATGGCGGCTTCGCATCTCGGGCGACGACTGGATATACTCGTCTCCGAGAAACGCCGAGGTCTCCGCTGGCTTGCACGTGCTCACTTTCTAGTCGGCGTAGTGTGGCACCAGCGTTTCCGCGAGTAAATGCCTCATCGAAATGAGCCGTGTCTTCATCTCTCGCTCCTTTCGCGTCACTACAGGGGCCCCGGTCAGAATATCGGCCGGGGCCTTTCGACGTTCTGGCAACCTGGCGACCGATCCCGATTGTCTGAATCCGAGGATGACTGTACAACCCCGAATACGAAGGAATCCCACGGCGACACCCCGAACCGCTAACTATGCTCCTTACTATTTCTACAACCCATAGACCTGCAACCGATCTTGGCTATTTGCTGCACAAGAACCCCGCTCGGGCGCAGTCGTTCGAGCTTGCGTTCGGGCAGGCGCACGTCTTCTACCCTGACGCAACGGATGAGCGCTACCTGCGGCACCGCCGGAGCCTGATGAGCCAGGCGATGGCGCAGCTTATGGAGGAAGACACCCCCGACCCGGACGAGGTCCAGGAAACCGCTGCGGAGGAAGAATGGGCTATCGAGGAACGCATCAGCCTCAATGAGCAGAGGATCGGCGCTGTGGTCGCGGCACTTCGGGCGAGTGGCGCAAAGCGGGTTCTTGACCTTGGCTGCGGTGAGGGCAAGCTGATCTCCGCGCTTCTCAAAGACAGAGATTTCAGCGAAATTGTGGGCGTGGACGTGTCGTATCGATCTCTCGAAAAGGCACAGGACAAACTGCGACTGGACCAACTGGCGCCGGCCCAGCGCGAGCGCATCAAGCTCCTGCACGGGTCACTGATCTACCGCGACAAGCGCCTGAATGGCTACGATGCGGCGGCGGTGGTCGAGGTGATCGAGCACATGGACTTCGCGCGTCTAGCAGCATTCGAGCGAGTGCTCTTCGAGTTCGCGAGGCCCAAGTCCGTGGTTCTCACGACGCCGAACGCTGAATACAACGTCAAGTGGGAGAGCCTCCCCGCCGGCAAGATGCGCCACCGCGACCACCGGTTCGAATGGACTCGTGACCAGTTCCAGTCCTGGGCAACCGGCATCCGCGAACGGTTTGGCTACGACGTGCGGTTTCTGCCAGTCGGCCCGGAGGACGCAATCGTCGGCGCGCCGACGCAGATGGCGGTGTTTGAAGAGAATGAGACTTATACGACCCATACGTCCCATACGTCCTATAAGACCTATAAGCGCAATTCTTGAAGGGAGCGTTCTATGACCGAATGTTTGGTGTATCGGGAATCTGGCCGGTGTTTCGGGCAACTTGTTCCCGAAACTCACGCAGGTATCGGGGACAAGTCGCCCGATGCACCGAACTCAGGTACGTATCGGGAACAAGATTCCCGATACACCGGTACGGAGGTGGAACTGCTCGACAGGTTCCGCGGTCGAAGGGATATGGTGAGTCAGTATGTGGAAGCCTACCGCCAGTACTGCTGGCCGGTGACGGGCATTTCGGACTACAAGCTCGCGCCGTTCCACATCCTGGCGACGGAGGGTGGGGTGCACGTGGACAAGGATCACGTTTGGCACATGGAGACTCTGGCAAAGGTCTGCCGCGCTCTCGATGGCGGCAACTCGCTGCTTCTGGCGACGCCATATAAGGTGGTCGATGTCACCGACGCCGCAAGCCAGGACGAAGGGGTCCGCTGGTGGGAAGAACTTACCGGTTCCGGAGGCGAGGGAATGGTCGTCAAACCTATGGACTTCGTCACGATGGGTCGGAAGGGCCTCTCTCAGCCCGCGGTCAAGTGCCGTGGCAGAGAATACCTGCGAATCATCTACGGCCCGGAGTATACCGCACCGGAGAATCTGGAGCGACTCCGCTCCCGCGCCCTGGCTGCGAAACGCTCTCTCGCGATACGAGAGTTCTCCCTCGGAGTAGAGGCTCTGGAGCGATTCGTCCGCAAGGAACCTCTTCGCCGCGTGCACGAGTGCGTGTTCGGCGTCCTGGCGCTGGAAAGCGAACCAGTGGACCCGAGGCTATAGCGCACAATGGACAGTGGACAGTGCGGAAGGTCTTTCCGGATATGAATGGAGCTTGCGGAATGGATATCCCGAAAGCTGCAATCCGCGGCCACGGCCTTCGGGGCACGCGCCCGCGAAGTATGAAGGATTCCACCGGTCAACTGGCGGAACACCAGTCTGCCGCTACTCGTCTCAACAGGCGGGCTTTGTAGCACTGGTAGAAATGGGAGGGGCCAAGATGTTCAAGCGATCTGTAATTCGTGTGTTGGTTGTCGGAGTTGCGGTGATGGTGTTGGTGCTGGCCGGATCTGCGACTGCGTTTGCGGATGACGCGCAGAAGCAGGTGACTGTGAAAGCAGAGATTTACCAGACCACGCGAGAAGCTCTGCTCGCCGGCGAGAAGCTGCTGGGGGTTCAGGGGAGGAGCGAGCCTCTGGTGCCTGAGCGGGTGAAGGTGAGTGAGATAGGGGGCGCAAAGTACGCACTCAATCACGCGGAGGCGAAACTGGTGGGCGCTCCGACAGTCACAGGCCCCAGCAACAAACGCGCCACGATGTCGGTCGGCACTGCAGGAAGTGGCGAGCAGTCAGAAGAGATTGCAATAGAATTCATCGCGCGAGTGAACCCTGACAAATCGGTAACGCTCTCGTTCCTAATCTCCGTTCCTCAAGGCAACGCCACGATGGCCATCGCGGCTGGTATGAAGCTTGCCACCGGAGAGAGCGTTCTTTGCTATGACATCGATGAGGCCTCTGGCGCGGTTCTGCTCGTGATTGTCACACCGACGGTTCTGTGATGGCCCGAATTGCCTTGCCGGACCAGAGAGTAGTTTGTGCACGTTGGGCGGGTAAAGCATCGTGTAGGGTCATCTTGCGGGTTGATCCTCGGTCTGCGTGCCCGACAAGAGTGTCGGGCCTACCGGTGGATGTGGCGCCGGCGTCCGTGCATCTGGACTTTGCGGAGTTGTTTGGGTTTGCGAATCCTCCGGACATTAGCACTCTGCAAGTGATGTGGGTCGATTCTGAGACAGGCAAACCCATCAAGGGACGTGCGTTTGATGGTGCGATCAGCCGGTTCGACCTGCCCTTCCGGTTTGACCACGATGATGATCCCTCGGTGAAGTTCAACCACTGGTTCAATATTCCCGGCAAGTCAGTTGCCGGAACGCTTGTCTGGAGCCATACCCAAACCGGTAACGAGCCGTCGTACTATGCCGTGTACGTGAATGAACTCGAGGATCAGACGCGGCAGCCTATTCCTCCGCGGCCCGTAGTCGGCGATTGTGACGCGTTATATAGACGCAAGGGCGGGCTCATCCCTGGCATGGTATGCTCCGGGCAGCTTGTGGATTTCGGAGGTGACGGCCACTACGAACTGCTCTTCGCTTTCTATAACGGCCAGATCCTGCGTTACTGGAACTCAGATGGCAGCCCGCTTCCCCCCTACGATCACCGCGGGTTTGTCCTGGCCGACGGAGAAGTGATGAGCCAGCCGTTCGCCAAACTGTATGTTGTGGACTGGAACAATGATGGCAAGCTCGACATTCTGCTTGGCGCGGAAGGCGGTGGCAAGCTGTTTTGGTATGAGAACGTCTCAGAAGAAGGGCAGCAGGCGATCTTCAAAGCCAGAGGTCCAGTCACGGACAAGGACAACGTTCCCATAACCACTCCCGCATCCCCGTGCAAAGAGCTCCCCGACTACAAGTTCGACTACAGTCCGTTTGCCGAAGTGTGTGACTGGAGTGGAGGCGGCATGCCTGACCTGCTGCTGGGCGGGTATGTGACCGGGATGATCTTTCACTACAGGTGCACCGGTCGCAAACCTGACGGCACACCAATGCTGGAGTATGTGGGGACTTTGGATGCGGATGGCGAGACGCTCGATGTCACCTGGGCAGCGAGCCCGACAGCGTATGACTTTCGGGATTGCGGGCTGCTGGACCTTGTGTGCGGCTCTCAGATGACGCGCCCGAATGGTGGCCTCGACATCGATGCGCCCGCCTTGCACTACTTCAAGAACACAGGCGCCCCGGGCAAACCCAAACTCACCGAGGTCGCGTTCCCGATCAAGCCGTCAGATGTTATCCGGGGGATCGCTCAGCCGAGGGCCGTCGACTGGGACAACGACGGCAAGATGGACCTGATTGTCTCTACGGACAAGATCATCTTTCTGAAGAACGTAGGCACCAACAAGGAACCGTTCTTCGAGAAAACTCACACAATGGAATCGGAATGGGAGCACGCTTTTCTGGGATCGGTGATCAGCGCGGTGGATGTGGACGCTCGGGGCTGTCTTGGAGTCGTGAGCAACTGCGAAAGCGGCACTCCGAGCTACGCCCGCAGGCAGCGGGCGACAAATCCCCCGGCGTTTGGCCGGCCCAAACCGCTGAAGACGGCTGATGGCAAGTTGATATATCACCCGTCCCTCACGGGCGACGACTACACTTCCAGCATCCTGTACGACTGGCGTAAGACGGGTGTCGTGGATTTGCTTGTGGGTGATTCGCAAGGTCACGTGTTCTACTATCGCAACGATGGTGACAATGAGAACATGCTGTTCGCGCAGGGTGAGCAGTTGAGGCTCGCGGACGGCAGCTACCTGAAGGTGGGAAAGCAGGTCAGGGATGTGCTCAAAGACGGCAACGACTGGAGCAGCCACGCCGGAACCCGCACGACCGTTGCAGTCGCAGATATGAACGGCGATGGAGTGACTGACCTGGTAATCGGATACGTGGTTGACGACCGCGACGGTTACGTAGCGTATTTTGAGAATGTTGGAACCAACGAGTGTCCCGCGTTTGCCCCCGGCTGCGTAGTGCTCACGGGAAACGGACGAACATTCGTGACGGTTGCGGATTGGAACAAGGATTCACCTCCTGACATTATCGCCTGCTGGCAGGAATCGCTCTACTTCTGCCCGAATAGCGGTTCGCGTGAGAACCCCGAGTTTGGTGAGAAGATACCGATAGAGATTCCTTCCACGATCTACTATGCGTGCCCGTCAGTGTGGGACTTCGATGGAGATGGCTCCGACGATCTGTTGATCGGCGGCTCTTACGGTTACGCTTATCTGTTGGATCGAACATTCAGCGAGCTTGGATATGCGCCGGGCGTACTTGTTCACAGCGAGACCAGAGGATAAGTATGACATCGCGACGGATAGGACCTCGAGTAGTACTGGTGTGGCTGGTGCAATACCGTGCTCAACGATATGCCTCTGCAGCGGATAGACCAGATATGGATAGATGAGAGCTGCCGCGCGGTCTCGGTAACTGCGCCCAAGACCGTCTACTCCGACCACAGAATGGTTGTGTGCGATCTGCTCGTACGGAAGAAGTAGTGCACAAATGGCGATGGGACGGGATTTCAAATCCCGTCCCATCGGAGGACAACACACCAGAGTTGTTGCCAGTGAACAGAATGCGATACACTATGTTCGGGGCGCGAGTGGGATCTCGTGCCGCAAATGACGATACGAGGAGACTTGATACTCAATGACAATGCGGGAAAGGTTGCTTGCCGTTCTCAGAGGCGAGAAGCCTGACAGGGTGCCGTTCTGCCAGTATGACGGAACAGCGGCACCCAATGAGGAGGTCTGGCAGGTAGTCGGCCGTGACAATATGGGCTTCATGAGGTGGGTCAGCGCTCACCGGGTGGAACACCCAAACTGCCGGTTCGAAAGCAAGGCGATTGAACGCGGCGGCTTACCGGGTGAGCGCATTACTCTGCACACTCCCGCGGGCAGCATTACAGAGGAGTTCTACCTGGAGCCGACCTACAACACCGCCTCACGGCACGAACACTTCATCAAGACCCGAGAAGACTATTTCGCGCTGATGGCCTATCTCAAGGACCTCGTGATCCTCGAAAACTACGACAGTCTCCAGAAACACATTGAAGACATCGGAGAAGACGGGCTTGTTCATTGCTGTGTGGGAAGAACGCCTTTCCAGCAACTTTGGGTGGAGTGGGTATCGCTTACCGATCTGTGCTGCCATCTGTTGGACTGGCCCGATGTGCTGGAGGAGTGCATTGCGCTTATGGCCCGAAACCAGAAGCGGATGTTCGAGATTGCTGCCGGTTCGCCCGCACCATACATTGACATTGGTGACAATGTGACCGCTCCGGTGATTGGAGAGAACTACTATCGCAAGTACTGCATGCCGAGCTACGCCGAGCTTGCGGACATCGTTGACGGAAAGAACAAGCCGATCTTCGTGCATATGGACGGCGACCTCAGGCCGCTTTGGGACGCGATAGGCGAGTCGCGCATAGACGGAATCGATTCGTTTTCGCCTACTCCCGACAACGATACCAGCGTAGCCGATGCGGTCAGACTGTGGCCGCACATGCGGTTGTTTGTGAACTATCCTTCCTCGGTGCATCTGCGTGAGCCTCAGGCAATCTACGATACGGCGATGCAGATGCTGCACGAGGGTGGACACACCGGCAGACTCGTGATAGGCGTGTTCGAGAATGTGCCGCCGAAGGTCTGGCGGAAGAGCTATCCCGAGATAGTCAGAGCGATTCGTGATTTTGGAAGACCGTAACTTCAGGAGTGCCATATGACGCCCAGGGAGAGAGTAAAACGCTGCCTCAGCTTCTCGGAGCCGGACAGATGCCCGATGACTCTGCCGGAACCGTACCCGCACGACATATTCAGCATGGGAATCTCGGAAGACCCGGAGTGGAAACCGTACAGGACATGGGAGTCCGACGAGTTCAAGCAGTGGGAAGACGAATGGCACAACGTGTGGAAGTGCCTGCCGAATACAACGCGCGGCGAGGTGATTGAAGGCGCAATAAAGGACTGGTCGGAACTGGATTCCTACCAGATGCCTCGACTTGACCTGCCTGAGAGGTACGTTGCGGCTAGAGAGGCTTTTGCGGCCAATCCCGATCTCTACCATATGGGCGGCCTGAACGGATTCCCGTTCGCAATCATGCGATACTTGCGTAACGTGGAGACGTTCCTTTCTGATGTGCTGCTCTATCCGGATGAGGTAAACGAGCTGCAGAGGAAGGTGGTCGACCTGCTGCGGTCGTGTATGGACCAGTGGGCTGCCGCAGGCGCGGACGGTTTCATATTCGCGGAGGACTGGGGCACACAGGAACGGCTGCTGGTATCTCCCAAGCTCTGGCACGAGATGTTTGAGTGGGGCTTCAGGGAACTGGTCGGGCACGCCCGGAGCCTGGGACTGCACGTCTGGATGCATTCGTGCGGGTATATTGTCGACATAATCCCAAGCCTCGTAGACATGGGCGTCAACGTCCTCCAGCTCGATCAGCCGAAGCTTTCGGGCCTCGACTTTCTGGCAAAGCAATGCGGAGGCAAGACGGCGGTGTGGTCACCCGTGGACATCCAGAAGGACCTGCCGACCGGTGATGAAACCTACATCAGGGCGTGCGCCCGCGAGCTGATCGACAAGCTGGGGTCAAACGGCGGCGGATTTGTCTGCGGATACTATGGCGACCCGAAGTCGCTCGGCATCGATCCCGAGTGGCAGATGTGGGCGGTGGACGAGTACGCGAAGTACGCGAGTGCGTGAAGTGTGCTCTCCGAAGGCGAAGCCCCGATAACCAAACTAAGAAACAGGCGGAATATGGCAACACTTTGCGGTGACAAATTGGACTATACGATGGCGCCAATCGAGACGAGATTGGAGCAGTCGTCGCGCATTCAGATTCTTGCGCAGCGCAGCCGCGAGCTGGCAATCAGCGGAAAGAGGCGGTTGGGTTCCGGGGCTATGACACCGGACGAGATTGATGTGTCCTTCGGCGACCATGCCTGTTGGATCGACATCGGCCCATTCCCCAGACTTGATGAGATGCCATCCAGGGTCAATGGCTACGAGGCGACTGGCGAAAGCTGGGGACGCGACTACGCGTTCCTTGTGGACAACTCGCCAGTCGGCATCTACAGCGACGAACGCATCGTGGGCGAAATCCACTGGGAGATGCACATGGTGCGGCAGTATGTCTGGCCCCAGAGCGCGCTCGAAGTGGCGAAGGCTGCGGAGGAACTGGGCGCTGTCGGGATGAGCTCGCAGCACACGTGCCCCGACCTGTCCATCGGTCTGTCGCAGGGCTGGGGCGGCATCCTCGAGAGGATCAAACGCAGCCGCGAGAAGTACACCAAACTCGACAACCCGTCCAAGGCTTCATATCTCTATGGCCTGCAGATGATCTGTGAATCGGTTATTCGCTTCATTCAGCGCCACGCCGACAAGGCCCTCGAGTTGGCGGCGAGCGAGACGGACCCCCGGCAGAAGCAGACCTATGAGCGCAGCGCGCAGTGCTGCGCCCACATCGCCCTCCATCCGCCGCGCACCTACTACGAAGGGGTTCAGTGGATCCACTTTGCGGTTCTGATGGATCGCATGGTAGGCCACGGCAACGGATACGGTAGACTCGACCTCTACCTGATCGATCTTTACCGCAAGAGCAGAGCAGCGGGTGAGCTGTCTGACGAGGAAGCTCGCGAGTACCTTTCCGAGATGTTTCTGAAGCTGCGCGGGCACTTCTTCTCGCTGGGCGGCAGGGACGCCGAGCTGAAAGACGCTACGAACGAAATGAGCTTTGTGGT
>CAYSLA010000069.1:0-4632 GCA_964431685.1 uncultured bacterium | reverse complement strand
GACCAGGACACCAACCTGCTCAACCTGATCAAGCCGATGAAACGAACTCTCAAAGGCGCTATCGAGCGGGATATCCGGGACTTCGAGGCATTCTACGGCCTCTTTGAGGAAGAGCTTACCAGAACAGCGCGCGCCATGCGCGAACTCAAGAACAGCCAGTATGATCTGCTCGGCGGCTTGTGGCCTGAGATGTTTACCTCGATGAACAGTCACGGCCCCATCGAGCGTGGTCTTGATATGGTCGCTCCGCGCGGAGTGGACTACCAGTTCACCTCGGTGAATATCCTGGGCATCCCAAACGTCACCGACTCCCTGCACGCGATACGGAAGCTAGTTTTCGAGAGGAATGCGTATTCGCTCCAGGAGGTCTTGGAAGCGACCGAGAACAACTGGTCGGGCTGTGAGCCCATGCGTCAGCGATTCCTCAGAGAGGACAAGTTCGGCAACGATCTGGACGAGGTGGACGACCTGTTCGTCCGCATTACGGAATCGGTGGCGGCAATACTGGGGAGTATGGTCAACCAGCGAGGGCAGGAGTTCCGTGCATCGCTCTACAGTTTCAACTTCCACGTGCGGCCCTCCGACCCGGCTTCGTATCAAGCGTTCCGTTCGGATATTGGAGCCACGCCGGATGGACGTCTGGCGGATGAGCATCTGGCCCACGGCATCAACCCTCAGATGGGCCGCAATACTCGAGGCCCGCTGCCGACAGCCAATTCCATCACCAAGGCAGATCAGCGCAAGTTCCAGGGCGGCACGATGCAGATGGATGTGCAGCCCAGGTTCTTTGACGGCCAGGACGAGCTCTGGAAGTACATCAGGGACTTCTCGCTGGCGTTCTTCCGAAAAGGCGGAATACAGATCAACCTCAACATTATGGACGCCGAGAAGTTGCGCGATGCAATGGACCATCCCGAGACGCCGGCCTACCAGAACATAGTTGTGCGGGTCACCGGATACGCCAGCCGTTTCATCTGCCTCAACCGGAGCTATCAGGAGGAGTTCGTTGAGAGGCTAAGGGGAGCGTAGAATTGCCACCGTCAACTTGCCAGGTATTTGAAGTGGCACGTGGGAGCACCCACGACGGCCCCGGAATGCGCACAACAATCTTCCTCAAGGGATGCCCCCTGCGGTGTCTCTGGTGCCAAAACCCCGAAGGGATTAGCGCCGAGCCCGATATCGTCTGGGAGGCCGAGAAATGCATTCGATGCCTTGACTGCTTGGGGGCGTGTCCCAAGTCCGCTATCGCCGAAAGCCCCGACGGTCTGAGGCGCGACCGGTCCCTCTGCACACACTGCGGCGCCTGTGTTGAGGCGTGCCCATCGCGAGCAATGGACTACACCGCCAGGCAGTGGGATACGGACTCTCTCGTCGCGGAGTCAATCAAGGACCTCGAGTACTACCGCACTTTCGGAGGCGGGGTGACGGTCTCGGGCGGCGAGCCGCTGCGCCAGTATAGGTTCGTCAGCGATTTCTTCGAACGATTGCACGAACTCGGAGTGCATACCGCGCTGGATACGTGCGGGATGGCGCCCAGAGAGGCGTTCGATGCCGTACTTTCTTACACTGACCACGTTCTCTTTGACCTGAAGATGATGGATGCAGATCTGCACCTGAAGTATACCGGGCAGTCAAACGCCCTGATACTGAAGAATCTCCAGACGGTTGCGGAATCGATCCGCACAGGCTGTCACGAGACGAAACCGCATATGATGAGGCTCTGGATCCGAACGCCACTCATTCCCGGGGCCACAGCCACTACCGGCAATCTATGCGCGATCGGATCATTCATTCTCGAGCACCTTGCTGACCTGGTTAATCGCTGGAAATTATGTGACCAGTCTCCCATCACTCCCATCTCTCCCATTATTCCCATTGCGGAATTACCCCGTCTACATAGACTGTGCGGCGTGGTACGAGCTTCTGACCAGCGGCGCGCTTTCAACGTGGGCAAAGCCCATCGCCAGCGCACGAGCCTTGAGGTCATCGAACTCCTCAGGGGTACAGTAGCGCTCTATCGGCGCATGGTGTGATGACGGCGCCAGGTACTGGCCGACAGTCAGGAAGTTGCAGTCCGCATCCCGAAGATCAGAGAATACCGCGATCAGCTCTTCGGTGGTCTCTCCAACCCCCACCATGAGCCCGGACTTGGTGCGTGTGCCGGGGCTGAGACGCCGGACCGCACGAATCAAGTCCACTGAGCGAAAATAGATGGCCTGTGGACGAATCAGCGGATAGAGGCGCTCTACAGTCTCGACATTGTGATTCAACACATCCGGGGCGGAGGCGAGGACGGTAGCAAGCGCCTCCTCGCTGCCCTGGAAATCCGGTATGAGCACCTCGACCGTGCACTTGGGAGTTGCTTCGCGGACGAGTTCGATGGTGCGTGCGAAGATATATGCGCCCCCGTCCGGCAGATCGTCGCGAGTGACACTGGTTATCACTGCGTGCTTCAGATTCAGGTGGGCGACCGCCTCTGCGACCCGCCGGGGCTCGTCCTCGTCCACCGCGGATGGGGCGCCGTGGTCGACCGCACAGAACCGGCAGTTGCGCGTGCATATTCCGCCGAGGATCATGAATGTGGCCGTCCGCTCCCGCCAGCATTCACCTATATTCGGGCAGTTGGCGCTCTGGCAGACGGTGTGAAGCTTCCGCGACTCCACCAGCTTCAGCACATCTTCGTAGTTCTCGCCTGCCGGCGCTTTGGCCCGCAGCCAATGAGGGCGAGGCGGAGACGACTGGTTGCTCACCGGTCATCTCCGATCTTCAGCACGCTCATAAACGCTTCCTGCGGGACCTCAACGCTGCCGATATTCTTCATGCGCTTCTTGCCTTCTTTTTGCTTTTCCAGCAACTTGCGCTTTCGAGTGATGTCGCCACCGTAGCATTTCGCGGTAACATTCTTGCGATAGGCGCGCACGGTCGCGGCCGCGATTATCTTGTGCCCCAAGGCAGCCTGGACGCGAACTTCGTACTGCTGCCGCGGAATCACTTCTTTTAGTTTGTCCACGAGCACCTTCGCCCGCGTGTACGCTCGGTCGCGGTGTGTTATAAACGACAACGCATCCACCGGCTCGCCATTCAGCAATACATTAAGCTTATTGAGCTTGGCTTCCTCGTATCCGATGAACTCATAGTCGAGCGAAGCGTAGCCGCGTGTCCGGCTCTTGAGGGCATCGAAGAAATCCATAAGAATCTCGGCTAGCGGCAGCTTGTAGGCGACCATTACGCGGTCTGGAGCCGGGTACTCCATCGTCCTGAAGATCCCGCGCCGCTCGCGACAGAGGTCGATTACCGTACCGACATAGTCTTTTGGCGTGAACACTGTAGCGTCGACGTAAGGCTCCTCCATGGAGTCGATCTCGCTGAGATCAGGCAAGTCGTTGGGGTTCTGAATCTCCAGTATTTCGCCGCTGGTTAGCATTATACGATATATGACGCTCGGCGCAGTGGCGATCAGGGCCAGGTCGAACTCACGCTCCAGCCTCTCCTGGACTATCTCCATATGCAGCAGACCAAGAAAACCGCATCTAAAACCGAACCCCAGCGCGGCGCTCGACTCGGGTTCGTACGTAAGCGCCGCGTCATTGAGCTGCAGCTTGGCGAGCGCGTCGCGCAATGTGCTGTACTGATTACTCGCTGTCGGAAACAGCCCGCAGAAGACCATCGGGCGGACTTCACGATACCCAGGAAGCGGCTCAGTCGCCGGGCGAACGGCATCAGTAATCGTGTCGCCAACCCGGGTGTCCCCAACGTTCTTCATCGAGGCCGTAATGTAGCCGACCTCGCCAGTGCGCAAACACTGGGCCGACACCATCTGCGGTTTGAACACGCCGACGCCGGTCACCTCGAACACCTTGCCGCTGGACATCATACGGATACCCATACCCGGCTCTATCTTGCCGTCCATCACCCGAACGTAGGCTACAACGCCAACATACTGGTCAAAATGGGAGTCAAATATGAGGGCTCGAAGCGAACCATCAGGATCACCTGACGGAGCCGGCACTCGCCTGACTATGGCCTCCATAATCTCTTCCGTGCCGATCCCCAGTCTGGCGCTGGCTCGAATTGCCTCGCTTGCGTCGATGGTCAGCACATTCTCGATCTCTTCCGCAACTCTCTCAGGGTCCGCCAGCTCCATGTCGATCTTGTTGATCACCGGAATGATCTCAAGGTTATGGTTCATCGCCAGATTGGTGTTAGCCAGAGTCTGCGCTTCCACGCCCTGACATGCGTCTACAACGAGCACGGCTCCCTCACAGGCGGCAAGCGAACGAGAGACCTCGTAGCTGAAGTCCACGTGGCCCGGAGTGTCAATCAGGTTGATTTCGTACTGCTGACCGTCCTTGGCGTTGTAGCTGAGACTGACCGCCGTCATCTTGATCGTGATCCCACGCTCGCGCTCCAGGTCCATACTGTCCAGAAGTTGTTCTTTCATATCGTTCTGGGCAACGGCTCCGGTGTGTTCGAGTATGCGGTCAGCCAGAGTGGACTTGCCGTGGTCAATGTGGGCAATTATGCAGAAGTTGCGTATGTTGTTCTGTGAATATTCCATCAACTATATTCTACCAGAACATGCGGGTTTTGAGGAAGGGGACGCAAGAGCTCAGTCTCGCTGTGTACTACGTC
>CAYSLA010000068.1:4999-16681 GCA_964431685.1 uncultured bacterium | reverse complement strand
TGTTCGTCACGGAACGATGAGCCAACTCAAACGTATCAGTAATATCAGCGTGCAAGAAAGCTTGCCTCGTACGAGCATTTCGGAGATAGGCCCGCTATTGTCGGATTCTGAGCTTGCCCTTTCGGAGCAGGTCTGATAGTATTCTAGGTGAAACGATATGTCTGGCATCGGTCAAACAATAGTACTTGGTGGGTTCGGACTGATTTTGGATCGCAACACGATCAGCGGCGCGGCAGACGTCGAAATAGTCGAGAGGGTGCTCGGGGGTGACGTAAACGCTTTCTCGGTACTTGTTCACAAGTATCAAGACCGCATCTACAGCGCCGTGGTCAACTACGTCTCGAACCCGGACGATGCTATGGACATCACTCAGGACGCATTTCTGAAGGCCTATGACAAGCTTGCCAAGTTCAACTCGAAATCTGCGTTCTACACTTGGATATATCGAATCGCAATCAATACGGCAATCGACTTCATCCGCAAGCGCAAGATAAGAACTGCAGACTCATTGGATGACGAGAGGTTTACGGAAACTGGATTCGAGCCTGTGTCCAAAGACGACAGCGCGGACCCGCAAAAGGCTCTGGCGTCTGCCGAGAACATGCGGCTTCTCCGAACTGCCATTGCCTCACTCTCCGACAAACTGCGCATCGTGCTCGTACTGCACGATATTGAGGATCTGGGACAAGAGCAGATCGCAGAGATTCTCCGAATACCGGTTGGGACAGTGAAGTCCAGAATTTCCAGAGCACGGATGGATTTAAGAAGAATCCTTCGTCAGCAAGGCGGTGAACGACCATGAAATGCAAGCAGGTCACCGAAGTACTATCGGAGTACGTGGACAAGACCCTCGGCGCCGCACTCGCAGCAGATGTTGAGAAGCATCTTGGCGAGTGTGAGAAATGCTCCATTGAGCTGAATTCTACCTACAGCATGCTGGAGGCTCTAAAGCCTCTAGCCGGCATGAGCGCTCCCAGGGACTGCTGGGCCGCAGTCAGGACTCACGCAGAATCAGTGACTGCCGGACACGCGAGAGGGCAGTGGTGGAAACCGGCGATGGCAGGCACCGCGGCGGCGGCGTTGGTCTTTGCCGGGTTCATGATTGCGGGTCCCGAGAACCAGCCGTCGAGCCCTCAGGTTACCGCTCAGGAACTTAGCGAGTTCATAGGCGCCCACTCGCGACTCGAGATGCGCAACTCCGTCAGCGACCCATACGTCTCTTTCGTTGCCGCAGAGTTGCAGAAGCTCGACGAATCTGACGTGAGGATCACCAGATGAGACTGAAGCTCGCGGCCATTATGTGCGCGGTTGTTGTGGCCGTAGCCCATGCAGCGTTTGGCCAGAGCGCAATGGAGCTTCTGAGGAAGGCCGGCAGGGCGCCGGATTCCGTCTCATTCAAAGGCACCAAGACTGCCACATTCCATTACGGAGGCAGGCAGGTAACCTCTACCGCGCAGGTGTTTCACAAAGCGCCGGACAAGACCAGAATCCAATTTCTGTCCCCAAAGGAGCTGGCTGGAGTCGTTCTGATAGAAAATGGTTGCGCGGCCTGGGAATTCTCGCCTCGAGACGGCGCTTGGAAATCCATAGGCGCACTTCCGATGATACACCAGGACAAGGTCAGACCCGACCTGCTTGAGACACACACACTCAGGCACGAGGGCACCGCCAAGATGGCGGGCAGAACAGCAGACCTGGTAACTATCCGGCAGAAGTCAGGTAGCCAACCCTCCAGGACCCTCTGGCTGGACAAGACGCATTCCGTGGTGGTCGCATCAAAGACCACAGACGCCGATGGTCAGTTGCGCAGTTCCTCGCAGTTCTCACGCATTGCTTTCTTCCCAAAAGACATAGACGGCGTCGACTTCGAACCCAGAGGCAAGATCTCGGGCCATTCAAAGCAATGCAGCGGTTGCGAAAACCCTGTCTTCCCGAAATATGTGCCGGAAGGCTACAAGAAGATCAGCGGCGGCGGAATCTCAGTCGCCGGGCGAGACTGCACAGCAACACACTACTCCAACGGAATCAGCAGTTTCACGCTGTTTCAGCGCAAGTGTGGAAAAACGTGCGACATGAAGTTTCTCAAGAACAAGGTGACTAGAGCGCTTGCCTGGTCAACGGGCGACCGCGCATTTACCCTTGTAGGCGATCTTTCCGAAGCCGAGATGAAACGCGTCGCCGAATCCATTGGTGACTGATTTCCTTTTACTTGCGCTTGTTGTTTCGGAATTCGCAGGGGCAAACCTCGGCGTTACTCCACCCGCGGGAGGTGGCAGGGCATCTCCCCGACTGTGCGCACCCGACCCGCGAAGGAACGCTGGCGGATCAAAACACCGCAAGAAGTCCCTTCTTGCGGATGGGTGAATACGGGGAACGGTATCATCCGAAAACACGACTCCGCGGCCGATAGGTGGCGCCACTGCTCTCACCAATGCACCACCTTCTCCCCTCCTCCATCGTCTGAACGAGGAGGGGCACAAGCATCTTGGCAGCCGTTATCTGCCGTATTTCTCCTGCACCTTGTCGCGGACAACTGATGCCAGCAGGTGCGCCAAGGCCATATGGATGTCCTCCACCCAGAGGATGTTGGGAGTAGGTACGTTCAGGTAGATGTCGGTATACGGCTCGTCTTTGCCTTTCTTTGCGCCACCAAAGGTGATGGTCGTCGCACCGACCTCTTTGGCGAGCTTATAAGCATTGATGATATTTGCGGAGTTGCCACTGCCGGTTATGCCGATCACTACATCGCCGGGCTGTATCCAATTACGGAGTTGCTCGGCGAAGGCGTTCTCAAAGCCGGCGTCGTTTGCCCAACCCGTCAGGGTGGAGACGCTGTCGCACAGGCACATCGCCTTGAGCCGCTTGCTCTGCACCACGACCTGGTCACGTGCATCGCTCGAGACAAGATGCTTCTGAAGGTCGTTGACGTTGTGCGCGGCTGTCGATCCGTGACCGCCGTTACCCATGGTGAAGACAGTCTTACCTTCCTCGAAAGCTCTCCATATGGCCTCGGCAGCTTTCTCTATCTCGTCTACCAGCAAGTTGCTGAAGACAGCCTGCACACCGCTGATATACTCGCTTATGCTACTCTTGAAATCGGTTTTCATTGCCATTACCTCGCTGTTACCACATTCACTGCATTTCCCGGCATCTGCACATCGCCAAATAGGCCTCTTACGGCAGACATTAGCTTATCCACGTTCGGAAGCATCTCGCGCTCGAGTTCTTTGGCGCAGGGAATGGGAATATCCATCGCCGCCACCCTGACAATCGGAGCGTCGAGGTAGTCGAAGCAGTTTTCAACTACTCTAGCGGATACTTCCGCGCCGACACCGATGTTCTTGTGCCCCTCTTCATAGCAGACGAGTCTGCCGGTCCGGCAGACCGATTCAAAAACAGTCTCCTCGTCAAGTGGAGCAATAGTCCTGAGGTCGACTACTTCAGCCTCGATGCCGCTTTCCGCCTTGAGCCTTTCAGCAGCCTCAAGCGCCTGCAGTGCGCACCGGGCGTGAGCAACGATCGTCACGTCGCGCCCCTCGCGCTTTATGTCGGCCTTACCGATAGGTATGGTATACTCGTCCTCTGGAATCAGTCCCTTTGTGTTATACAAGGCGCCGTGCTCGATGAAGACGATCGGGTTATTCTCACGGATGGCCGACTTGAGGAGCCCCTTGGCATCATAGGGAGTTGCCGGCATAACCACTTTGAGTCCCGGAAAGTGTGCAAAGAGCATCTCAAAGCTCTGTGAGTGTTGAGCGGCGTAGCTCTTTCCAGCCGACCCCTGGGTTCTGATGACAAGGGGCACATCTACTTGCCCACCCAGCATGTACCTGACCTTTGCGGCCTGGTTCACGATCTGGTCGAAGCAAACTGTAGTGAAATCGACGAACATTATCTCGGCTATAGGCCTAAGACCTGTGAGAGCCGCGCCAAGAGCCGCGCCTATGATCGCGGTCTCGGCCAGGGGAGTGTCCATGACTCGCTTCGCACCAAACTTTTGATACATATCGCGGGAGACCCTCATGGCTCCACCGAAGAAGCCGACGTCCTCGCCCATGAGCATTACGTTGGGATCGCGTTCCATTTCTTCGCACATGGCCTCGTTTATGGCCTGCCAATACATTACTTCTCTCATGTCAGTTCCTTTCCAGCGCTATTCGGCGAAGACATACTTTCCGACTTCATCAGGGTTAGTTCTCTCGCAAGCCCGTGCCCAATTCAGGGAATCCTCTATCTGCTTGAGGACATTTGCGTGCATCGCCTCGAATTTCTCCTGCGTAATCGCACCGGCATCGATCAGTTTCTTGGCGAGAGTATCAATGCAGTCGCGGGATCGCCACTCGGCCTCTTCCTCGCGGGTGCGATACGGGCGGGTGTCGCTCTTGGAGTGGCCATAGTAGCGATAGGTGTTGCACTCCAGTAGCCTGGGTCCGCCGCCGTTTCTTATCTTTCCGATAAGCGCGCTAGCGGCTTCTCGAACCGCGTAGACATCCATTCCATCGACAATCATCGACTCCATGCAGTATGCCGCACCCTTGTCTGAGACACATTTCGCACCGCTGACGTTGCAGGTCATGGTTGATAGCGCGTACATGTTGTTCTCGCAGACAAAGAGCACCGGAAGGCAGAACGCCGCCGCCATGTTCATCGCCTCATGAAACGCGCCAATATTGGTTGCGCCATCGCCGAAGAACGCCACGGCTATCTGGTCGGTGCCCCTGTACTGAACCGAGAGCCCCGCGCCGACGGCGATGGGAATCCCGGCTCCGACAATGCCGTTACAGCCGATGAAGCCCAGGCTGACATCAGCCATGTGCATCGAGCCGCCGCGGCCCTTGCAGTAGCCCTCCTCGCGACATAGAAGCTCGGCGAACATGCGGCCGACGTCGGCGCCTTTGGCGATGCAGTGGCCATGGCCGCGGTGAGTAGAAGCCACGTAGTCGTCTGCCCTCAGCTCGGAACAGACGCCCACCGCCACCGCCTCCTGGCCGACAGAGACGTGACACATTCCCACGAGTTCTCCGTCGGTGAAGAGCTTCAGTGCTCTCTCCTCGAACTCACGGATTAGCATCATCTGCCGCAGGAAGTTAGGTGCATCCTCGCGGTCTGTAATTGCCGGATTTCCTGAACTGGTTGCTGTTGGCATGGACAATTCCTCACACCTCCCCCTCCCCCATCCGTTTCGTAGGGGGTTAGTAGGAGGTTCCTCTATAGTCTGTATCTTTGGGAAAGCGCGGCGCTCAGAGCATCAAGCCCGTTTGCATCCGCATAGGATTTCAGTTCTGCCTGGTGGTTGCCGTTTGCTTCCACGAACAGGCCGTCGTGGAAGACCTGCACAGCCTGGCGCATCGCCTCGGCCCCGATTGCCGGGTCATATTCGCCCTTGCTGTTCTTTATGCCGTTGATCGCCGAGCCGGCTAGAAAGAGATAGTTTTCGGCTCCCGCGCCCTTGGCAACATCCATCAAATTGATGATGATGTTACCCTGATCTAGACCACCGGCGCGGGCCATCATAACTGCAGGATGCTTTCCGAGTGGCCTGCTGAGTATCTTCTCGCACTCTTTCCACTCGGTACCCGTCGGGCGAAGCAGGCCCGGGCCGGATGTAAGAGGAGCGGTCTGCCGGAAGTCGCCCCCATCCAGACGAGTAAACATATCCAGAACCTCACGATAGATGTGCCTTGTTCGCACAGATATGCCACTGTTGTGAGCGTATATGGCAGGCGGATTGGGAAGATGCGCGAGAGTATCGCGAACCATACGGATCGAGCCTCCGGTGAACAGGTCGCTAAACATTATGCCGTTCACACCAGCATCAACAGCCATTTTGACGTGTTCGGCCATCACATTCGGCGGAGCCGTAATGTGCGGTGCGTAGATGAGCCCTTTGTCGCCTCGCTGGTCAGCCACTTCACGAATTGCGGTAAGTGCACTCTTGATCCGCCGAGATAATGGCGCGAACGGTACGCCGGGCAGGAAGTTCTCGTCCTCCTTGACAAACAGGAACAAAGGGTTCGCCGCGGCCTCACGAACGATGTCGGCCTCTTCTTCAGGAGTTATTCCCGTGCAGGGCTTCAGGATCGTGCCAAATGCTATTTCATCCGCAAAACCGGTCAGCCTGCGCACTCCGGGAGCTCCGTACGCAGGGCCGGGAAACAGATTGAGGACTGCGTCGGACATGTCTACCCTGCACAACTTGACATCGATATTCTCCGTCAGGCCAAATGCTCCTTCACCCGCCGTTATGTGGAGGATGTCGGTGGAAAAGATGTTTCCGGACTCATCGAGGAGCATCTTCAGAGGGAATCCTACTCGGACAACTCCCAACCTGCCGGAGGCATCCAGCTCCACAGCATCGATGACTCGACCGGTGCATTCGTCGAGCAGAGATCCCGGTGCGGCTTTGCGCACACCGCTTGTCATGTGGTATGAGATTTCCTTCCCAACCTGCGCTGGGGTGAGGGTTGCCGCGTGCACCCAATAGGTAACTACGATCTGATCAGAGAGATCTGGAGATGCAAGACCGTCGAGGACTTCGTACACAACGGAACGTATCAGTTCCTCTCGGGCATCGAGATTGTGCTTCATTGTATCAATTGCATCGGTACCTATGGCTATCACTTGGGCCCTCCTCGCTTTCAGGCAGGTAATGGCAATGGCGCGGACTTCAGCCGTTCTGTAGCTTCGTCAGTCATCCTGCCCGCGGCACAAATCACATCATGAGCAGTTGTCATACGAATAGTATCACACTTCGAGCATTGCAGTCAATCTCGGGCAATTATTATTGCAGGTGGTGATCGTTACGCGCCGATACCAGCTCAATCGGTGGTGGATTCCGGTTGACAGTGGCGAGGCCACGCCGTAGAATTGATTTGAGAAAGAATGCGGAAGGTGGACAATTGACTCAGACAATGATTCCTGATCGATGGGAACTGACAATCCAACTAATTGAGGAACACGGCAGCGCAACCGTTGAGCAAATCGCCGCAGCTATCGGCGTATCCCCGGCCACAGTGCGCAGAGACCTCGCCAGGATTCATCAACGCGGACTGATCAAGAGAACAAGAGGCGGGGCGGAGCCATCCTTGCAGAATCGTGCCAGACCGAGCCTCGCCGAAAGCAGGAAAATCAACCCGGGGGAAAAGGAGTTGATCGGACGGATCGCCGCCGAACTCATCAAGTCCGGTGATATTGTAATGATAGACGGCGGATTCACCACATATCAGGTAGCGATGAACATCACTGCAAAGGACGTTACCGTGATCACGAACTCCCTGGACGTTGTACAGGTTCTGGCAGGAAGAGATTGTATCCGGCTGATTATTATCGGCGGAGAACTCAGCGTTGAGAGTGGAACAACAACCGGCCAGGAAGCGGTGCACCAGATACTGCCGATGGTTGCGGACAAGGCAATTCTGGGAGCGGACGCCGTTTCCATCGAAGAGGGAATCACCGCACCCTTCGCACTTACCGCGCAGGCAAAGAAGGCTATGATCCAGTGCTCTCGTGACCTGATAGTTGCAGCCGATTACAGCAAACTGGGGAGGTCAGCCCTGTACCGAGTGGCATCCGCGGAGAGCATCACTAGTCTGGTGACCGATGACAAGGCGGACAAGAACATCCTAGATGCGTTTCGTGCCGCAGGCACCGAGGTCATCCTGGCGTCACCATAGGCTCAGTACGACGCTGGATGATATCTCTGCCACACACAAGTATAAGGGCTATCGATGCCTGCCACATACTTCGGTCTGGAGTCGGTTTGTGCTACCCCTCAGACCGAAGAAGCGCATTCGTGTTAATGTTAAGGACATCGTTGACAAGGCCCGACGAAACGTCGTACAATTCTGCGAGCGGCCGTGTGTGGGTCTGCCAATCCGACGAATGGAGATACGCTACCTATGAGAACCGCCCTTTTTGTGCTAATCGGGATTCTGCTACTGGGTGCTTCAGCCTCAGCACAGGTGATAGCCGACTACGGATACCTGAGAAATCCTCCCGTTTTCATTGACACGGACCGCGATGTCGCACTTACCCTTATGGGGCCTAACGTGCCGCAAGTCTTCACTCTGTCCGCCGAGGGAGTATACACCGAGGCCGAGGGTTTCAACAAGAACGGCAGAGATGTACAACCCAGTCTGATCGTCGATTCTCTCCTCTTCAGACTGAACGCGGCGTGGCCTCTTGGAGAAGGCGGTGCGATACGGGCGATCGTGCCATACTCCAGGAACCGGGCCCGAGGGTATATCAACGGATTGGTCGCGAGTGGAGAATCTACGGGAATCGGCGATATCAGCGTACTGGTCAACAAAAGGCTGTGGATCAGGGAAGACGATTCCCGGCTGGTAGCAAGCTTCGGTGTCGATCTGCCGACCGGCAAGGACGACAGACACTTCGACCAGTTCAATGCCTCCACTCGAGGCTACTACTCCACCGACCCCGGTAGGATGCCTATCGCCTGGCAGGCCGGAACCAAGTCGCTCAATCTCTATGGTGGGCTCGCATACGGATGGGGTGCCGAGAGAATGGCTTACCACGCGATCGCCGCGCTAAAGGTCTTCGGCAAAGGATTTGAGGACTCGAAGATAGGGACGGTCGGGATACTTGCAGTTGGAGGAACCTACGGTATCTCCAGGACGACCGCGGTAACTGCCGGCCTGACTCTGCGTTCTCAGAAGGACGATGAATATCCTCGTGCCCCTGCGCCGAGCGTCGAAGGCGGAGTACTGGCAGGCACGTCGCTCAACGGCACCAGCCTGATATTCGACCCGAGCTTCCGTTGGGATGTCCACAGGAACCTTACGATCGGCGTGAAGTACAGAGTTCCGATAATGACGCCGGACAACGGAGACATCCCAAGCACGAGACTTATGTTGCTTTTGTACCCGAAGTTCTAAGCTTCCATTGTCCCAAACACTCCCCGCTATGCCGGAAATCTGAATCAAAGGAGATTCAACCGTGAGCGTCGTGAACTTCAATGTCATCTCCAAGTACTTGAGCATCGGCAGAGAGGCCGAGCACATGCTCAAGAAGAGTGAGCGTGAGGCTTACGCCCATCTCAACATCAAGTGGAATGGCAAGCTGCTCGAAGCAGACTCGTATATTGTGCTCCACTCAATGGTGCGCGGTCCGGCGAAGGGTGGAATACGAATCGCTGAACATGTCACACTGAACGAGACCCGCCGTCTGGCCGAGCTTATGACTTACAAGTGCGCCCTGGCGGGAATACCGTTTGGTGGCGGTAAGTCCGGCATCTGTATCGATCCGGCGACACTGACTCCTGAGTCGCGCAGAGCTCTTATCGGCGAGTATGTCCACGTGTTCAGCTCGCATATCGACACCCGCATATACATACCTGCTCCGGACCTCGGAAGCACCCCGTCAGATATGGCCACTATCTACGGCTGCACGCACATACCTGAATCCGTCACAGGCAAACCCTTCCGAATAGGCGGGTTGCCGGGCCGAGAAGAAGCAACCGGCTATGGCGTTGCCAGCACCGTGGCCATGGCTGCAAAGGACTTGCTGGGCAAAGAAGCCAAAGACCTCACGGTCGCAATCCAGGGATTTGGTAACGTCGGCAAGTGGTCCGCGATCTTTCTCAGTGAGTGGGGAGCTCGCGTGATCGGAATATCGGACATATACCACGGATGGCACAGTGACTCAGGGCTGCCGGTTGCACAGATGGCAGCGGCGCCTGATCCATCCAAACTGGGGCTGACTGCAATTGGCCGCGAGGAAGTACTCACTCTGCCGGTCGACGTGCTCGTTCCTGCGGCAATCGGCGGGGTCTTCAGCGGAGACGTTGCATCAAAGGTGCAGGCGAAGCTGATTGTCGAGGGTGCCAATGATCCATCGACGCCGGACGGCGACGCCGTTTTCGCCGAGAGAGGAATCCGTGTGATGCCTGACATTCTGGCTAACTCCGGGGGCGTTATCGCGTCATACGTGGAGTGGCGTCAGGCAAAGTCGGGCAGTCTGACTGACAAGACCGAAACTTACGACACCATCCATCGCCAGTTGTCACGCGCCTACAACAGAGTGGCCGAGATGGCAAACAGCGAAGCAATCAACCACCGCACGGCCGCACAGGCCATTGCGGTTGACGAAGTCATACAGACAATGAAAGACAGAGGCTGGATTTAGGGAACCGACATCTATGGAGTCAAACGTCTCCAGCACCTATAGAAAGGCATTGAGAAACCCGCTGGTCATAGTCTTGATACTGGCGGGTATACTCATTGCCGCGTTCGGGGGCAGCCTGGTATGGCTTCTGATCGGAGGACTGGTTCTAGCATCGGCTTTCGTGGCAGCCGACAGGATACGGAAAAGCCCAGGGTTCCAGAAGGCCATCCGCACCGAGCGAGACCGCATGGAGCGGGCGGAGGTTCAGCGCAACCTGACTTTCCGGATCGAAGAGTTGGATGCCGACGCCAGAGTCAAGGTGAAATCCATCCTCAAGTGCCACAGAGACATAGGTGAGGAAGCCAGATCGACGGGCAGGGACACCATGCCCGAAGTGGCCAATGTGCTCTTGCAGACCAACATCCTCCTGGAACGCGCAATGTCAATCGCCCAGAAGCGCCGGGAACTACTGGCGAACCTGCGCAACATCGACGTAACGGGGGCGAGGAGCAAACTCGAGGAGCTTAAGAACACGGCAGACTCCGAGCAGGACCCGGCTAGAATCACCGAGCTTCGGACGGTTATTGAGGCCCGCACCAGCGACCTGAACAACGCAGAAGCAATTGAGTCGACGTGCGCCAGGATACTCAGCGAACTCGACAGCATAGACTCGTCGTTCGCCGTAATTCGCTCGAATCTTATGAAGCTCGCCGGCGACGATGCGGAGTCAAGGATTGCAGCGGGCAGAGAACTGTCCAAGATGTTGGAGAGTGCGGGCGGAGATGCAGAACTGGACGGGTCAGACAGGTCTGACCCGTCCGACCTGTCCGATCTGTCATCGCACTGAGCAAGACTATTGCTGCCGTACGGCGGACCGAGGCTGCCTCAACAGATAGCTGTTGCCCTGCTGTTGACGCCAGACATAGTCCATTGGGCCTCCGGCGTAGTCGAACTCGATCCGCGGTGAACTCCACACTATGGAATCGCTGGACATGTCATACTCAAAGACCTCGCCGCTGAACCTCGTCCCGGACTGACTGGAACCCGAGTAACTGTTGGCTACCAGAAGCCTGCCGCCCGGCAGTTCCTGAACGCTGGCGGGTCTCAGTGTTCCGCTCGGGCCGGGCACGCCGGGAGGACCGAAGATGCTTTGGATACCAGGAGTACCCAAGTCGCGGTCCAGCCCGCTATAGTCGGCATCTATGAGCACACCCACGGCATTGAGGTTCCCGCCGCCGTCCAACTGTGCTTTGTAGACCCCGCGATTGTCGCAGATCAACACATAGCTGCCGGTGTCACTGACATGGATAAATCTGGGGCCGGATAGACGATACTCCGCTCCTCCAAACCTCACCCTGTCGTACTTTGCCACAATCTCACCGGACTGCGGAACAGAGTAGTTCCACGGCTCGGCTCGGCTAAAGTCCTTCTGTCTGTAGCGAATGGCTACTACTGCCCCCCCTATCGCCTGAGTTTTGTCGCCGGAGGGAGGCTCGAATGTCGAATAGTTCGATATGGCCGCCCATACGTCGTACGTTCCCACGCTGACGCTGGGGTCCC
>CAYSLA010000068.1:0-4899 GCA_964431685.1 uncultured bacterium | reverse complement strand
GAATCGGCGACAAGACAGTGGATGACCAATGTGTTGCCATCCATCTCCTGCCAGATTGCGGCGTCTGTGGGAGACGAGATACTCAGCGGCTGACCTGGTCTGAGCAAGTGCAGCGGATCGCTGAACCTGTCGAACACCCACCGGAAGAACTTGCTGCCCACGGACTCCACGCCCACGAATCCGCCCTTACCGACTTTGAGAACCTGGCCTGCTCCCGTATTGACAACGAGCATCTCGTTGTTGGGCAGATACCTGGCCCTGTTGGGCCGGTTTATGGGTGTTGGTTTGACGGCAGGCGCGACTCCTCCCACCGGCACGGAGACCGGGATATTGACGGAGTCAAGACTCCACTTGATCTCTCCCGCTCCATCGACTTCCACTATGCGGTTCGAGTCGGCGATGAGCGTGGTGGTATTGCTCCACGCGTGAAGTCCGTCGCCAGCCGGTATGACCAGCACTCCGTTCGACGCCGCAAGAGAAACGTTGGTGTCCGGGCTCAGTGTCCCCGATCCAACGTAGGAATCAGAACTCACACCGTCGTAGTAGACCAGTTTGCGATCATTCGTAGGAAGAGGGCCTGCATCCGTTCGCCCGGTCTCCGCATTGAGCGCTACCAAGCCTCCCTGATCGGTTACACAGTAGACCGTGTCCCCAATTACGACCGGCGACGAGCCGATGCTAACATCCCCAGGAGGCAGATAGTACCACAAGAGATTGTTCCACTCCGAAAGGTCAACGGAGTCTCCGGTCCGGAGAACTGGCGGATCGCCGCCTATCTTAACCCCAGGCTTGAACGTCGAGAAGTCTATTGGAACGGCTACGTCGTCAAGAAACACCCACACAGGCAGTGACGGCGAGAACAGGTCTCCGTAGGTGGCGGCGCTCCTCCTGACCCGCAGCAAGTCGAAATTGCTGAACGTGATGGTGCCGTTGTCGTAGTCGACCATCGGTCTGCCAGCACGTGAAACGTCGGTGGCTTCAGCTACGCTCGGAGTCTGCTCACTCGCTGAGGAAAATGTATCAGGCTGCCACAGCTTGACGGCCATTCGTGACCTGCTCACCGGATTGTAGAGTCTTTTCGGCACGCGATTCGGATTGCCGCTGGAATCGAATCCCTCATTTTCAACAATGCGGATCCGGAACGACGGATTGGCCTTGAAGCACAGTATGGCGCCTCGCGATCCGCCGCCGGCGGCCCGGCCAACGACGTTCACAAACACTTTTCCATTAGACACCGCGGGAGTGCCTACCGGTATCATCTCTGTGAGTGACGCACCCGCTTCGTCTCGCACCACGCCCGGCACCAGCGTTTCGGAGCCGGAGAGGGTGCGAACCAGCATGTCCTCGTGGAGAGAATAGAACCAGCGGAAGTGTCGAGACGTGGGCAGTGCCTCAATACCATATATAACGCCCCCACCGCCGTCTCGCTTTCCGCACAAATAGATCATGTTGTCCGGACCGATACTGGGAGTTGATGTAGCCCTGGTTGGAGGCGTTGGTGGGATGCTGCTGGCGTTTGGAGCTGGTTGCAGAGCAGTCCTGAACGCATTTGGAGCACCCTCGGTGTAGTCCAGGTTGTATGAACCGTAGACAACATCGGCCGGGCCTATCGGCCTGGTTGGAGTAATATTGAACCCATTGGCAACCCTGGTAATCTCAGTGTCAGACAGTATCTTTGGCTCCCCCAGCTTCCCACTCAACTGATCATACGCATACTTCACGGCGACCGTCGCCGGTTGCGGTTCAGTGCCGACCTTGCCCATGACAGCGTAGTTCGCAACCACTGTGGCGACCGGTCCGCGCTTGGTGATCCTCATCCGGTCATTGCTAACCGTCAGAGGTATGTTAAACAACACATCCGACTGCTCGGGCGCGGACGGCTCCTGCCAGGATCCCGTCCAGAATATGCTTCCGACGGAAGCGCCACCGGTGTCCAAAACACCGTAGGTCGGGCCGCCCTTCAGAGCGCCTGAGGCCTTGGAGAGCCGCTCTATGGTACACTCCCACTTGACTCCAGTCCGCACCGGAGGACCGTCGGCATATCTTTTCAAGAATGGGTTGTAGCCGTAAAGGCGGCAGTCGCTCTGGGCAACGTATATCCAGCCGTTAACGTATATTGGCGGCAGCGGTGGAGAACAAGGTGCGCCGACCGAAAACCCATCCAGCACAGTAGTGGCTGGCGCGAGTCTGCCATCCACGTTTGGAAACGCATCAAGTATAAACACGTCTCCACTGCTCGACAGCACAATCAGAGCCTCAATGCTCTCGCCCGGGTTGAGAGGGTTCTGGCCTGTCATAAGCACGGGTGATGAGAGCGTGCCGGAGGGGCCCTGCCACACCCATATCACATCCTGACCGCCATCCATCATTCCTCCCGGCAGGCCCTGAAATCCGTCATCGGGATTGCCGTCTTGATCGAGGTCCTCACTGGGCATCAAGTCAAGAGCGTAGACACTGTTTCCGCTGCTGTAGAACACCACGTTCTTGTAGATGATCGGCGAGCAGTCATATCGACTGGACCCGCCGCCACTCGAGGGAGGCACGGGCAGTGTCCACAGGCTGGACAGCCGGGTGGCCCCAGCGGACTCGATGGAGTTGCCGGACCGTCTGGAGTCCTTTCTCGGCTCAGTCCAGGCAGCGGCATAGGCCATAATGTTGTAAGCAAGCTTGAGGCTGGGCACATTATATGGGTAGGGCAGCAGGCAGCCTCCGCCGACGTACTGTGAAGTCGCCACGATACGTCCGCTTCCGAACGAGTTCGCGGCAATGCTCGGATTCCTGCCGGTTGCCGTGGCATTCTCGACAACTGGCAGGAGCACATCAAAGGTGAACGGAGCGTCCGGCATAGTACCGTAGGTGGTGCCGGACTGATAGCCGGGGTAGAGATAGAACCGCCTGGCTGTCAGGGCATTCATCCCAACAGAGGCAACCTCAGCATCGCTGATCCAATAAGGAACCGTAAGAAGCGGATGGTGGCGATTGGATGCCACATCGAACGATCCGTCCATACTGGTCTTGAACCCAAAACCGCTGACAAGGAAGTTGTTGATGTCTGCTGCGAAGCCGGCTCCGGGCGGATCGCGAACTATGTCCAGCCACAGCACGCCGCCGCCGTCGACAAACCTCCTGAGGCGGCGCTTCTCCTGCTCAGTGAGCGTGGTGGTAGTAGAGACCGGCATGTAGACGACGTTCATGCGCGAGAGATCTGAAGTGGACCGAACCATCCAATATGCCGGTATCTGCTTGCCGCCCGCTGTGGACGCACTAGTCGACGAGAGCGGATTCTCCAGGCTCCAGCCCCCAGGCTTCATATCGTAGAAGTTGTAATCGAGTGCGTAGAATAGCAGACCCACGGAGTTGGGCGCAGCCGGGCTATCGACGGTGGTGAGAATGCCGCAATTGATCTTCCTGCGCTTGCCTGCATAGAGATAACCGGCAGCCCAGGCAGCCTCACAGACAATTATGCATACGAATAACACCGCAAGTGTCGGAATAATGGCGCGAATCAGTCTGGACATTTTGCACACCCCTAACTCATGCGAGTTCAAGCCTGCAGAGTAATACGTCATCCTGAACTGGTTTCAGGACCCATACCTTCGTGCGGTGGATGCTGAATCAAGTTCAGCACGACGTGATATCAAATCCCGCACTAGAGAACATCACCAACATAGATAACACTGGGGCTGACCGGCAGCTTCGGCGCGAATGGCAGCGGCCGCCCGTACTTGTCAGAACGAATCGGCTTTTGACCCGAGGCAGCACGGAGATTACTGAGCGGCCACCCCGCATGATCATCATAAAGAAATGTGAGACCCTCGCCCGGATGGGCCGTAGACAAGCTGCTGGAACCGTAGTTATCCGGAATCCTGCCCCACTTGTTCATCCACGCTTCCACGTCGCTCACGGTCGCCGGGACATTCTCACTCACCGCGCCATCAATGATTATGCGTATGTCGAGAGGGTCACCGTAGAACGGGAACCGGGCATCATATCCGCCCAACCTGCTTGGGCCCGGGGTGTCCCGCGGATCAGGATTGAACCAGTATCCCGGAATCACAAAGAACGAACCCTGCTCAGCGTATATGAGCGCCTCTATTCGCACATCCATTGGTTGGACATTAACCCCACCGAGCAGATAGTTGCTCATGGTATAGTAGGCTTGGTCCAATGCGACATCAAGGAAATTGATGAAGCTGGGATCAGTGTTTAGATACGCATTCATGGCTGGCACGAGGTCGAGCACGCCTCCCACGAAAGCGGGCTTCACACCCCACCCGGCAGTGGTGAACCGTGGATCTCCCACGCCAAAGACGTGCTCTGGGAAGCCTGCTATGCCGCCTGGGTTGAGCCGCAAAATGCCCCATTCGGGTGTCGCGTCACCCGGGTTGAGCCAGTAGTTCACATAAGCCGGATCTGTCTGGCCCGCGTGGCGAATCGCCAACATTCGATCTGACGGCTCTGCGCCGGTCTCCGACTCCCATGGGCCGAACTCAAACAGGAATCTTAGTCTGCTGGCCGGATCGCTCGAGACGATCAGGTGGTAAGGCGGGCTGCCGTCGTCAGCGTCCGAGCCTATGTTATTCGCCCCGACGCCGTAGATCGGAGCCACAAACTGCGTCGTGTTCACGCATACGTAATTCCTGGCAAGCAAAGCCAGAGAACACGTTTCGTCAGCCCCCCGCCAGGGGTCGCCCGGAGCTATCGGCGTTTCCGGATCCCGATGTTTCAGCAGATTGCCTTCTATGTATATGTTCTCATTTGACACGATGGTGAGCTGCATTCCAGGGGGCAGCATTCCCCGAACGCGAACGTTGCCCTCTGCGTAGATCACTCCGTTGCCATCTATACGGTCCGTGTGATTGCCTGAATCGTCCGTGTACCTGATGATCCGGCCATTGA
>CAYSLA010000067.1:9759-16961 GCA_964431685.1 uncultured bacterium | reverse complement strand
TGGCGGAGGGATCGGTGCCTACCGTCAAGGTCCTGATGTTGGTATTTACCGGCTCATCCTCACCGTCCTTAGAGACCATCGTGTCGGCAAACCCCTTGAACACCATACCGCCCATCGCGGGAATCGCGGTATCCAGCGAGTATTTCGACCGGCTGAAACAACTTATGTTGCCAGTCTCCTCGGAAAAATCGCAGTAGTTGTCCGTAAACGCAGTCAGTGTAGAGGCTTTGTCAATGGCGTAAGTAATGGTGCGGGTCTCCCGGTCTTTGGTCCGGCCCGTCTCGGCATTGGCGGCTTTGCGTACGTAACTGTCGATATTGAGCTGCTTGGTTGCCTGCAGGTTCACGGCGTAGTCAGTGCTCTTGAATCCCGCGTCCGGCAGGAGAGTGGCTACGTCGGATTCCGCCAGGTCGCCGACCCGGGCGAAAGCGGTGGGCATGTCCACAACGTTCACGCGCGCCTTCACTCGATCACTCTTGAACTCCATGCTTGATCTCGCAAACTCCGAGGCCGCGGCTTCGTCAGCTACCTTCTTGTCCTGGTATGAGAAATCCCCGCCTGCCAGCTTCAGAGCCGCCGCCAGTTCGGTTCGTTCCATGCCCGATTCCTTGCCGAAGCGCGCAGCCTCAACCGGCTGCAGTCCGGCCAGGCGGTCAAACGTGGAGTCTATGGCGTGTCTGTAGTACGACAGAGAGTATGCCTTCGACTGGAGCGACACGGACTTTCGATCCAGGCCACCCTTGTCCGAATCGATGCTCGACATCGAAAGCCAGGTTGAGAAGCCCGCGTTCGTGGCCTGCAGGGCCATGCTCTTCCGGTTCAGGCCAAGCTCGTTGTTGGTTGCCTCCAGATCCTTCTTCGTGATCGAATCAGCCTGCGCATTCGGGTCGAACTGCCTTCTGGCCGCCAGAGCTATCCGCCCCCTGTCTGCGCTGTCCAGAGCGGCTATCTTGTCGAAGCCCTGGTCCATCGACTGAACATCAGCGGAGAAAGACAGTCCCGACAGGTTGATCCGAGCGGAGCGGCTTTCATAGCCGCCGCTCTCTCCGGACAGAGAGGTCGATTCCAGCATACTCATCATCGGGCTCTTGTCAGCGTTCAAACCCGTCGCGAACCCGAGGTCGTACCTTGTCCTGGTGAACCCCGATTCGGCGGCAATCTGTCCCTTGTCGGCCTCACGCAGTCCGGCAAACGCGCCAAAATCCTTGCCTACGTCGCGCTTGTAGACGTTGAATGCGAAGGTCTTTGCCTTGTAGCCGACCGTTCTTGTCTGGATGGAGTCGAGATCGTTCTCGACTTTCTGGTTCGATATGGATAGACCACTGCCCAGCGAGAGGTCGTAGTTGGTGCGCCGCATGCCCGCTTCGGCTGCCAGCACCGCCTTATCCGCCTCGCGAAGTCCCGCAAACGCGCCGAAATCCTTGCCGATGTCCAGGCTGGAGTAGTTGAACGCCAGACCCTTGTCTTTGTAGGAATATGCGGACTTCTCAATCGAGTCCAGATCGTTTTCGATCTTCTCGGTGTTGATGCTGAGCCTCTCGCCAAAAGCCATGGTCAAACCGGTGCGCCGCATACCGGCTTCACCAGCAAGCACCGCCTTGTCCGCATCCGGAAGTTTGGCGAAATCGGCGTAACTCTTGCCTATGTTCAGCCTGTTCCAGCTTATCGTGACATCCTTGGCCGTGTATCCGTAGGCCAGACGTTCTATATTGTCCTTGTCGTTTTGAATGCGCTCACTGGACATGCTGAGCCCGGTCATTCGTCCGTCATCAAGCTTCGCTCCGGTGGCGAACTGCATTCCGAAATTGGTGCGCTTCACGCCAGCCTGCTGCGCTTTGAGCGCTTTGTCTGAGTCGCTCAGTTGACCGAACTTGGAGAATGTGCTGCCGACGTCCAGCGTCGAGTAGTTGAAGCCCAGCCTGCCGTTGTCAAAACCGATAGACTGGGAACTGATCTGTCCCTTAGCGTCTGCTATCTTCTCGGTGCTGAACTTCAGCCCGCCGGCTGCGCCGGACGGCAACTCGAATCCCATTGATGTGCGCTTGATTCCAGCCTCTGTCTGTGCGCCAGCCAGTACGCTTTCGGAGACCGCGTTGGCGTCGCGAATCGCCGCGAAGCCGAGGAAGTTCTCTCCGACGTCCTGCAACCCAAACGATACCTTGGCGCTACCCATCGACAAGTTAGCCTTGTGCGAAACAAACTGGTCCTTCTTCGGCTCGCCGGCTTCCTTTGGCTTGGCCTTATCAGTTGTCTTGGGGCCGTCACCGGACACACTCAGGCTCATCCGGTTAGATGTCTCCGGATTCGACAGGAACATCAGGCTGGAGATTTCCAGTGCATCGCCAATCTTCCTCTGCGAGCTGAGCCCGTATGTCATCGTGTCCACGGCGCCATCGGGCTTTGAGGGGTCGGCTGCTCTGTAGACATAGGAGAAGTTGAGTCCGCTGTTCGTTCCGGCAAGGGAAAGAGGCATCGCGCTGATCGCGCTGACGTTGCGCTCTCCGGCCGCCGCGCCCGTGTATCGATAGTCGACTCGCACAGATTCAAACTGACTGACCGGCTTTGTGAAGAACAGGGTGCCTGCGGCGTAGTCTATGGTGTAGTCCTGATTGCGACGCATCGTCCTGCTGCCGACCGTGATCCACTCGCTTCCGGGGGTTACGTTGCCGTGAGCCAGCACATATCCTGCGCCGCTGCCAGTGCCCTTCAGCACGTCGCTGGCGGTACCTGCCAGGATGTCGCCGGTCTTTGCACCGGTTTCCGTTGAGGCCGTTGATTCATCCAGCACCGAAGGACTGGCAACACTCTGTGCGCCAGCCGGATCTCCCAGAAGCAGGAGAATCGCCAGACAAATTGTCCAAACCGGAATTGCTCTCATCGTTTCTCTGTGCGTACTACGTAATACCTTACAGACGGCACGCGCCATAGTATATTACTCTCTAAGGGCGCCAGTTGTTCCATTTACCTCCGCTTCAGAACCTGATCGTTATGAGTTCGACCTCCGGCCTATCGGGTCTCGCAGGCACCTCTGCCCGCTTTGATTCCTTAAGCCACTTGTCGATCGAGTGCGACTTCACCACGATTGAGGCCGCACGCCGAACCGCTGCCTCGTCCGGGGCAGAAACCTTTATAACAGGCGCGGGCGCAGGGGCCGGCTGATCTGCAGCACGGACGTCGGCGTATTCGTCAACGGGCTCGCGTGAGTCCGCAACCAGGTCAACTGCGTCTGCATCTATCGTAACTTCGGACAGATCTAGATCGTCGTCAGCAGCAGGTTTCGTTGCCACGGGAGCCGCCGCCGGCGCGCGTTTGGCCACCGGTGGCGTCAACGCCGCCGTGGCGCTTGAGTGCTTTGGCCTGCGCGCAACTCGCGGACCTCGGTCTGCAACCTCTCCGGCACTCACGGCAGCAACCCGAGCCTCCGTTGTGCCCGTGACCGACTCAGGCGTCGGTTGTCGCTCGGTGGCAACAATAGGAGTCCTTGCAGGTTCCGCTGGCAGGGTCGAGACCTGCGAAGAGCGGAAACTGAGCGCGACAGCGATTACCGCACAGGCCGCCAGTCCCACCGCGGCATACCTTGCTCCTGCGCTAAGCCAACCGCTGCGTGTCGCACCGGCATGCGCGGTCTGCGGCACGCGGACAAGAACTCGTGAATCATCAAGCTCCGGAATGGAACGAATCGCGTCAGTCAGCAGCTTCGTGGCTTCGAGTTCTTCAGCGCATTCCGCGCAGCTCTTCACGTGAGTGGCCAGAAATGCCTGTTGGACGGGGGAGAGAGAACCATCTGCATAGTCAGAAAACAATGCCGCCGCGTTAGTGCAAGCCTCTCGCTCCGATGTCTTCGCAGCAACAAAGGCGTGCAGCGAGTCGGCAATCTCTGGTGCGGGATCCAACTGGGGTATCTGTGCCACGAGCTGGGCAAGCACGCGTGTCTCGGCGAACTCCCTCCTGCACGAAGAACAGGTATCCAGGTGAGCTTGTATGCGCACCCTGTCCAGCGCGCTCGCTTCACCGCACGTGAAACTTTCCAGGTTCCGTATGGCCTCTCTGCAACGCATTGGTATTCTCCTACATCACTAAAGCGAAACTGGTCTGCCTGCCTCTGTTACCCATTACCTATACAGACACCGTTCCGGCCAAAAAGTAACGCAGAACACGAGCATTCTCTGTTTCGTATCGCCATTTCTACATGTGCAAAAACGGGGCGTCCGGCAAACGTTCGGACCGCCCCGTGCTATTCCCGTCAAAGAGTTGGCTGGCTCCTAGAAGCGCAGCACGTTGGTCAGCAGCCTGGGGGTGTTGGCCGCGAAGGCCAGGTTGAAGTTATAGATGTCGAGGCCATACGTGAGGTTCTTACCCGAGTACCCCACTCTGGCGAGCAACCTGTCCGCGAGCCTCCACTCGAACCCAAAACGCAACTGCGGCTTCTCGTCGTTTGAGCCGGTAATGTTCACAATGTCCGCCGCAATCGTCATCCCCTCAAGCGGGTGCGAGCCGACTCCTATGCTGACCATCGGGTCCGCCTGATTGACCTCTATACCGCGCATCTTTGGCTTGATGAAGTTGCTGACCACGACACCGCACTTCCAGACCGAGTCGTGCGGTTGGAAGATAGCCCCGACATCTGCCTTCAGGCTCGTGCGCTTCTGGACGGGCATCTCCACAGCCGCAAAATCCAGGTCCGCAAGCACTCCGGAGCCGACCTGGGCGATGGGAGTGGCAGAAGCCGGCCTTGCCTGAATCTGATAGGAGTGGCTCTCAGTCCGGAGAATCTTGAGGTTGCCTCCAACCCACAGGGTGCCCTTGGGAGTCTCGGTGCGCGAGCTGTAGTTGACTGTGGGCATGGAATAGGCCAGGTTCATTTGAACGGCGTTCGCGGACAGATCCGAGAGATAGGAGTTGAGAGCGGTCAGGGCATCACCCTTGCTTGGGTCCAGGGTGTATGCTATTGCGTTTATCAGGTTTATGTTGGTGGTTGATCCCTGAAGACGGGTCAGGTCGTAGAAGCCCTTCTGGAATGGGAGCGACAACTGAGCCCATTCCCTGGCCGCGGAATCTGTTGCGATGGTGGCGTTCGCCTCACCCTCCAGAACCACGCCCAACCGTCCGGCAAACCCGATTTGAGAGGTCACTGTCATCGTGGTCGGGTTCTTGCCAAAGCTGTTGACCATGTTCATCGCTGCCGCGCTGTTGCCCCCGGAGACGATTGTGTTTACGTTATCGAGGAGTTTGGCGAAACTGGCGCCATTGGTGTGGAAGTCCAGACCAGGCGGTATGAACTTGAAGTCAACCTCTCGAAGCGCGGTGGCAGCGGGATTCGTGACGGCTGTCGAGGCCAGATCGCCTGCCAGCGCTAGACCCGCACCGCCCAAACCAACCGACCGGGCAGTGCTTCCGAAGTTGATGTCGCCGGCCAGCGCCGGCGCCGCAATCGCCACTGCAGCTATCACGAACGCATATAAGTATCCATTCAGTCGCATCGAAGTCTCCTTGAGTCTTTGCTGCTTTCCGACTGTCCACACGTATCGGTCCGACAATACAGTTGGGGTCCGACAGGCACGTCGAACCCCCAACATACAACATAGAACCGCTGCCTGCTAGAACCGCAGCACTTGTGTCAGCAGCTTGGGCGTCTTGCCGGCGAAGGCCAGGTTCAGGCCGAACAGATCTACACCGTAGGTAAAACTCTTTCCGCCATATCCCGCTCGCGCGGCGAAGAACTTGGTGAATCTCCACTCGCCTCCCATCCGAACAGAAGCCTTCTCGTCGTTGGCTCCGGTTATGTTAACGATGTCAGCGGCCACGGTCATTCCGGGCAGCGGATGTGAGGCAATACCTACGCTCACCATCGCGTCCGACTGGGCCGCGGCCAGTGAACCCGTCTCCGGCTTCACGAGGTTGTTAACCACGATTCCATACTGCCAGATTGAGTCGTTGGGCTTGTATATCGCTCCCACATCGGCCTTGATGGTGTTCTTCTTTGTCTTGCTGACTTCCACTGCAGCGTAGTCGACATCCGCGTTCACCGCACCGCCGGCGACCGTAATTGGCGAAGCAGAGCCGGGAGTTGCAGTGATCTGCCATTGCCGCGCTTCAGTCTGGAGGAACTTCAGGTTGGTGCCGACGTACAGGTTGCCTTTCTCGGTCTGAACGCCTGCGGAGTAGTGGATGGCCGGTAGCACGAAAGAGGTGTTTGTTCCAACAAAGTTCTGCGACAAGTCATTGAGATACAGGCCAAACGATGTGTTTGCTGCAGCCGTGTTCCCGGCCAGCGCGCTGCTGACAGTGCTCTGGAAGTTGGCGTTGGTGATCGAAGATGTGAGTGTTGCCAGGTTCACCGTCCCGCTCCGGAAAGCCTGACCGGCCCCCGCCCATTCGCCTGCGGCAGCTCCAGGGATGACAGACCTGCGGGCCTCGGCTTCGAACGTCAACCCGAACTTGCCGGCAAACCCGGTGACAAGGCTCAAGCCCATTGTCGTCGGATGCTTGCCAAATGTGTTAATCAAGTCCAGTGCGCCGGTGACGCTGCCGCCCGTGATCTTGTCGTGCGCATCGAGTATGTCGCCGAATGAGGCGCCCGTTGAGCTGAAGTCGATCCCGGGTACGATGAACTTGAACTTCGCGCCTGATACGGCCGAAGAAGCCGGGTTCAGCACAGCAGTTGTTGCGGAGTCATCTCCGAGAGCGAGGCCGGCTCCACCAAAGCCGATGGACCTCGCGGTGCTGCCAAAGTTGATGTCCCCCGCATAGGCGGTAGACACGACCATCAGCAGAGCAATGGCGAATAGCGTTGCGATAACCGTTTTCATTTGTTTCCTCCGAATTCCTTTTCTGGCACGTACGCGAGCCGTCCCGCCGCGCCTAGAGTCTATAGTTATACAGAAGCGCACAGGTTTCCTTCTCGAACGTATTATTGGCAGACACGCGGCGATCTATATGTCCGAAAAGTCAGGCTTGCAGAACAACTCACCAGTTCGACCGCAGCACTGTCTCGCCCTGTGGAGACTGAAATCCTTTCGCGTACCCGCAGACCTGAGTAGGATGACGCCACGCATCGGCCCGATCTGCACAAACTCGCCGTTGATGTATAGCTTGTACCGCCACTCAGCGGATACGCACAACTGCGCCCCGGTCGGCGGCGCTGCAAGTTCAAACTCTCTGCGAAACAAACGAAACGCATTTGTCGGGCGAGGCGATTTCGC
>CAYSLA010000067.1:0-9659 GCA_964431685.1 uncultured bacterium | reverse complement strand
GGGTTTGTCAAACCCCATCAGGAAGTGTATTGCCAGCGGAACGACTATGATCGCTGGCAGCCCGAACACAATCTCAGTATGCATGCTTTACTCCTCAAACCGCGGTTCTCTATTCACTGCAGATCACGATCCAATCATTCGGCACATTCTTCTCCATAGCCTTTGAGCGCTGGGCCAAGCTTCTTGCAGGCGTGATGCAGGCGGCTCCACACTGTGCCCACACTGCAGCCCAGAATGGCCGCGATTTCCTGACAGGGCATTGACTGGAAGTAGTATAGAACGACCACCACCCTGTGCTTCTCCGGCAGGGCGTTCACGGCAGTGCGCACGGCCGCTCGCATCTGCGATCTTTCGGCAGCATTCTGGGGATTGTCGGCATCGGGGGATTCCAGTGCGGCGGCTATGCCCGTGTCAGGATCGTCCACGGATATGTGACGGTGTCTTGCGCGCGCACTTCGGTAGCTGATGGAGGTGTTCGCTGCGATGCGGTAAAGCCAGGTAGAGAAGGCGCAGCGGCCGCGAAAGCTCGCGAGTGACCTGTAAGCCTTTACAAACACCTGGCTCACCACGTCGTCCACATCATCGCGATCGTCGACCATGCGCGAGACGACGCCGGATACAACTCCGGCGTGCCGGTTCACGAGTTCGCCGTAGGCGGCCGTATCTCCGCTGCGAACTTTCTCAAGGAGCTCAAGGTCGGACTCGTGGTCCATGTTATCTCGTGCCGTTCTGACCCCTGATAGGGCGCGATTTGAAATCGCGCCCTATCAGGGGTCAGACCTTCCCCGTCCGTCTGTAGGATTACTGTGACGCTACTTTACTTTGGAGCCTGCTGGAACGTCGGAGTCGGGTTGAAGCAGGACCGCTTTGCCGTCTACGTCGGCGGCCAGCAGCATGCCGTTGGACTGCACGCCGCGTATCTTCGCCGGCTCAAGATTGGTGAGCAGCACTATCTTCCTGCCAACAAGCGATTCGGGGTCGTAGAACATCGCAACTCCGGCCACGATCTGCCGCTCCTCATCGCCAAGACTCACCTGAAGCTTCAGGAGTTTGTCTGCACCCTCAACCTTCTCCGCGGACTTGATCTCCGCGATCTTGATCTTTAGCTTGCTGAAGTAATCGTAAGGGACGGTTTCGACTTCGGCCTGCGGCTTCGGGGTCTCTTCGGGTTTTGTTTCCACTTTTCCGGGCTCCTGACCTCTCCCTCCCCCCTCCGTTTCGGAGGGGGTCAGGGCGAGGTGTTCCACTTTCTTCTTGCTGTCCAGTCTGGGGAATATGGGCTCGGGCCCAAGGATCTTCGTGCCAGGGGCGAACGGTTTCTCGGCAGCCGCGTCGGCCCACTTCAGAGCCTCAAACGAGTCGCCGATTCCCAGTTGTCTGGCAATCGCGGCGGACGCCGTGGGCATGAACGGCGACACCATTATAGCCGCTGCTCTGGCCGCCTCGAGCGCCGAGTAAAGCGCGCCGGCAAGTTCATCAGTTCGGCCCTGCTTCTCCAGATCCCACGGTCTGGAGTCATTGACATACTTGTTAGACGCGCTGACCATCTGCCATATTGCCTCGAGGGCGCGGCTGAACTCCAAGCGTTCACACGCCTCGCCCGCGGTCGACCCGGCCTTCAGTATCTCAGTCTTCAGAGCACCCGAGTGTCCGCCGGGGTCCGGGATGTTGCCGTTGAAGTACTTGCCGACCATGCTCAGCGTCCGGTTCAGCAGGTTCCCGAGATCGTTGGCAAGGTCGGAGTTGAACCGGTGCCTGAAGCCTTCCCTGGAAAAATCGCCATCCAGCCCGAACGGTACTTCGCGGCAAAGGAAGTAGCGAATGGAATCCATCGCCACCTGTCGGCTTGCGCCGGACTCATCGGCAAGTTCCGCGGCCAGCTTCGCCGGCGAAATCGCGTTTCCCTTTGACTTGGATATCTTCTCACCGTCCGTCGTCCAGAAACCGTGCCCAAACATCACCTTGGGCAGCGGCAGATCAAGCGCCATGAGCATCGCGGGCCAGAACGTGCAGTGGAAGCGCACGAATATATCCTTGCCCATCAGTTGCACGTCACACGGCCAGATACTATTGAACTTTGCCTCGTCGCTCAGGTAGCCAATCGCGGAGATGTAGTTGATCAGCGCGTCGAACCAAACATAGATAACCTTCTCCGGATCACCCGGAACTGGTATGCCCCAGCCCTGGTTCTTGCGCGTGATGGACACATCGCGCAGGCCCTGTTTGATGAAGCTCACGACTTCGTTCTTGCGGAACTCAGGCTGCAGGAAGCCCGGGTTGGCTTCGATGTGGTCTACAAGCCTCTGCGAATAGGCGGAGAGCCTGAAATAGTAGTTCTCCTCCTCCAGCCACTCGACCGCTCGTCCGCACTCTTTGTTGGGGCACTTGCCGTCGACAAGGTCCGACTCCGCCCAGAAAGTCTCGCATGGCACACAGTACCAGCCCTTGTAGTCTCCCTTGTATATGTCGCCCTGGCTCAAACACCTTTCGAAGATAGCGCTGACAACGTCGACGTGCCGCTGCTCGGTGGTGCGAATAAAGTCATCGTATCTGACGTCCAGAGTCTCCCAGACATTGCGGAACTGTCCGGCCAGCTCGTCCACATACTGCTTTGTCTCGATGCCTCGTTCTTTCGCGGCGGCGGCCACTTTCGGGGCATTTTCGTCCGTTCCGGTCAGAAAGAACACATCGCGGCCCTTCAGTTTCTGATACCGCGCCAGGACGTCTGCAATGATCGTGGTATAAGCGTTGCCGACGTGCGGGACGTCGTTGACATAGTAGATAGGAGTAGTTATGTAGTATGCTTTTTCGGTCATAGATGTCGTGTCCTTGCACTCAGTGCGGCCGGCCCCGCTACTCTCCTTCGCCGGAAATATCAGGCCGCCTGGCCCTTCCGCGCCTCCCAGGCGCAGGTCTCTTGCCCTTTCGGCCGTTTGGACGGCCATTCTGTCGTTTGGGCGGCGGCCCCGTGTCTTTCTTGTCGGATGCGTCGCCGGACGGAGCAACGCTCGCGTTACTTGCTCCTGCGTTCGGTTGTCGGTTGCCATTAGCAGATTTGGGTGGTCTGAAAGTGATACCGCCTCCGGGCCGCTCGCGTCGCCTGTTGCCTCCGGACTGCCCCGCCGGACGGCTAATCACCGAATGCTCATCAGGATACGGGCGAAAAGGCTCGTTGACGGCCTCATAGGCATCGCTTTCACCGGCATCCGGCACGTCTCCCATCTCCTCCGCGTCTCCGGCTAGAAGCCTCTCGCAGCCTTTTTCGGAACATCCACATGCTACGCCGTGCTTCCGGCAGAGTCCTTCCATCTTGACCCTGTTGGACGCCACGTGCAACTGGATGCCTTCTTCGGTTTCCACGGTCAGAACTCCGGAGATCACGTTCACTTCCAGCACTCTGACCTTGCCCTGCTCTATCTCGAGGATAGCGCCTGGGTTCGGCAACCGGTGTTGCATAGACTTGTAGTAGTCCTGCTCGTAGCGAAGACAGCACATGAGCTTGCCGCAGGCCCCGGAGAACTTGGACGGGTTCAGGAACAGGCTTTGGTCTTTGGCCATCTTCATCGAGACCGGCTCAAAGGTGTTCAGGAAAGTCGCGCAACAGAGAGTGCGTCCGCAAGTCCCGTAGCCGCCAATTAGTTTAGCCTCGTCCCTTACGCCGATCTGATGAAGCTGGACCCGAATGTGGAGGGTACTGGCCAGGTCGCGGACAAGCTCGCGGAAGTCGATCCTGCCTTCGGCGGAAAATGAGAACGTGATCATCGAGCCGTCGAACGAGCACTCCGCGTCCAGCATCTTCATCTGGAGGTTGTGTTCAACAACCTTGCGTTCGCAGACCTCCATTGCGTTCTTTTCCTTGTCGCGATTTGCCGCCTCCCTGTCGAGGTCTTCGTTCGAGGCAACCCGGACAATCTTCTTCAGAGGCGCGACAAGTTCTTCCGCGGAGACCTGCCTCGGCTCCAGCGCCACTTCGCCAAACTCAATGCCACGAGCTGTTTCTGCTATGACAAAATCTCCCTCGCGAAGCGCAAGGTCGCCAGGGTCGAAATAATAGACTTTGCCGACTCTTCTAAATGTAACGCCGGTAACAAGTGGCATGCAGATACTTCCTCTCAGGCGATTATTCTAACATATAGCCCGCTACACCCGCAAAAACGCAGAGGGTCGTAAGAGCTCAGTCTCGCTGAGTAGAACGTCATGCCGGTCCTGAATCAAGTTCAGGATATCCGGCACCCATCCGGAGAAGGGATGGGTCCTGAACCAAGTTCAGGATGACGTGGTTTCTCACATAGTCTGAGCTCTTACGGAGGGTCTGAGGTTCCTGCTCTGCGGCCGCTCGCGACACTCGGCCGTCTTGGGATGGTCATCGGACATCGCAGGCAGTGGTGTCGAAGTTATTTTACCGGAGAGGCAATTTTTTGGAACTACCCGCAATTCTCGCGCGTCGTATAGTTAGCAAACCTTCCCACCCTCTTCTGAAGCTCCGGTCCAACAGGGCCGGAGCTTTTTTCACATCTGTAGCTATTGCGGATGTATCGGGATTTCGGACTGAGCTAAGCTACCAGACCTGACAGGTCCAGAATCCCGGCACAGCGAAAACTCCGAGACAGCCAAAAAAATGAAGGACAATTCCCGGGGGCTGGTGAACAAGTGCGCAACGGACAATAATGTCTGTTGGAAGGATGCGTCAATGGGACGCAGACTGTAGGAGGATGCTATGGAACAGATGGAACAGTTGGCAACACCAGATAGCCCGGTCATGACTGGAAGTAACATACCCTGAATCCAGTTCCAGGCTTCTGGCGCTCTTCACCATCATCCCGATCAAGGCGATACTGCTGATCCCGGTCATAATCGTGATGTATATCTTTATGATTGGGTTCTACATTGCAGCCTTGATAGGGATTCTGGCCGCGCTTTTCGCGGGGAAGTATCCGAGGGGTCTTTTCGACTTCATTGTCCGCTTCTACAGGTGGGTGTTCGAGATTAACATGTACATGCTTTGCATGTCCGACAAGTACCCGCCGTTTTCCCCCAAATGAGATCAGGCGGCTGACCGCGCTAAACGCGGTCTCTGATGTTTTGCAGGACAGGGCGGCACCCACGGGTGTCGCCCTTTCTTGTTGCAGAAGCAATGTCTCGGATTCCGGGCTGCACTGCCATGGGTGGAGATTCTGTTGCGCAGTGCATTATGATATAATGATGCTGTCGTTGCTTGCAGGACGGAGATGCAACAATGGAGGTAGTCTCGAATGAGCCCACGGGTGGAGCTTGATAAGGAAAAGGTGACCGAGTTTTGCCGGCGGTGGGGCGTCAGGGAGTTGGCGCTGTTCGGCTCGGTCCTGCGAGATGATTTCCGCCCGGATAGCGACGTAGATGTACTTGTTTCATTCTTGCAAGACGCGCACAGAGATTTGTTCGATCTTGTCGATATGCAGGACGAGCTTTCGACCATTTTTCAACGGAACGTTGACCTCGTTTGCAGAGAAGGCATTGAACGAAGTCACAACTACATCCGCAAAGACGCCATCTTGAGCACGGCAGAGGTGCTCTATGCAGCGTGACATCGCATACCTTCTCGACGTTCAGCACGAAGCGAGGATGGCGCTTGGCTTTATAGATGGAAAGACTTTTGCTGATTTCGAGAAGGATATTCAATGCCAGTATGCTGTCATAAGGGCTATCTCAATCATAGGCGAAGCTGCCGCAAGAGTATCCGACGATTTCACTTCGCAACACGCTGAGATTCCGTGGCGACAGATCATCGGGATGCGCAACAGGATGGTACACGGCTATGACGACATAGTCCTGTCCGTGGTCTGGGAAGTCCTGGAGACGCACATACCTGATCTTCTCAAACTAGTGGAGCCACTGATACCATCACGCTCGGCTGACTCTGATACCAAAGACACCTGACGCTACCCCTCACCTCGTTGCAGGGCAGGGGGAAGTTGCATACTGGAGAACCGATGTTCGTTAAGAAGATAGAGCTATTTGGATTCAAGACTTTCGCCGAAAAGACCGAGGTCGAACTGTCCGACGGCATAACCTGTATAGTGGGGCCCAACGGATGCGGCAAGACAAACATCGCCGACGGGCTTATGTGGGTGCTTGGCGAGTCCAACGTCCGGAACATCCGCGGTCAGCGCAGCACTGACGTGATCTTCAACGGCAGCGAGAAGCGCCGGGCGCTTGGCTTGGCGGAGGTTTCCATCATCCTCGACAACGCCTGCGGCACTCTGCCCCTGAGCTTCAACGAGGTCAAAGTCACCCGGCGGGCCTATCGTTCCGGAGAGTCTGAGTATCTTATCAACGGGGCGAAGTGCCGGCTGAAAGACATCTATGAGCTCTTCCTGGACACCGGTATCGGACGCGAAGCCTACTCTATGGTCACGCAGGGAGAGATCGACGCCATCCTGTCTGTCAAACCCGAGGATCGTCGCGAACTGCTTGAGGAAGCGGCAGGCATAAAGAAGTATCGGTATCGTCGCCAGGAAGCTCTGCGAAAGCTCGAGAAGACAGAGGCCAATCTCCGTCGCGTGCGGGACATAATGTCGGAGTTGGAATGTCAACTTGAGCCGCTGGAGCAGCAGGCCCAGGAGGCCACCCGATTTGGCGAGCTTACTTCCGCGCTTCGCGAGATAGAGGTCGGGATACTCATTCGCGACATCAAGCGGATATATGGCAGTCTCAGCGAAATCAGGGCCGGTAAGATTGGCCAGTATGAACGCATAATAGAGCTGAACGAGCAGATCGAGTCGAAAGAAGCTGAGCGCGTTTCTGCAGTTGAGGAGCTCTCCCGTGTGGAAGAGGAGCTTGAGAACGCGCGCCTCATCGAGCAGGGCCTGGTCGAGAAGACGCAGCGGCTTTCCAGCAGACAGGCGTTGGTCAAGCAGAAGCTCGAGAGCATGTCAGCGTCCAGGCAGCAGCTTGCCGCAGACATCGCTGACATTGAGCGCAGAATATCTGAAGCACGCGAGCGGCTTGCAGGTTCCGAGACCTCGCAGGAAAGCTGCAGTGCCGCTACTGAAGCCGCAAGAGCGGCAGTGGAATCCCAGAGAATTGAGCTTGAGCAGATAGAGAGCGCCATCGCGGATGCATCTCGTCTGATCAACGAGCAGAAATCCAGCTACCTTGAACTCGCAAAGAACCTGGCCGCCAAGCGCAACTCGCTCCAGCACGCACGCGAGAGGGTCGAGCAGCTCGGGGCGGCAGTCGAGCGATATGGCAGACAGATTGCAGAGGCCGAGGGCGCAGCAGCTCAGTCCGAAGAGTCGCGCTCGAAAGCGACAGCGGAAGTCGAGTCCGGCCAGGCTCAACTGCAGGAACTGGCGAAGAAGTCGGAGGCGTTGTCGGAGGAGCGCAAGTCGGTCGAGAGGAATCTGTCCGAGAAACGCTCGCAGGCGTCGGAAGTCTCCAGAGATATCGCCGCGCGGTCTTCTCGTTTCACAACGCTCAAAGAGATGGCGGAGGTCCACGAGGGTTTCTTCGAGGGCGTGCGCAATGTGATAGGCGCGAGAAAGGATGGCAGGTTGCACGGCGAATACCATGTGGTTGCCGATGTGCTCGACGTGCCCAAGGGCTATGAAACAGCCGTAGAGGTCGCCCTGGGCGCCAATCTTCAGGATATCATCACGCCGTCTGTTGACGAGGCGAAACAGGCCATCGAGTATTTGAAGAGCGCGCGGGCCGGCCGCGCCACGTTCCTGCCTCTGGATGGGATGCGCCCTTCGGACCACCGCATACGCGGCGATTGGAAGCGCATCAGGGGAGCTATTGGAATCGCAGCCGATCTAGTTGGATACGACTCGCGATTTGACGCTGCCATACGGTCCCTGCTGGGCAGGACGATCATGACGGAGACGATAGACGACGCAATCGCCGTGTCACGCTCGGTGGATGGCTGGAACAAGATTGTGACTCTGGAGGGCGAGATTATCGTCCCGAGCGGAGCAATTGCCGGTGGCGCGATGAAGAGCAGAACCCAGGGGATTCTGCTGCGCAAGCAGGAGATAGAGACGCTCGGGGCTGAAATCAAGGCCCTTGAGACTGATTCCGGCAAGGTGCAGGCGCGTATTGCAGAGTTGGAAGCTCGATTGGCCGAGATATCCTCTGAGACTGCAGACCTCGGCAAACAGGCCGCGGTTGGCCGTGACGCCCTTGAGTCGGCCAGACAGCGGCTCGACAGGGCTTCTGAGGAAGAAAAGAGAACCGCTCGCCAGATCCAGTCCCTGCGGATTGAACTGGAGGAGACCTCACGGCTCCGGGAGGAGCAGGCGCAGACGGCGGCTCAGGTGGAGTCCGAACTGCAGACCGGCGGAGTTGCCAACAGCGACCTCGACCGCCGAGTAGCCGAGGCCGAAGGCGAGATTGCTGCTCTGGAGGCTAAGCGCACCGCCGCACGAGAAAGACTGCTGAGTCTGAACGTGGAGTTGGCCAGCGCGTCCGAGCGCAGCTCTTCGATCTCCCAGTCAATGTCCGATACTGCACGCGTCCTCGCTGATCTCACTCAATCCCTCGAAACTCGCACCAGGCAGGCCACGGGTCAAGATGAGGAGGAAGCGAGGCTTTCAGAGGAAGCCGGTGTCATCGGGCCGGAGATGGAACGCCAGCAGGCTCTTCTGGAAGCCGCCCAGACGAACTCCAGGACGCTTCAGGAACGCAGACACAAGACCTCTGAGCAGGCAAAGGTCCTCGACCAGGAGGTGCGGGAGACCACCAATGTGCGGAACAAGATCTCCCAATCTGCCCACGACGCCGACGTCAAGGAAGCCAGGCTTGATGTGCAGCTCTCTCAGGCTACGCAGCGGCTCTCCGACGAGTACGAAATGGGTTTGGAAGCAGCCCTGGAATGGCCCGAAGATGAGCTCTCTATCGAGCGTGGAACAGCGACCGAAGTGGCCCGTCTCCGCCGCGAAATCAAGGAAATGGGCCCGGTCAATACGGGCGCTGTTCAGGAATACGAGCGGATTAAGGAGCGCTGGGACTTCCTTGTCGCACAGCGCACCGACCTCGAAAGCGCTGGCGAGCAGATCGGATCGGCAATCGGCGAGATTGATATGAACACGCACGACCGCTTCATGGAGACCTTCAACACCGTGGCGGCCAATTTCGACGTTATGTTCAAGCGGCTCTTCAGCGGCGGCAGGACCGAGCTGACTCTCACAGACCCTTCCGACCTCCTCGAGACCGGGATAGAGGTTTGTGTGCAACCCCCGGGCAAGAAGATGCAGGACCTTGCTCTGCTATCCGGAGGCGAAAGGGCGCTCACTGCAACCGCGCTCATCTTCGCGCTGCTCAAAGCCAAACCCAGTCCATTCGTTGTGATGGACGAGTTGGACGCACCGCTGGACGAGACCAATGTAGAGCGGTTCGCTGACGTGCTTCAGGAGTTCGCGCGTGATTCGCAGTTTATTGTAGTTACACACAACCGCGCTACAATGGAAGCCGCGGCGAATCTGTACGGAGTGACGATGCAGGAACCGGGAATAAGCCGTCTTCTTTCGGTGAAGCTTTCCAGCGAGAGCGTGGAGGGCGAGGTAGAACCAGTGGCAGCAGCCGTAACCTGAGCTTCGACAGACCGACGTGGATTGGTGTTTCGGCGGACTTATTCCCGAAACTCACCTGCGTATCGGGAACAAGATTCCCGATACACCCGA
>CAYSLA010000066.1:0-17971 GCA_964431685.1 uncultured bacterium | reverse complement strand
AACGAACATAGCTATGCGCTTCATTTTTGCATAATCCTCCTGATTTGTCACTAGAAGCAAAAGTCAATTCAGCCTAACTCCAGATTCGCCAGCAGATATTGCTGTCGGCATCACCTCCCCGCTTCTTTAACTAATTGCTCCTACCCGTTATCGGTAGATACGCCGCTATCCTTGAGTTACGCGGCCATCTATTTCTTACCCGACTTGCGCAATGCTTCCTGAATGCGCTCCAGCGTCTTATTCGCCTTAGGGTAGGGCTCTCCGTTCTTCTGGACCACGTCAAGCGCCCATCTTGCATACCGCTCCGCTTCCTGCAAGTCCGCCAGCTCACCTATCGCGAGCAGAGCGTTCGCAGTATTGTCCATCAGCGCGGGGTCGCTTGTCAAGAGCTCCGATGCTCTCTTCAGCGCGTCAGCCGCGCGCCTGAGCTTCGCCTTATCCTTGCCAGCAGTGCTAAAAGTTACGCAACCGATGATATTATAGGCCCACGGGTCGTTTGGCGCCAACCGCAGCGCCTCGTTTGCCTGCTCCAGCGCGTAACCATAGTAGGCTTTCGCCTGTTTTGGCCGAAGATAGGCCATTCTCCAGAAAGTGTTGGCCAGGTCTTCGCGCACGGAGGCGCGGTCATAACCTAACTGAACCGCCTTCGTGTAGGACTTCTCAGCATCGTCCAGCCTGTCCATGAAGAACAGGATTGCGCCTCTGATATACCAGGCTTCACCATCATCACTCGCCTCGCCAGTCACTTGGTCAATCAGGTTAAGGGCCTCCTGAAGCTTGGGCTTACTCGGGCCGCCGCTGGCCGCTACAGCGTCGTCAAGCATTCTCAGCACTTTTGCCTTGGCAAGCTTCCGCTCATCCTCGGCCATTCGTTTCTTGTCAGGCGCTCGTGTCTCGTCCGGCACTTTGACGGCCTGGCCTGTCATTGCACTCTTGACCTTTGCCACCAGGAGATCCATAAACTGGATCCAGTTGTCTTCTCTTTCAACATTGTGACTGGCGTTAACCGTGCGCAAGATGCGCAGTTTCGCCTGATCCGTCGGGTTCTCAGATCGCGGAACCTCAACAAAATGCAGTTGCACGACCGCACTCTGGCCGACCTTGGTGACCAGTCCCGTGACTACTTCGTTGACGCCGGCCTTCTCGCCGAGTACCCTCGCGGCCTGTTCAGTATCAAGCGTGGATGTGGCTCTGGCGATTTCGCCATACTTGGTGGATTCCTCGACTTCGTAGTATTCCACCAACTCGCCTTCGACAGCGCGCTGCAGCATTTTGCAGTAGTCGAGTTCTCTATCGCTGAGGGTTGTGCCCTTCTCGGGTCTGAAGTCGGAGACGGTCAAACGAGGCTTGGGCTTCTCGTCCGGAAGAGCTGACCACGCAGGCAGGGCGTGACTTGAGAAGAGTAGAACAACAGCAAGCGTGGCGGCTGCCATCGCAGGCTTCGGGATTTTCACAGAGACTAGTGGAACCATATGCAATTCCTCACGATGGGTGTGCCTGCTCACTGCACACCGGTGTCGGTTACCATTATAGGTTCCGCCCATTCGTGTGTCAATGGCAGATCGCCCTCGGCAGCCACGTTCCCAATCATCCGCCGAAAGTAAATGTGCATCTTTGGCCAAGTGGGGACTGTCACCGCCCCCCGCCATGCTAATCCTCAGCCAATCCGCTTTATTGTTCTAAGACGTGACCAGGTGACATATCTGTCCAAATCAGACAACAGACTTTATGCCCTCTACGATATCCTCTACGGTCGGCACTACCGCCGCCTCGAGAGGTTCACTCATAGGAACGGGGCAGTCCTTGCCCGAGAGGAGTACCGGCTGTGCGTCGAGGTAGTCGAAGCCCGATGTTCCATCCTCGAACTTGTGCTCCATAACTGCCCTTGATATCTCACCAGCCACGCCGCACCGGGGATAGCCTTCCGAGACCACAACCAGCCTGCCAGTGCGGCGCACGGAGTTGGCGATTGTATCCACATCCAGCGGGTTTAGCGTTCTCGGGTCGATCACTTCGACGTCGATGCCTTCTGAGGCAAGCTTCTCGGCCGCGTCCATGGCGAAGTGGAGCATTCTGCAATAGGCGACTACAGTGGCATCGCTGCCAGGCCGTTTGATGTCCGCAACGCCCAGGGGTATGATATAGTCGTCATCCGGCACCGGCCCCATAACGCCGGAATACATAACCTTGTGCTCGATGAATAGAACCGGATTGTCATCTCGAATGGAAGCTTTCAGCAGACCCTTGGCGTCGTAGGGTGTTGACGGCATGACGATGTAGATTCCGGGAATGTTCATGAACATCGCTTCCAGACTCTCGGAGTGATGCGCTGCTATGCACCTGCCCACACCGCCTTCCGTCCGGACAACAGCCGGCACTTTCGTCTTGCCGCCAAACATATAGCGGTTATAGCCGAGGTTGTGTATGAGCTGGTCGGAGGATATAGTCAGGAAGTCGATGTACATAATCTCAGCGACGGGCCGCAAACCGCGCATTGCAGCGCCGCCCGCGGCTCCCACGATGGCGGCCTCGCTGATCGCGGTGTCGATCACCCGCGTGGGTCCGAACTCATCGTAGAGCCCCTTGGTGGCGGCGTAAGCTCCGCCGTATAGGCCCACGTCTTCGCCCATGACGATAACCGTGGAATCCCGTTTCATTTCCTCGCGGTGAGCATCGACAATTGCCTGTCCATAGCTCTTGATAGGCATGCCGAATTTCTCTTCCATTGCCTTGGTTTCGGAAGCTTTGAGTTTCGGCAGAGTCGCTCCGGAGACCTTGCGCACCTCTGCTTCAATCTCTTTGATCCTGGGAAGAATCTGCTGTTCAGCCCGTGTGTCCGCCGCGAGCTTCGCTTTGTCGACCGGCACATAGATGTCGTTGTACAGCTCGCTGACCTCGGGGTAGGGACTGTCCAGGGCGAAATTGATGGAGTCGTCGATGGTCTTGGTCGCCTTCGCAGCCATTTCGTCGAGTTCTGACTGAGTAGCAACACCGGACTGGAGCAGTTTCTTGCCCAGAACCGTGATCGGGTCGCGCTCGTGCCACTCGGCCTCTTCCTCGCGGGTTCTGTAGGCACGCTGATCGCTGGAAGAGTGACCGTACCAGCGATAGGTCTTGCACTCAACCAGTGTGGGACCGTCGCCCGCCCTGGCCTTATCTATTGCGGCGCTGACCTTTTCTTTGACATCGAACACGTCCATCCCGTCGCAACTCACGCCGGGAATGCCGTAAGACGATGCGCGCTCGGCAATGTCTCGTATGTTGGACGCCTGACCGGCGCACACGATGCTCTTGTCGTGGAACGGCACGCTCATGCCATAGAGGTTATTCTCGCAGATATACACCACAGGCAGACCGCACAACAGCGCGCTGCCCATATTGAGCGACTCGTGGAACGATCCTGTGTTGGTGGCGCCGTCGCCAAAGTAACAGAGCACAACCGCCCCAGTTTCCAGAAGAGCTTCAGCAAGCGCGGCGCCGGTGGCAATCGGTATGTTGCCGCCGACGATACCGGTCGAGCCCAGATTGCCTTTTTCCACGTCCGCGATGTGCATCGATCCGCCGCGGCCTTTGCAGTAACCAGTGGCTTTGCCCATCAGCTCCGCCATCATCTTGTTCCAGTGCTCCTGGCGTTCGGCCTCGGTCTTGGCGTGCTTGTTACCCATCGCTCCGCAGTGTGCGTGTCCGCGGTGTGTACTGGCTATGACGTCCTGGTTGAGCAACAGACTTACCGACCCCACAGCCACCGCTTCCTGTCCGGCAGACAGGTGCGATGCCCCCTTGATGGTGCCGTCGCGCAGCATCTTGAAAACGGAGTCCTCGAAATTGCGGATTTCGTGCATCTGACGCAGATAGTCCAGCAACTCCTCTTTGGATTCGGTAAATGGTTTCGAGGTCTTTCTTGGCATTGTCACGCGCTCCTTCAAAAAAGCAGCGCGGTCCTGCCGCGCCACTGTAGGTTCAATATGCACAAACGCAGATGTTTTCCGCAGCAATTGTAAACCTCAGGGGGCGCAAAAGTCAAGTTTGCTAGTTGCGAACGCTGTGCCGCGACAGCGCCGAATCCGCGCGGTCCGAGACTACTTTGACCAAATTCAGACTCAAGCCTCGAGCAGCGTTCTGGCACGCTTTATCTGGCTTACAACCTCGGAGTGGGCCGTGCCGCCTCCTGCGTGACGGGCCTGCACGCAGGCGTCTACGGTCAGAAGCGAAGATACGTCTTCTGATGCGTCTGGCGCGAACCTGTGGATCTCATCCGTGGACAACTCTTCCAGCGTCTTGCCGTTCGACTCGCAATATGCGACAATCGCCCCCACCTGTTCGTGCGCGGTTCTGAAAGGCACTCCCTGGCGCACCAGGTGGTCGGCGAGATCGGTCGCCGTCGAGAACGCCTCACCTGCGGCCGCACGCATCCTCTCCCTGTCGAACCGCGCAGTGCGCACCATGATAGCGAAGGCCTGCAGCGAGCTTTCCACGGTGTCGACGGCATCGAATAACGGTTCTTTGTCTTCCTGAAGATCGCGGTTGTACGTGAGAGGGAGACCTTTCTGCAGCGTGAGCAGAGTGACGAGACTTCCGATGACTCTCGCGCTCTTCCCGCGAACAAGCTCGGCCACGTCCGGATTCTTCTTCTGAGGCATAATGGATGAGCCAGTGGTTACCGAATCGTCCAGGGCCACAAACCCAAACTCCGATGTGTTCCAAAGGATGATCTCCTCAGAGAATCGAGACAGATGTACCATCATCATCGCCGCACATGAAACAAACTCCGCGGCGAAATCGCGGTCCGCCACGGAATCCATACTGTTATCCGAGACTGCGCCAAAACCCAACACCTGCGACACGAACTCGCGGTCGATGGGGAAAGTGGTCCCGGCGAGCGCACCGGAGCCAAGAGGCAGCACATCAACGCGCTGGGCACAGTCGCGGAATCTCCCGAGGTCGCGTTCCAGCATCCAAAACCAAGCCATCAGGTGGTGCCCCAGCAGCACCGGCTGAGCGTGCTGAAGGTGAGTATAGCCTGGCATCACCGCATCCGAGTACTCTTCCGCCTTATCTACGATTACGGTCTGCAACTGCCGAAAAAACCCCTCTATAAGCACAACGTGCGCTTTGAGGAACAGGCGTATGTCGGTGGCTACCTGGTCGTTGCGGCTGCGCGCAGTGTGCAGCCTGCCAGCCGGCTCGCCGATCCGGTCAGCAAGCAGCTTTTCGACATTCATGTGGATGTCCTCGGCTGCAGGATCGAACTCGATTTTGCCCGCCCGGTAGTCTTCAAGTATCGACTTCAGTCCGGATATGATTTCTTGCGAGTCTGCCCGCGATATGATCTCGCGCGAGCCGAGCATGGCTGCGTGCGCTATGCTGCCTGCGATGTCCTGTTCTATCAGGCGATAGTCAAACGAGATGGATTCCGTGAAGTCCTCCACAACTCTATCCGTCTCGCCGGTGAACCTTCCTCCCCATAGCTTCTTTGCCACGTCTAATCGTCCTTTCGCGGGTGTTGTCGTGCCGCCAGTAATCGTACCATGCTGGCAGCCGTGGGTCAAGAGCCCGCGTTGAAAAAAGTGCTTAGGGGCTGACGGTCGGCGCACCCTGTCTAAGAGCGGTTCTACTGCGGGTTTGGAACGAACTGGCCGCCTCGGCAGTTCTTGAGATAGTTCAACGCGTGAACCTGTCCGGTCATTTCCAGCTCATCGCGATATACGGGGTCGTGCCACCCTTCTATGTCGATGCTGCCAACAAACCCGCCCCGCCGGAGCTCGGATATTATGGCCGTCCAGTCGCTGTCGCCGAATCCCGGGGTTCGGTGGTAGGCAAACTGATGCGGGCCAAATACGCCGTGTTCGCGCACGACGTCCCAGTAGACTGTCGCATCCTTGCCGTGCACGTGAAACACCTTTCCAACCCATTTTCTGAGCTGCGGCATTGGATCAATCAGCTTCACCATCTGATGGCACGGCTCCCATTCCAGGCCGATGTTGTCCATCGGGATGGCGTTGAACATCATTTCCCACGCCGCCGGAGTCTGTGCGATGTTCCAGTCGCCTGCCGCCCAGGTTCCTCCCATGTCGCAGTTTTCGAACGCAAGCCTGACTCCCATGTCGGCGGCCTTCTTAGCCAGGGGCGTGAAGACTTCGGTGTACTTGTCGATGCATTGATCGATTGGCGTGTCTACCGGTCTTCCGGCGAAGCCCGTGACAAGGTCGCAGCCGAACGCCCCTGCGGATTCTATTAGCCTGCTCCAGTTCTCGCGAGTCACCAGTCCCAACTCATCGTCCATCAACGGGTTGCCGTACACGCTAACCGTGCTGATGACGGCGTCACTTCCCGAGAGTACTTCGAGCGTTTCCGCTGCCAGGCGTTTCAGATCGGTGTCTCCGAGAGTCTGCCAGAATGTGATTGACAATGACTCAAAACCGTGGGGGAGAATCTGCCTGATGTAGTTCGGGCTCGACTGACCTCCCTGCACAAGAGTGCCTATTCGGATGTTGTTGCTCACTTGTGTGCCTTTCGTTTCTCAGTGTTCTTGCTTGGCCATTCCTCACGCGGGCGGCCTGAGTGACTGACCGAGTTGTATGGTAGGCCCGACACTCCTGTCGGGCGGCGCGGGACAAGAGTGTCCGGCGTACCGTAGCCGTCGGATGCAATCTACAAACCGTGAACTACTTAGTATTCAGCCAGGATTATCGGATTCGTCCAGGCTCTCCGGCCTTTTTCGTCCACAACCTCCGCCCTGACGTATCCGGTGCTCGGATCGGCGTTTCTACTGGCGCTGGTAATGAGTTCGCCGCCGTCTGCGTAATAACTCAGACCCGATGCCCTTCGTCCCATAAGATGGACTTCAGTCGCAGGCGAACACTCCACTGTGGCAACCCCGTTTTCCACGCGGAAATCCTCTATGGTTGGGCCGCAGGAACAGTAGTAGCTGCCGGAGCGCAGTGCAGTCATGATCGACTCTACGGTAAGTTCAGTGGCCTTGATCATGGTCCATCCCATGAACAGATCCCGGCCGGAGTGGGTATCGTCGACCGCTACGGCGCCCACGATTCTGCCTGCGTCCAGAATGTCGTCCCACTGAACGCTGCTAATCCCTTTGCCTATCTTGGTGCACGTGGCATTATATACCTCAACCGCGATGAAGTCTTCTACGGCGGTAATATGATTGATGTTGTGCCCACACCAGTATGGATGAGCGAATATCAATTCGCCACCGGCTGCCTTGACCATCCGCACTCTTTCGTTGGCGGTGCTGTCCTCCGGCAACTGAAGATCCTTGGGAACATTAAGACAGACAAGGTGATAGACATCCGTATCCGGCAGGCACGCAGGGTGTGTCTCCATCGAACTTATCAAAAGGAAGTCGTCATCGGAGAGACCGCCGATATCCGTAATCAGATGGTGATCCGTCACTGCTAGCACTGAGTAGCCGTGCTCTTTGTACTGCCGCGCCCGCTCGCTCGCGGTCTTCTCGCCATCGGAATTAGTCGTGTGTGTGTGCAGATTGGCCTTGTAGAACTGCCCGGGCCGCGTAAATGGATTGGTGAGTTGCATTGTTTCTCCTGACAGAGTTAGTGTACGTACGAGCCGAAGCCCTCCGGTTTGCTATGGTCAAATCAGATACCAGTCCGATTCCCGGACAAAGTGTTACTGAGATTGGCCGCCACGTTACCATCCGGTCATCGCGGCCAGCTCTGTCCCGACGCAGATTGATCGGGTGTTATTGCGTCTTCCGTTGTTCCAGCAGCATCGGCAAGTCCGCTAAGCTCACTGCTCGACGATGAGCCCTCCAGACTGATCCTGCTTCTTGGCCTTCTTGGCCTCTTTCTTCTCTTTCGGGCTCTTCTTAGGAGCCTTTGCTTCCTTCTTGATCGATTTGTCTGCCATCAGATTACCTCGTCCTTCCGATAGATTCAGGTACATCAGTCAGCTTGAGCTGAACTCTCATCGATTTGCCTTTGCGCGAGACCGTCAGTCGCATAGTATCTCCGGTCCGGGCTTCCCTGAGTACACCCATCATGTCCGCAACTGAGCTGATCTTCTCGCCGTTTGCCTCCAGTATAACATCGCCGGGCTTGATTCCGGCATTGTCCGCCGGGCTGTCTCGGTAGACTTCTGACACCAACGCTCCGTCCGTGCTCTTGAGTTCCAGGCGGTCGGCGAGTCTCTGGGAGATATCCCAGTAGTTCATCCCGGCCCAGCCGTGTCTCACTTTGCCGTACTTTATTATCTCATCCACAACCGGCTTCACGGAGTGCGCCGATATTGCAAAGCCCAACCCGGAAGCGCCGCTGACAATAGCGGTGTTGATGCCAATTACGTTTCCGTCGATATCACATAGCGGCCCTCCGGAGTTCCCCGGGTTAATGGCCGCATCGGTCTGCAGCAATCCCTCCAGCCTTGTTCCATCCTGGTCCGGCTGGAGGCTCCGGTCCAGGGCGCTGAGCACGCCAAGGGTCACCGTGTTTCGGAACCCGAAAGGGTTACCGATCGCTACTACCCACTCACCTATGGTCAGGTTGTCCCTTTCGGAAAGCGGGACACTGGGCAGATCACCTCCGGCGATCTTAAGCACGGCGATATCGTATTGCGGGTCCGAGCCGAGGACTTCAGCGTCGTAGGTCTGTTTGTTTGGCAGGCTGACCTTAATCTTGCCGTTCCTGGTGGTGACGTCACGTATGACGTGTTCGTTGGTTACCACATAGCCGTTCTTGCCGTGTATGATGAGCCCGGAGCCCTGGCCTCTGCTGGGCACCATCCGGGTGAAAGCATCGTTTCCAAAGAAGTCGCCGAACGGGTCGTCGAAACCGAATATCGATTGTCTTCTCACCACGACTGTGTCGATATTCACCGTTGCAGGCCCCACCCGCCGCACAGCCTGTATGACAGCGTTGCTTGTGGTGCCGGAGGCCGTCGAGGCTCCGCCAGCCGTGCCGCTCGTTGCTACAAGCCGGGCCGCTGCGGTTTCCGCCTGATGGTGCCCCTCTCCAACAGGTGTGTACGACAAGTCGTGGCCAATCATCGAGCCCAGAAGCCCGGCAACAAAGCAGATAGCCACAAGTCCCGTCTTGTGAAGCATTTGCACGTCACCTCCAGTTCCGATTCGACTCTCGGGAATCGGACGAGACTCTATTGCGACGGATTGCCCTGCGAATAGACCTCCATCTTGCGCAATGTCGCCAGCGAAGTCCGCCTCCGCTCCATCGCCTGGTCCAGTTTCAGCGCCAGCAGTTCGAAAACATCGATGCCCGGTATGTTCTTCTCGACGTAGTCGAACGCCCCCCGCTTCATGCTTTCGACCGCGTTTGTAACGTTGCCATACGCGGTTAGAACAATAACCTCTGTGAAGACGTCAGTCGAAAGTGCGGCCTGCAGGAGCTCGAGTCCACTGGTGGGAGACTCCATGACCATGTCGGTGACCACGACATCGTAGGGCGTCTTCCCAGCCTTCAGCAGCTCAAGTCCCTCAGCCTGACTACCGGCCAAGTCGACTTCATATCCCTCGCGCTCCAGCCGGCGCTTTACTGCGCTGCGCACGGCCTCTTCATCGTCTACAACAAGTACTCTACGCAATCAAATACCTCCCCTGGTATCTCCAACACCTTAAGACGCGCTCAAAGCGCTGCTATGAACCCCAATCAACCCGGATAGGGCCTTCGAACTCACTAAAAGTGGGCACGGGCTGGCCCCACTGGAGAGCTAGCACCGCTCTTCACTCAAATCAGCGGCCGGCAGCAGTATTGTGAATCGCGCTCCCTTACCGTACCTGCCGTCCTCGACAATTACTCCCTTGTGCCCTTCTATTATGCTCTTGACGATAGAAAGCCCCAGGCCCATCCCTTTTGCCCTTGAGGTGTAGAACGGGTCGAATATCTTAGGCTTGTCTTCGCGCTTGATGCCGGGCCCGTTGTCTTCGAACCGAACCAGCACATAGGTTCGGTTTCTGTCTCCGGGCGGAAGCACCTTCTTTGCCCTGCTGTCCGCCTTAGCGGTCAACACTCCAACATGCCCGTCCTCGGGCAGGAAGTTCACCGAATTCTCCAGCAACTCCGTAAAGCAGCGTTTGAGCTTCTTGGGGTCGGCGTTTATCGGCGGCAGCGACGGCGAAAGTTGCGTCTGAACCTTGATGGTTGAGTTTCTTGGGAAGCCCTCCAGCACGGACTCCGTTACCAGGGCGTTCAGATCGGCCGTCTCCATCTCCAGCCTTCCCGCTTTGACAAACTCTCGGAACTCGTTGAGAATCTCCTCCAGAAGATAGATACCGTTCTTAATGCTCTCCGAGAGGGTCAACGCGGTATCGCAGTCTATGCTCCTTCGCTGCAGATGATGCTCCAGCTCGTTGATGTCGCCTTTTATCGCGAACACCCGGTTGCCGATCATGTGGGCAGACCGTGCAGAGAGCTCACCCCACGCCGCCATTCTCTCCGTGCTCACGAGCTGTTGTATCAGCCGTGCGTTGTCGAGAGCGATCCCCAACTGCGCCGCAATTGTGGCCAGAACGCTCTCGTCGTCCTCGGTGAACGCGTTCGGGAACCACTTGTATGGGCTCTTCTTCCGCTGGACACGCAGAACCCCCAGCACTCCCCGGTGGCTCTTCACCGGCACTGCCATAAATGCTCCCGTAATCTCCGCAGGGATCTCCTCGAAACGTCCCCGCCACCGCGGATCGCTGCTTGGGTCTGTCACCCTCACACACTGGCCCGTCTGCGCCGTCCAACCAGTCAGACCGTCACCAATGTCGTATGCGGCCTCCGCAACCTTGTTGCGCAGACTTCCCCTTGATGCACGCAGAAGCAGCTTGCCCGTGTGATCGTCGATCAAAAACAGTGAGCAGTCCTCGAACTTGAGGGCATCCCCCGCCAGATCGATCACCTTCTGCATGATGGCGTCGGCTTCCGAAAAACCGCTCAGTTCCCGCCCCACCTGGAACAGGGCTATCGCCCTTGATTGATGATCGTCGATTGTGATTGCTATCATCGCGAGGTCCGCGAGGCTCTGAAGCGTGAATCTGTGAGCATCGTCATAGGCGTCCAGATGGACACTTTCGACGTTGATGACACCTCGCGTCCGGTGAGACCTGTCCACAAGAGGAACCGCCAACTCGCTCCGCACGTCTTCGAATGCGGAAATGTAGTAGCGATCTTTGAGCACGTTGGCAGAGCAGTAGGTGCGTGCGGTGGCAGCGACATGGCTTGTGATTCCGCGGCCGGTCTCTTCAGACACCTTCAGCCGGTCAAGCCGTTTGTCCTCGCTCCACCCCACTCCGGCGACGTACCGCACGTCCAGCTCGCCGCGATCGTGATCTACCAGAGCGAGAAACCCTCGCACGGAACCCGTCGCGCCCACAGCTTCTTCGAGTATCTTGAGCAGAACGACGTCGATCGGCTCGCCGGCTGCGACCAGCCTGCTAAGACGGGCGAATAAGTGAGGATCAGAGGGCGTACACTGACCACTTTCAGATGCATTCATTTCATTGTCACCTATAGAAGTATAGCAGACCCGCCGAGTAGACCGCAATATACATTGACAATCCGCCGGAGCGTGTGCTAGATTTGCGCAATGGGAAGGTCTTGGCTGATAGTATGCGTGTGGTTAGTGTTTAGCGTCGGCGGGTACGCCTCCGGGGTTTCGACTCCGCTCAGCCCCCCGGACCTGGATGCTGAGCCAAGTCGAAGTGCGGTCCCTTCATACTTCGCGGGCGCGTGCCCCGAGGTATTGGTCTGCAGTTTGGCTTCGGGGCAGACGCCCGCGAAGCAACCCACGTCATACTTTGCCTGGGTAGGCGCCGGCGCCGATACCATCGTGATCCAGGCCAACGTGATAGAGCAGGTTGGCGATATCGTGACTGCCTCCGGGTCGGTTCGTTTCACGAATGGGCCTCGGGTGGTGCTTGCGGACAAGGTGGTACTGGACACGGTCAAGCAGAGTGCAGTGTTTACCGAGGTTGCCGCGACCACCTGTGAGCGCGCCACTCCCCACTACCAAGTCAGGCTTGGACGTCTGACTCTGATGGGCACGGGCGAGGTAAGAGGTGTCGGAGTCTCTCTGTACTTGCATGGCCGCAGGGTACTGTACCTGCCGAGCATCAGACTAAGGCTCAGCCCTGACAGAACAACAAGACAGGCTTTTCCCAGGCCAGGATACGACAAGGCCGACGGAATCACTCTCTCGCAGAGCTTCGACCTGGCAGATACGGATCGTTTTCGGGCAATCGCGGATATCAGGCTGACGAGCAAGCGGGGGATTCAGGGTTCTCTGGACAGTCAGTACGGGGTTGACAAGAAGTTGGGAGCAATCCCGGGTCGCGTGCTGAGCTACGAGTCCATGTTTTCTGATCTTCTTGACATTCCAAAGTCGGTTGCGGAATGTCTGTGTGGGCCTGAGGATCGGACTCCGCCGGATTTCGCCAGGGTGGTCGCCTTTGGCGTACTCTCGCTGAAGCAGCGTTCGACAGACCCGCAGAATGCCGGCCTGATTGTCTACCGAAGACCCGAGGTGGGAGTTAAGTATACTGCCAGGCAACTGAGCATCAGCGGCAGAGAGCTTGATCGAAGACTTGAAATACTCCCGGAGGTCAGAGCATCCTACGGACGCATCTGGGAAAAGGACGGGCAGGTGGGGGCTAAAACCCGCCGCAGTTTCGGACTGGGGGGCGGAGTAGATCTGATTGACCTCGGTCCCAAGACCTCGGTGCAGCCGGTATTCTACCTCAACTGGTCCGGATACAGCGGCGGAGACTCGCTTCGAATCGGTTCATACGGCCTCGACGCGAGTCACATCTGGGGCGCCAATTCATTTGTATCCGGGCGCTACGTCAAACGCAGTTCGAAAGGATTCACACCATTCGAGTTTGACGACGTCGACATCGCGAGTGAGTTCCAGGGGGCCGTGCAGTTCGACAGTGGCTCACACACATTCGGCTTTCTCGCAGGCTACGACCTCGACAGAAGACACCTCCACGATTGGGAGGCCCAATACGGTTATCGCACCGACTGCACCGCTACCAGGTTCACCTGGAACGGACGACTTAAGAGATTTGGCTTTGAGGTCCGGCTGCTGGCACTCTAGCGACCGGTTGACGCGCACTCTACGACGTAGATATAATGCAGTTGAACCAACTCATTTCTGCGGAAAGGCGCCTGCATGTTAGCTCACGTCACCTCCAGTGCGGTGAACGGAATTGATGCGTACCAGGTGGAAGTCGAGGTTGACATAGCCTCAGCTCTGCCATCTTTCACCATAGTCGGACTGCCCGACACCGCCGTCCAGGAATCCAGAGAGAGAGTCCGGGCAGCCATCAAGAACTGCGGGCTCGAGTTTCCATCCCGCCGCATCACAATCAACCTTGCACCGGCGGATGTCCGCAAGGAAGGCCCTTCGTTCGACTTGCCGATTGCCGTCGGCATACTTGCCGCGACTGGACAAGTGGAAACAGCTTTCATTGAAGATTGCGTGGTGGTAGGTGAACTGAGTCTTGACGGCAGTGTTCGAGGAGTCAGCGGGGTCTTGCCCATAGCTCTCGGAGCCCGGCAGGCGAACATACGCAAGCTCATCGTGCCATCGCACAACGTCAAAGAAGCAGCCATCGTCGACGAAGTTGATGTGTATCCGATCACCAACCTGTCGGAGATCGTCCATCTGCTCAACAATCCTGACCAGATGCTGCCGGCCATATTTGACCTTACCGAAATTGAGGCCCTGGAAGAACCCAACTACGATGTGGACTTTGCGGATGTCAAGGGCCAGGAAGCCTGCAAGAGGGCGCTTGAAGTCGCGGTGGCTGGCGGCCACAACATACTCATGGTTGGCCCTCCCGGCAGCGGCAAGACGATGCTCGCTCGCAGGATTCCCAGCGTCATGCCGCCTCTTCACAAGGAAGAAGCGCTGGATGTCACCAAGCTCTACAGCGTGTGCGGGCTGCTGGGACCTGGCGAGGCTTTGATAACAAGACGTTCGTTCCGGTCGCCGCATCATACCATATCAAACGCGGGCCTGTCCGGCGGCGGCAGCTATCCCAGGCCGGGAGAAGTGAGTCTGGCCCACCACGGAGTGTTGTTTCTCGACGAGTTTCCAGAGTTCAGAAGAGATGTGCTTGAGATAATGCGCCAGCCCCTGGAGGATGGCCAGGTGACTATCGCGAGAGCTCAGTGTTCGCTAACTTATCCTGCCAGGTTCATGCTGGTTGCGGCAATGAACCCGTGTCCGTGCGGGTATTTCAACGACCACACCAAGGCGTGTACCTGCACGCCCCATATGATATCGAAGTACCTTCAGCGCATCTCGGGGCCGCTCTTGGACAGAATTGACATACACATCGAAGTTCCACGCCTGAAACAGGATGAGTTGTTGCGTAAGACGCCTGGGGAGTCTTCCGGGAATATGCGAGACAGGGTACGCAAGGCCCGTGCAATCCAATACGAACGTTTCATTGGAACAGCGGTGTACTCGAACGCGCATATGAGCTCTCGGCAGCTTCGAGAGTACGTTGTCCTCACGCCCGGCGCCGAGGGCATGTTGAAGCAGGCCATTGAACGGCTCAAGCTCTCAGCTCGCGCCTATGACCGCATTCTCAAGATATCCAGAACCATCGCCGATATGGACGAGGCAACGGTGGTGGCAGAACAGCACATAGCTGAAGCCGTTCAGTACAGAAGTCTGGACAGGAAGTATTGGGGATAGCCCGCGTGGCGACCCGACCAGAGGTGTAGATTTGAGGTATCGACCGCTTGGCAAAACCGGCTTGCTGGTTTCGGAACTGGCAATGGGATGCATGCGGCTTCCGGAGGACTCGCCGGACGTGGCAGCGCAGACCGTTGACGAAGCCATTTCCTCCGGAGTGAACTACTTCGAAACCACCAGGGGATACATAAACGGCAGGTGCCAGCATCTTACCGGCGGCGGCCTCAAAGGCCGAAGCAGGGGTCTCATTGTCTCAGGCAAAGCCGGAGTAACACCGGATACGACCGCCGACAGTTACCGGGCTGAGATTGAACTCCAGATGCAAATACTGGGAGTCGACTATCTGGAGTTCTTCCAGGTCGGCTGGTTCAGTCTGGACCGTCTGGAACTGCTGACAAAGAAAGGCGGCGCGTTGGAAGCCCTGAGAAGAGCTCAGGACGAGGGGCTTATTGGTCATATCGGGTTCACCGGTCACGATACGCCCGACAACTTCACCAAGGTTATTGAGACCGGCATATTCGAAAGCCTGACAATCCCGTATTCCATTCTCAATCGTTCCTATGAGCCCACGATCAAGCGTGCCGGAGAGCTTGGGGTAGGTGTAGTCGCGATGTGTCCGGTCGCAGGAGGCGTGCTCGCGACTCCCTCGCGCCGGATACAGGAGCTGATTCCGGGCGGCGTTCGGACCACGGTTCAGGCAGCGCTGCACTTCGTTCTCGCGAACCCGGATGTAAGCTGCGCTTGTTCGGGAATGTCCAGTGTGGAGATGGTTCGGGAGAATGTAGCGGCGGTCAACTCATTCGACGGGGTTGCCGGCGCGGATTGGCTCGCGATTCAGAAGATACTTGATGATTTCGCCGCGCTTGGAGGCGCTTTCTGCACCGGATGCCGGTATTGTATGGACTGTCCTCATGGGGTAGACATTCCCGGCAACTTCCAACTTCGCAACTACGCGGATGTTTATGGGCTGGAAGACTGGGCCGTAAAAGCTTACGCTCAGATGACGGCTGAGACGCGGGCCTCAGCTTGCACGCAGTGCGGGGAGTGCGAACCCAAATGTCCTAACAAACTGCCAATAGTGCAGCAGTTGGCCGATGTGGCCCGCAGGCTGGGACAGTGCTGATCACCGCGGCCAGGGTACTCGTGGTTGCGGCAGCGTTTCTGGCCATTGGGTTCCTGGCGTGTCCGAGGACGCCGGCCACGGATCCGTCGGAAATCGTCAAATCCACGCTGCTCGGGCGGCCGGGCCCCTTTCACATTCTCTACGAGTCTTCCAGCGGAGGAACAGACGAGCGGTTCTCGGTGATTTGCTCAACCGGCACATTCCTCGAGTGTCTCGAGTCTTCCCTGCCCGACGAATCGCCGCACAGGGCCGAGGTTCTACGGGCGCTGGCAGAAGCCGCCACCGGAGACCGATACAGATTGCTGCTTGAGGGAAAGGACCGCATAGCTGGTAGACTGTGCAGCACCGTGCGGATGAAGCCGCCGAGCAAGAAAGACGAATGGTTTCAGGTGTGGATCGACGCCGATAACGGGCTATTGCTGGCCTGGCGCCACTGGACACACGATGGGGTCCTCATCTCCCGCACATCAGCCACAGATGTGCGCCTGCCGGATTGAGGCGGGGGCACGCGAGTTGGCGCACTTCAGCCACTAAACTTCTGCCGGCTTCGGGGCAATATCATGTCATGTGTGGTTTGGGTACGTAATGGGTATTCTACTATTGCTCGTGATGCGCACTTACCGTATCTGACGTGCAGTGCTTGGTGCTGAGACGGGGGGGGCCGGCGCAGGCCAGCAAGTTCCGATGTGTGCCATTTCTGTAAAAACTGGTATTAAGCACAGCATCAATATAGTGGGTGCAACCGCGTTGAGTGGGTAGCGAAGTATGGAGGAGTCTCCAACCCCGAGGGGTAATTTTCTTGTTAGGAAGCAAGAACATCTAAAGGAGACTCCCAAACGAATGATTACTTGTGCACCCCGAAACTCCCTTCTTGAAGCCGCAAGAGATTTTGCGTTTAGTCAACTTGAATCAACGGATATCACAGCAGCCGAAGATGAGATTCAACGAATCTTGCGAACAGTCGCTGGTGTGATGATGCGGGAAGTAGCGGTGAAGATGAGTGGCAGGTCGAGCTATGAAGGCGTTCGCATGAGTTGCGAGTGTGGTGGTTCTGCTGAGTTCAAAGGATACCGTAAGCGCTGGATAAAGACTCTGCACGGCGAAGTAGAGATAGAAAGAGCGTATTATCGGTGCCGTGACTGCAGGCGTGGCTACATCCCGTGGGACAAAAGGCAAGGTTTGGACGGCAGGATTTGGACACCCCGAGTGAATGAGCTAGTGGCCTCTACGTGCGCTGCGTTGCCATACAAAGCAGCCTTGAGTCTGGTGGAACGAACGACGGGATTATTTATAGAGGAGAGCAGTGGAGAGGAAATAGTCTATGATGTTGGGGGTCGGCTGCGCGCGGAGGAAAAGAAAGCAATGTCTGCGGCGTTGGATATTGAGAAAGAAGTAGTCACCGAGGCGTCTGCCGACAGGCTATATATCAGCATAGACGCGGCGAAAGCGCACACTGACGGAGATTGGCACGACATCAAGGCGGCTGTAATATACGAAGGGAAAAGACTCGAAAGCAAATATGTAGACACGATAGATAATCCCCACTACATAGCGGCACAGGAGAAGAGCGAAGATTTCGGCGGGCGGATGTACGCAAGAGCGATGCAAGCCGGATACGATAGAGCCCGCGAGCGAGTGGTATTAGCCGATGGAGCGGATTGGATATGGAACGAGGTCAGTATTCACTTTCCCGACAGCGTCAAGATACTCGACTACTTCCACGCTTGTGAGCACATATATCGTCTTGCGTCAGTGTTGTATGGCGAAAGCAATCCTAAGGGGAAGCGGTGGGCGAAAGAGCACTGCAAGAGGCTGAAAGAGAGAGGACCGGGGAGTCTGATAAGAGCCATAAAGCGTCGGAAAGCCCGAAATAAACAGGATCGAGAGGCGCTACGACTGGAGTTCGGATACTTCAATAAACACCGGAGGCACATGAACTATCCAAGATACAGGGCAAGGGGCATGATGATTGGCAGTGGGCCGGTGGAAGCGGCCTGCAAGGTAGTTGTTGGCCAGAGACTCAAACAGGCAGGGATGCGCTGGACAAAGAACGGGGCAGACGTCGTGCTGGCAGTACGCTGCGCCCTACTTGGCGGCGAATTTGACCGCATCAACAAAGCGGCACGCGCAGCGTGAGATGTAATCTACCCACTCAGAGAAATTCCACCC
>CAYSLA010000065.1:0-18125 GCA_964431685.1 uncultured bacterium | reverse complement strand
GCCGCCTCAGCGAAGGTTTCCGCCGGGAACTCCGGCACCTTACGGCAGATACGCGCTATTTCGGCAAGCTCGGTTTTGCGTACGGGATCGGCAATCTCGTCTGCCTGCCTCTGGGCCTCGTCGGCGTACTTGTTAGCCAGTGTGACCATCCCACCCAGGGCCTCGAGGCACGCTCTGTAGAAGAAGTCTTTCTCCAAGTCCTCTGGTCGGGAGACGTCGAGTCGCGACCTGAACCCCTCAATCTGCGACTTGACGCCTGATACTCCCTGGCGCAGCGCCCTCTGGAGGTCTATCGTCATGTGAGCTTGCTGGCCCCACGCCCTGTCCAGCGCCGGCTCACCGTAGCGCAGCCACGCATCCAGTTCGATCCTTTCATCTTCGGAGAACTGGCGGCGACAGAATTTGCCGACTATGAGCTCATCGTCGTCGATCACGGGTGTCTGTCCGGCGAGCAGATCGCGCGCCAGAATTCCCCGACGCAGAATGTGGCTGCTGATGCTCGCTGATGCAAGCCACGAGCGCGCTACCAGAAGATCGGACTCGTTGTCCGAACTTGGCAGAAACGCCCTCTCGGCTGCGCAGTTGCGAAGCCTCTCCACGCGATCGGTGCCAACCGTTAGCTCAGTCGAATTATCAGTTGTTTGGGTTCCAGAACACACATCTATCCTCCAAGTACTATCCATCACGGACAAGAAGCACCAAAATCCCACGCCGGCAATTCCTCGCCGGAGGACAAGACTTCTTCAACATAGCATCCGCTCTGCGGCGCAGGGGGTATCGCCAGAGACCCAAAAAGCGGACTGTGAAGCACTCGGTAGGTCAGCACACTGTGCCACTTTCCGTCCCGGAGCTGCACGACCGCTCCGTTGGGATGATCCACCATCCAGCAATCATACCAGTCCGGGTCGGGCGACGCGGGGGCAGGGCCGAACTCCTTCACTGCTTCGCGAGCCACCAACGGCGCTTCCAGTCCAGTCCGCTGCGCGTTCAAAGGCCAGATGCACAGGTTTTCGCGTCCTCGGCCAGTCTTCTTGTCTATCACAAAGTCAGGGTCAAACCGGTTTGAAACCAGATACACAGTTCCATCCGCTGCCTTGTTTATCGTCACAGGTGATTCCAGCCGGATTTCGGGCACTCGCAGAATCACTTGCCACGTCGTGCCACCATCTTCCGACCTCCACACTTGCACCAGACAACCATACCTGACGCCTGCGGAATCAACATAGCTATCGCTTCCTCGCGCTGAGAACAGCAGGGATCCGTCGGTGTCACGGATCAGGCTCGGTTCCATCCACAGTATGGACTCGTGCGCAGTATGTTTGACATCCTCGGCCAAGCTGTCCGATCCCGTTATAGGCGTGAACGAAACAGGGTGCCACTGCTCGCCGTGACAAGCCCAGCGCGACACTCCGTCCGATGCCGCGCTTCCGTTTCTTGCGATTACCGGCAGCAGCAGATCGTCTCCGTCTGGTATCGCTGAGGTCATTCCGTGGGTGGTTATCGACCAGCCCGATTCACCAGCTCTCAGCGGTGAGTCGAGATTCTGGCTGAACACACCCGTGCGGCAACTGTGAAACTCGCGTCCATCATACCGGAACTGGTAGACCTCCAGCAGGTCGTATCTATCGGTGGCCCACCATACAAACTCGTCATCAGGGCCGGCCAACAGGCGGTGAGCCTGCCCGAGGCCAAATCCTGTCCCGGCGTGAGGGTGAGGAGTCCCGTCTGAGCGCAAAGCCTGCAAAGGGACGAATCCGCCGACAACTGGGCTCTTCAATATGAGCTGGGTCTCACCTGTGTCGGGATTTGTGATATGCTCGTTTCTGGAGACCGGGCATACTTCGGATGTGTTGATGCTCGACAGATCGTCAAACAGGACAACGTCTGCTCCATTCTTGAACCCGTAGTTCATAGTGGCTTCTATGTTGAGGTCCGCTATTATGCCGGCTTTGCCTGGTGCCACCTGGAACGGGAAGCCCAGACCGTATCTCCATGCCTCCGAGTCTGGTGCGTCAGGCGGGGCCACCAGGTCAACGTTGCCCGCGGTCACCCCTGCGATGCCCATATTTCTCAATGACGCCGGAGTTGTAGTCAATGGATTAGTGCCCCTTCCACATCTGTTTCTATTCCACATATTAGCATACTAGGCCGACACTCGCCAATACAAGCATCAATCAAACGTTTGCTTTTGCGGAAAGGCATATGTCATAGTTTATAATATAGAATATGCTCAAATGCGATCGGGAATGTCGGCCACCCCGACGGCAGGGAGGATCAGCGTGAACATCACACTCATTCTAGCATTGATGCTCATCTTGCTCACTGCAGGTCTCGCTCAGGCCAAGCCTGAGATCATTGCTCACCGGGGGGCATCGTTTGACGCCCCTGAGAACACCCTTGGCGCGGTGAACCTGGCCTGGAAGCTCGGTGCTGATGCGGTAGAAATCGATGTCTATCTGACGAATGACCACCGGATTGTCGTTATTCACGACTACACCACGAACAGGACCTCCGGCGTTGAGAAGATCGTGGCCAACAGCTCCTTTGATGAGCTCCGTACGCTGGATGTCGGCAATTGGAAGGACAAGAAGTGGGCTGGACAGAAGATCCCGTCACTTGAAGAGGTGCTCAAGACTGTCCCCAGAGGCAAACGACTATTCGTAGAGATTAAGTGCGGTCCCGAGATTGTCCCAGATTTCTTCAGAGTTGTCAGCGCGTCCGGTATCAGCTCAAGGCAGTTGGTGGTGATATCGTTCAACTCAGACGTTATCAAAGAAGTCGAGGCGCGGCGTCCAAGACTAAAGACCTACTTTCTCTGCCAACCGACCACGGACAATGTGGACGACTATATCCGGCATGCCCGTGACATACGGACAGACGGAATCAACGGCTGCCATCAGACATCGTTCGATGCCAGTGTTGTCGAGAAACTACGCGAGGCCAAGCTTGGCGTCTATGTATGGACCGTCGATGACGATGCGACTGCTATGCGATACGCCGAGATGGGCGTTGACGGCATAACTACCAACAAACCAGCGGAAATCAAAGCTTTGTTGAGCAAGCCGCAGTAGCCCTTACTACTTGGCTGGAACTCGGGGCACGCGCCCGCGAAGTACTTACCGGCTATGCTTCGCGGACGTTTGTCCCGAAGCGCTGCGGGGAGGAATCTCTTGAGGATCTTGGGCATAGACCCCGGAACTGCAACGACGGGATACGGAATCGTGGACAAGTCTGAGGCCACTTTGCGTGTCGTGGACTTCGGCGCTATCACCACCAGTCCCCGCAAGTCGTCCGCTGAGAGACTCCTCGACATCCACTCACAGATCACGGAGCTTTTCGACCGCTTCGACCCTACGGTCATGGTAATGGAGCAGCTCTTCTTTACCAAGAATCAGACTACGGCAATTGCCGTTGGCAAAGCCTGCGGGGTGATGCAGTTTGCCGCTGCTCAGCGTGGTATCGACGTTGTGGAGTACACTCCCACACAGGTCAAACTGGCCGTGGTGGGCTATGGGGGAGCTGAGAAGAAGCAGATGCAGTATATGATCCAGCGCATTCTCTCACTCGCCGAAGCCCCCAAACCCGACGACACCGCGGACGCACTCGCCCTGTGCGTCTGTCACGCTCACACAGAGCGAATCGGCTTGCTTGGGTAGGCAGCATAATTGGAGTTCGCTTGTGAGCGATGGTGGATGGACTATGCAATACCGAAGTGCTCTCTATCTTTGCTTCGCGGACGTTTGTCCCGAAGCCCAGCACCTCCCCCTAACCCCCTCCGAAACGGAGGGGGGAGGGGGAGGCGTTCCGCTAGATCGACTTCGGGGCACGCGCCCGCGAAGTATCTGTAGGGTTGTGATTCTTATTGTCGCGTTTCTGGGATGCGCTGCCGTTCTGGCATCGGCGGCGACACGAAACGTTACCGAATACGGTGCGGTGCCGGACGATGCAGGCGATGATCACGCGGCGATCAACAACGCCATCTCCGCGTCCTCATCCGGCGACACAGTCTACTTTCCGTCAGGGACCTATCGTGTCTCCGGGGCAGTGGTCGGCAAGTCAGGAGTTAGACTGGAGGGTGCCAACGGCTCAGTATTGTTGTATGTTGGAGCGTCGGCGAACGTCATTCTCGCCCTGTATGGCAAGTCGAACGTTACCGTTTCCGGCCTGACCCTGGATGGGAACAACTCAGTGCACGCCACCCAGGGCATAGCCGCCGGCGATGCCACGGGGATCAGATTGCACAGACTGACCATTCGGAACCTGGGACACTCGGGTGACTCGTGGACACACGGGATTCTGTTCGACCCTGCAGTAACCGACTCGACCATTACCAGCAATGTGATCAGCAGCATTGCGACCGGGTCTGTGTGGGGCGCGGGAATTCGCCTGGGGCATGGTTCGTCCCGCAACCGAGTGGAAGACAACGCGATCTCCAACACCGGGCGCGGCGGCATCCTCTGCAATGACGGCTCAACCGACCTTGTGATCCGCAACAACACCGTAGGCGGTTCGGGGGGAGAGGGCTTGGGGATTGAGCTATGGGGCGGCTGCCATCGTTCACTGGTTGAGGACAATCAGATCGACCACTGGCTCAGCCTGGACCTTTCCGACTATTGTGCCGTCCGCCGCGGTTAGCTACGATTTCGTCCTCTCGGGGGTGGTGAGCCAGCGCACAGCTTACGGTTTCAAGATAGACGACGGCTCGGGAATCTCCGTGGCTGTCGATGCACCCGGCAATACTGTCGCCGACGGCAGATTTGTGTTGGTTCGAGGGACCATCGACCCGGTGACTATGACTCTGACGAGCCATCAGATTGACGTGGTTGGCAACTGACAGTTGCCGGCGGACAATCAGTGTGGGCTCTGCTAACGTCTCACCAGACCGGGCATCACGTCCCGGTCTGATACTTGCGCGGCAGGATTCGCTCCTCCGGCCAACGCGCACAGCCCCGCCCCGCCGCCCTTCGGTGATTTCCTTGCGCGAGGCAACGCTGCGTTGCCAATGATGACGGATAGCTTGTACAATACTTCACGTGAAGAACCACTGCTCATCCAGGCTGGCCCGAGACTTTTACGACCGGGACACGATTGCCGTTGCGCGTGACCTGCTGGGAAAGCTGTTTGTCTATTATAGCTCGGATGGTCTGCTATCTGGCAGGATTGTGGAGACCGAGGCGTATCTTTGTGACGATCCGGCGTGCCACGCCAGTCGTGGAATGACCAGGCGCAATGCGACGATGTTTGGCGAACCGGGCCACGCATACGTGTATTTTACATACGGCTTCCACCACTGTCTGAACTTCGTGACGCGGCCGAGTGGAGTAGGGGAGGCAGTTCTTATCCGGGCCTTGTTGCCAGTCGATGGAATTCCCACTATGATCCGCAGGCGAGATAGGAGCGAGATTGTCGATCTGGGCAGTGGGCCTGGCAAGCTATGTCAGGCGTTCGCAATAGACAGGACGCTCGACGGAGAAGACCTGGTCTCCGGAAGGCTCGGGGTCTTTGATGATGGTCATACGCCATGTGAAGTCGTTGAGCGTCCCCGAATCGGTATCAGGGAGGCCACCGACAGGCTTTGGCGTTTCTACCCGGCCGAGATGACTGGCTGGGTTTCCAGGAAATAGGTGCGCAGTGAACTACGACGGCTACGTTCTCGCCGCTGTTGTCTCTGAACTCAGGGACAGACTCCTTGGCGGACACATTCAACAGGTCAGGCAGCATAACGAAACGGATATCACCATAGAAATCCGTTCGCCCGGTAACACCTGGCGGTTGTTCTTCTCTGTGGATCCCAGATTCCCCCGTGTCTACTTGACTGCCTCTGCCCTGTCCGTTCCTCAAACCGCGCTCCAGTTCTGCATGGTTGCTCGCAAACACCTTGTTGGGCTCTACGTGGCCGATGTCTCGCAGGTCGGGATGGATCGGGTGCTCAGAATCACGGCCAGCCGCCACGGAGGACCTTCTCAGACTCTCGTCTTTGAGCTGATGGGCAGGCACTCCAATCTGATCTTGCTTGACGGCAGCGAGAAGATCCTCGGAAGCGTGAAACACATAGGATCCTCGGTCAGTCGGGTGCGGCAGATTCTGCCAGGCAGGCCTTACTTGCCAGTGCCGGGTTTGCCCAAAATGGAGATTCGCGACGTTCCGGGACACACTGTCCCGAAACACGTTTCCAGTCCGGACCTCCCCCCAACCCCCTCCGAAACGGAGGGGGGAGGGGGAGGTGTTCCGAAGAGTCTCGCGGACGTCGTCGCCACTGCGCCGGACGAGCCTGCGGCCGCGGCGCAGTGGCTCATAGCCAAGTGGAGCGGGGTCGGCCCGGTTCTGGCGAATGAGCTGGTGAGCCGCTCAGTCGTCGATGGACGTCTGTCACATCAGATGCTTATCAACCAGTTGGCCGATCTCGCGGGTAGAATCGCCAGGTCCGAGTTTGAGCCGACATTCTTTACGGACGACGAGGGCGCGGGCGTTATGGTGTATCCCTGCCGCCTCAGCGGGTTTCCGGCAGACAGACAGCATGCCAGAGCATCGATCAATGAGGCATTGGACGCACTGTTTCGCAGCCTGGTATCCCGCACTGACCTGGAGGATGCCCGCAGCCAGGTTACCACGGCGATAAGGCGTTCCATCTCTTCACGCAAGAACACTCTCAAGTCGCTTACGAGAAGCATCGAGGAATCGCAATCGTCTGAGCGCTACAAACAGCTCGGGGAACTGCTGCTTGCGAACCTCCCCGCCGTCGAGAAAGGCGCCAGGATTGTGAGCGTGGCTGATTTCTATCACCCTGAGTTGGCCGAAGTGACGATCGAACTCGACGAGAAACTCACTCCCCAGGAGAACGCCGACCGCTACTTCAAGAGGTATCGCAAGTCGCGAGATGCCGCAAAGACTGCCCTCGGCCGGAGCGCCATGGTCTCTGCTCAGTTGGCCGAGTTGGAGGAGGCCCTGGGTGAAGCAGAGTCTGCGTCTGACGTTGAGTCCGTGCGGCGTGTACAATCTCGTCTGACCCAGAGCAATTTGCTTCGGGCCGAGAGGTCAGAGCTGGCAGCGGAGGCCGATCCGCTGCCGGGTCATCGCATTCGGCGCGTGTTTACCGCAGATGGCTGGGAGATACTCTATGGAGAGACCGCCCAGGCTAACGACTACCTCACACAGCGTTTGGCGCGCCCCAACGATGTGTGGCTGCACGCCAGATCGATTGTGGGTGCCCATGTGGTAATACGCACCTCCGGTCACTCTGCAGTGGTTCCAAAGCCGCTGCTGGAGCTTGCGTCCAAAATCGCCGCGGCAAACTCGGATGCCAAGCACTCATCTCTTGTGCCTGTGGACCACACACTCCGCAAGTTTGTCCGCAAGCCACGTGGCGCCGCGCCGGGATTCGTCACCTATCGTAATGAGAAGACCATAGACATCAACCCGAAGGTGGTCATTGCTCCGTATGAGACTCGCTAGACTGCTGACGAGATGGGGTTTATTTCTGAACCTGACTCAGGGCCGTCCCATGATTGCACTTGCGGCTCTGATGCTTGTCGCCCTGCCGTTGCCCAGCTTTGCTCAGGAACCGTTGGCCGGTTCCGACTCGCAGTACACAGTAGTCACCATTCTGCACACGAATGACTTGCACGGAACCGTAGTCCCCGCGGCAAAACCGGGTGGGCTCGCCCACATCGGGACTCTGGTTCGGCAGATTCGTGCGGCCATGCCAAATGTTATTCTCGTTGATGCGGGAGACATTACCCACGGAAACCTTACGGACTACACTACACAGGGCAGCGGCACGATAGCCGCGATGAACGAGATTGGCTACCACGCAGCGGCCGCAGGCAATCACGATTTCGACTTCGGTCAGAGGGTACTCCAGGATGTTGCGGCCAAGGCGCACTTTCCGTTTCTGGCCGCAAACATCCGGACCAGCTCCGGTTCCGAATGGAGCGCTCTTAAGGACTTCATCATTTTGGAAACCAGTGGGGTCAAAGTGGCGGTCTTCGGACTGGCCACGCCGCAGACCACCCAGCTTCAGTGGCCATCAACTCTAGACGGTCTCGTCCTTGCGGACCCTTACGAGGCGGCCAGGTCACTAGTGCCGGAGCTGCGTAGTCAGGCTGATGTTGTGGTGGCATTGTCTCACCTGGGCCTGCCCGGTGATGAGCGGCTTGCGCGTGAGGTAGACGGGATAGACTTCGTCATAGGTGGGCATTCGCACACGAGCATCGATGACTGGCGGTGGGTCGGTTCGACTCTTGTGGCTCAGGCTGGCGCCTACGGCGAAAAGCTGGGCCGGGTGGATTTCATCGTACGCAAGTGGGGCAACGGATCTGAGATTGCGTCAGTTAACGGCAGGCACAGCTTGTGGAACGAGCTCTCGGCGCCGCCTCTGGGACTCGAGTATCCGGTCAAGCCGCTGCTGGATGTTCCCGCCGCGGTTGAAGCCGACGCCGCCGTTCTCAGGGCCTACGCCCCCTACGAAGAGCAATCCGCCAGAGAACTGGCAGTTGTGGCAGGGGAGTCTGTCGCTGCGCTGCCTGGCGCGGGTGGCAGATTGGCTGAGAGTGAGGCGGGCAATCTTGTCGCGGACGCGGTGCGCGATCTTGCGGCGGCAGATGTGGCAGTGATCGATCCGGGCAGCATATCGGGAGTGGGCCTGCAGCAGGGGAAAGTGACAGTGGGGGCGCTCTACGGGCTGATTGAGGGCTATACGAGGCAGTCGATCGTGGTTGTGCGCATGAGCGGCTCGGACCTGCTCGCAGGTCTGGAGAAACGGCTCAGCGCAAAGAAAGGTCTTCGAGGCCTGATATCAGGAGCCAGCTTGTCATACTCAAAAGTTGGCGAAACTGTGCGCGTCCGCGATGTGGAGATTGCAGGGGCGCCTCTGCGGATGTTGGGATCCTATCTGGTTGCCGGGCAGGCATATGTGATAAGCGAGATGATGAGCGTAGCGCCCGAAACCCAGGTAGTCTCAGAGCCAGGCAGCGATGCCAGAGAGGCATTGGTCGCCTACGTGCGCAAGCTGGGTCGTATTCGTTCGCCTGGATTGCGGAGGATGAGTCTGATAGCGCAGGAAAACGCGAGCCGATCATGGTAGAATATATATACTACAAGTGATGCGTCTAGTGTGACCGGTTGTGGTACTTCTTGTGGCGTCTGTTGACGCTGACTGCGGATAATGGAGGTCTCATGCGGCAAGGTGATCTGTTAGGACGAATTCTGGGCGTGCTGGTCTTTCTGACCGGCGTTGTTTTGATGGTTCTGGTCTTTAGAGACGCCCATATGATGTTTACGTCGGACACGATGGGTCTGCAGATCGGTTCGGCCAGCACATCGGCAACGGGCGCAACCAGCCAACTCGGGGCCTCCGCGGTGAGTATGTTCTCCCGGTTGGGCCTGCTTCTTGTAATGGCGATAATAAGCTCCCTCGTGGCCAACAAGGGCGTCAATCTCTACTTCGCATCGCACGCAGCCAGGAAGTCTGCGGACGCGACGCCGGAGGACAGCAGTTAGATTCGCAGAATGCTCTGATTGACCCCTGTTGCCGCATGTGATATAATCCGAATATTCATGTGTCATCATCCACTAACTTGGCATCCGCCCCATGCGGGCGGATTTTGCCTGTGAGGTATACTAGTTTGGGCGAAGATCTCAATCATCTCAAATCTGTTAATGAAGAGCTGAAGGCGAGTCTTCAGGAACTTGAACGTCAACTGCACGAGAAGGGCGTAGCCGTTCAGGCACTGGAGCAGGCCAACAAGCGTCTCGAGGACAGGGTCAAGGAGGTTGAGGGACAGGCATCCGTCGGCCCCGCTCAGTTCTCCGAAATAGAAGAAGCTCTCAAGCGTCTTGTCCACCGCATCAGTATGATCCTGCAGGCTGAGAAGTGCGTCTTCATGCTGTTTGACCAGGAAAACGGAGAGCTTGTGGCCCAAAAACCGGCGTTTGGGCTTGGTGACGAGGAAATCCGCCGTTTCAGAGTCAGGGCCACCGAAGGCACCTCTGGTGAGGTGTTCAGGACACAGCAGCCAATCATCCTCTACGACGCAATGAACGACCCGCGAACCCTCAAAGAGAACGTCGGGCTTCTGAACGTCACTAATGGCGTATGCGTGCCGCTTGTTATCGAGAAACGTGACGAGGACACCAACAAGGTGCTTGAACGCAGAGTCATCGGCGTCATGCACGTGTTCAACAAGCGCTACGGCAATGTCTTCATACAGGAAGACGTGAACCTGCTTACCAGGTTGGCGTTGAATGCGGCGTCGGTCATAGCGAACGCTCAGATGTACCGCGAAGTGGTCGAGAAGAAAGAGGAACTCGAACACGTCATCGAGAGCGTCTACGCCGGAATCATAATGGTCAACAACAACGGACGGATCATGCAGATGAATGCGTCCGCGAAGCATATATTCGGAATGGACTCCAGTGCGCGCGTAATCGGCGACTACCGCGACGTCATAAAACACGAGTCAGTGCAGGAGCTCATAACCAAGGCGCTCGGCGAGAACGCAGAGATCGAGGAAGAGGTCACCTTGCCGGATCCTAACTCTGTGGACGAGGACGAGGAGCGGATATTCCAGGCTCAGACCGCTATGGTGCGCGGCGAGGACCAGGTCAATATCGGCATAGTCGCGATCTTCACCGACATTACCGAGATTCGCAGCATCGAACGAATGAAGACCGCGTTTGTCTCCACGGTTTCACACGAGCTGAGGACGCCGCTCACTTCCATCAAAGGCTTCATCTCCACTCTTCTCCAGGACACCGAAGGATTCTACGACGCCGACACGATCCACGAGTTCTACACGATCATTGACCAGGAATGCGACCGACTGACCAGACTCATCAGCGACCTGCTGAATGTATCCAGGATTGAGGCTGGCAGGGCGCTTGATCTGAACCCGGTCAATGTGGATGTTGCGGAGATCGTGGAAAAAGTCGTCGCGGCACAGAAGTCGTATACCAGCAAGCACGAGTTTGCAGTGGATATTGACTCTGACCTGCCGGAGATCGTAGCAGACCGCGACAAAGTGGACCAGATCCTGACCAACCTGACTAACAACGCCGTCAAGTATGCGCCGGAAGGCGGTGTAATTACCGTGGAGGGTCGCGGACTGGACGGGAAGATCAGGCTTTCGGTTAGCGACCAGGGCATTGGCATCCCTGCTGAGCATCTGGCGAAGGTCTTCGACAGGTTCCACCGAGTCGACAACCGCGACACCCGCAAGGCGGGTGGAACGGGCATTGGGTTGTACCTGGTTAAGCACCTGGTGGAAGCCCACGGAGGCAAGATATGGGCTGAGAGCGAGGTCGGCAAAGGTTCGTCTTTCATCGTCGAATTGCCATTGAAGCCTCCGTCGGTCATAGAAGAAGAAAGACAGGAGGCTCTCGCCTAGCCTGAGCTTTTTGACTCTATAGAGAGTGGCAAACAAAGATTTGGCTATTGATTTGGTCCAAGGGGCAGGAATTGTATTCCTGCCCCTTGAACAATGTACAGTCACCGCAACATTGTCTGTGTGGTGCGGGGCGAGAGAGAATTGGCCCGGTGATCCACCGGAGATCCCAGGGGGAAAACAGTAAGATGAGTGCAAATGTTTTGCGGGAGCTGCCGCTCCTTATGGCTACCGAGATTCAAAATGTATTGGCGCCCGGAGAGTCGATACAGGTGTCGCTGCCTGGGGGTGTTGGAGAAGGTATCGTGGTTACTAATCTTCGCGCAATACTAATGCGCGAGCGCGATTCCGGCTCAGTTGGCGGCTGCGATCTGTTTGAATATCGACTCAGGGACGTGAACGGCGCAAGCATAAGGTCAGAGGGCGGCGGAAACTACCTGGAACTCGAACTATCCTCGCCTCCGGCATCTTTCGAAGCGGTGCGCGTTCACTTTCCTTCATTCGAGCGTGATACGTTCCAGGCAGCCGCTGACGCGATCGCCCAACTCGTCGAAGACGGACAGCGGGCAGCGGGCGGAGCAGGGCCGATCCCTGCGGAACGTGCCAGCGGTCTTATGTGCGCTTCGTGTGGAACCGGCATCAGTGATTCGGCGATCTTCTGCAGAAAGTGCGGAGTTGAAGCTCGACGCTTCTGCGGTGAATGCGGTGCGCACAGCCCGTTGGACTCGGTGTACTGTGAACGATGCGGCAGGCGCTTTGAGCCCAGAGCCTCTGAATGCCCCGAATGCGGCATTCGGATGCTGGAGAGAGGCAACGTTTTCTGCACAGAATGCGGCGCACGGGTGGGCGTCTCGTGTGCGGGTTGCGGGTCGCTGGTGTCGGCCTTGTGGAAACAGTGTGCCTACTGCGGCCGGAGGCTTGGTTCTTCGGACAAACTGGAGGCAAGGGCCTCTCAGATGGCGCTTCGAAGGTCCCGTCACGCTGAAGAAGAAACGCGTGGCACCGGTGCTTCCCGGCCAGACGCTCCCGACGCAGAAGAAGCCGCGGCGCAGAGCCAGGGGCCAGCTTCAGCCGCACACGGTGTAAGCAACGTGACGGCTGCGGAGCACAACAAGAAGGGACAGCAGCTCTATGAGGCAGGCGAAGTAGATCGCGCTATCGAAGAGTTCAAGGCTGCGGTAGAGCTGGATGCCAACAACGCTTCATATCACTGCAATCTGGCTATAGCATACGATGACGCCGAGCAGGACGACCTGGCGTTGATTGAATACGAGACCACGCTTGGACTGGACCCGAACGATACCACAGCTTTGCTGTCGCTCGGGTATATGTACAACGAGAATGAGGAATACGATAAGGCGCAGGCAATGTTCGCGCGGGTGCTGAACGCGGACCCCAACTCTCCCGAAGCGGACGAAGCCAGAGCCAGTATGAGAAGTCAGGGAAACCTGTGATTGCAGGTTCCCGCCATCGGAGCGGATTGAGGAGTGAGGACGAGTATGTTTAACGGTCTCGGGATGTGTTTGGGGAATCTGCCAAGATTGTCGGATGCGCAGACGCGGTCGATCAGCGCAGAGAACTTCACAGGCGAAAAAGGTAAGGCTGGGATGGCGCTCGAGGGCACTGGCGCTCAGAGTGCCCGTGAGCTCGGGCAGGGCTGGAAAGTCTCTCCGTCAATTCAGATAGCGCCGGGAGAATGCAGGGTACTGGCGGATGTCGATGGGCCTGGAGCAATCCAGCACATCTGGATGACGCCGTCGGGCCACTGGCGTTTCTCAATCATCCGCATATACTGGGACGGCTCCAGCGTGCCCTCGGTCGAGTGTCCTGTCGGAGATTTCTTTGCGTGCGGGTGGCAGAAGTACGCGCAGGTTTCGTCGTTACCGATATGTGTCAACCCTGGGAGTGCGTTCAACTGCTATTGGGAGATGCCCTTCCGCCAGAGTTGCCGTATAACAATGACCAACATTTCGGCAGAAAGTATGACTCTGTACTACCAGGTGGACTATACGCTCACGGATGTTCCGGAGGACTCGGCGTACTTCCACGCCCAGTTCCGCCGTCAAAACCCTTTGCCATACAAAGAAGTCTACACGATAGTGGACAACATCAGAGGAAAAGGGCAATATGTGGGTACATATATGGCGTGGGGAGTGAACAACAACGGATGGTGGGGCGAGGGCGAGATCAAGTTCTATATGGACGGCGACAGTGAGTTCCCGACAATCTGTGGAACGGGCACTGAGGACTACTTCTGTGGGTCCTACAACTTTGACGTCGGCAAGGAGAACGGCGGATACAGGGAGTTTACGACTCCCTACGCGGGCCTGCCCCAGGTAATCCGGCCCGATGGCCTGTATGTCTCTCAACAGCGTTTTGGCCTGTATCGATGGCACATTATGGACCCTGTGAGATTCTCAGAAGACCTGAGAGTCACCATCCAGGCGCTGGGGTGGTGCAGCCGTGGCTACCTGCCGCTGCAGGACGACATATCATCGGTTGCATATTGGTACCAGACTCTGCCCACGGCGCCATTTCCCACATTGCCGGACAGAGACTACCTGGAGGTGGTGTAGGCCAGTCTGAGAGCGTGATCGTTGCTGGAAAAGTGGCTCAGTAGTCTGGCTGCTGCTGCGCGTTGCTGTGGCGCAAAGCCACTCTCTGTTGAGTCCGGCGGATACCTGCCGGCTTTGTCCTGGGTGAAACGATACATTGGGAGGTTTCCGAAATGAAGACACGCGTATATGCATTGGTTCTCGCAATGGGTCTGGCGGTGATGTTTGCCGGGTGCGGTGGCGGCGGAGGAGGAGGCAGTTCTGACGGTCCGGTTGCCGACATTGTGAGCAGGCTATTCAAGGCCCTGGAACCCGGCAGCATGTCGGTTCCATCTTTGAAAGCTGCGGTCAGTGTGCCCAGTGGCGCGCTTGCCGTCGACACGACCCTCACTATCGCCGCTTCGGGTTCCGTGCCTTCCGCGACGGGGCTGGTGCCGGGCACGGCGTATGACTTCGGACCCACTGGCACGACGTTTTCCAGCCCGGCCACAATCACAATCAGATACAATCCCACGATGCTTGGCAGCATCAGGGAAGCGACTCTGAGAATTGTCAAGCTGGTGTCCGGGTCGTGGAAGACGGTCCCTGGCAGCCATTTGGACATGGCCGATCATCTGGTCATGGCCCCGGTCTCCAGTTTCAGCACCTACGCCATCATGGGTGATGCCGTGGACGGGCCCGTGACCGTGCGGCTGATGGTGCCCGGCGATGTCTACAACTATCACACAACCACCACAATTGCCAGCTCGACAACTGAGACTGACGAGGAGTTCAAGGTCTCGACCGAGACTGGCAAGACGCCGACGTTTGGCACGCGCAGGTTCCTTATCGGCCCGGACGACTGGCGGTTTGAGCAGGCCGACAACGGCACGGTTTACCTTCTGGGCGAGAGATCTGAGGAGGTCACGTCTTCCACCGGCCCTCCGGTGTTCATTCCGAGCCCGATCGCGGTTGGCCAGACGTTCAGCTACACACTGGTCCTGCAGAACACGGACCTTACGAACGTGTACACTGACACGAAACAAGTTGTGGTGACGGTGTCAGGTGTGGATGAGATCGACGGTGCAACTCACTACGTCGTGGACTACAACTACAACACTTCCCGGGTGTTTGCGACTGGCGAGGTTGACTTCGGCGGAACGATGCACTTCAAGGTCAATCCGCTTGTGGGTTTGTTTACCCTAATGGAAGAGACCAAAGAGCAGTCCGGAGACAATCTCTACACGAAGTCGAGGCAGTTGACCTCGAAGAGCTTCTGAGCCAAGTCGAGGTGGTGGTGAGCGAAGGCTCTCCACCACCTCATCACAGTCTGCCCGATCTTAGCCCTGGGATTAGCTGATGCAGCCGCCAGCGCTGACTATAGACACGTTAGCCCGAGCGTTCACTCCGCCCGCTGGCCCGTCACATCGAAACTCCACGCTGTTTGTGCCGCCGGTCAGCACCGGCGCGTCGCCGTTGGGTATGATCTCTCGGAGCAAGTCTCCGCTCGCTGAATACAGCCTGCACTCAGAAAACGAGTCGTACTCGATGAAGCAGCCGCATTCCAGCTCCACCGGAAACGTTATTGTCTTGCCGTTCACTGTCACCGATGGGTTCGGGAGGCTTGCCGCGACCAGAGGCAGAGCCTTCAGCGGGCTGAGGTAGCAGCTCACAGGCTTGTCCCTGGGCAGGTTGTTGCACCAGATGCCCAGTGACTCCACGTGTTCGAAAGACACTGCCTCACGATAGAGAGCGTACGCGTTTTCGCCGTATGGCCAGGTGTAGTTGTCGGTGCGTTCACCCTCCGGCTCTATCAGCTCGAAATAACGCCAGCCGGTGAAGTCGACCACCACGTAGTAGTCGTAGATGCCGGTGCTCACGTGCAGTGGGCTTCTGATCTGGAAATTCAGCACTTCACCCTGGCCGTCGCCGTACACCCATATTCCGAAGGCCTTCATGTAGCCCAGGTCTATGGTCGAGGAATACGCCACGCCCATCTTTGCCCACGACGGGTCGCCGCCCGCCAACATTCGCTGGGCGTGATCTTTAACAGAGAAACGCTGGGTTCGAGACGTCTGGGAGCCTGCCGATGAGACCCTCATTGCGGTCAGGTGCCCGCTTGTGCCGCCTGCCACGACCTGAGCATCAGAGCGCACAATGTCCATTGTGACTCCGGCAGCGCTCGCTCTGTCGCAGAATATGGAGTTGTCCGTGAAGTCCATGAGCGTAACGGAGCCGGTCGATTCATACGGCTCGGCGGTAAACAGCGCCTCGAGACGCAGTCTGACCGGCTGAGTGCCGAACTCGTTCTCGACGGTCCATTTGCTGGTGGGAGAGTTCAATCCTTCAACCTTGTGCTTGGCGTATGCGATCTCACGCACGCGGGGCCCATCGCTGCCGTCTTCTACAATCGTAAACTCTCTGCCTGGCGCTCGGAGTTTTGCCCTGACCTCTTCCGTGAAGAAACCAGCGCGCCTCAAGTTCTCCCATCGTTTGATTATCTTTGCCAGCCGCTGCAGGTTGTGGGATGTTGCGAAGGCTTCCGGGGTAAAGCCCTGTGGCGAGAAGCCGCATTCGTATGCCGCGCACTTCGCCATCATATACTCAATGTCATCAGGGAAAGTAGCTTCCTTGTCGTGTGCTCCTCCCGGGACTATGGCCCACCAACCCAAGTGCGCGGGCAAGAACATATCCGTGGCGTTGGCGTTGGATCTGCAGTGCAGATCAATGAAGTGCTTGTAGCTTCTGACCGGGTGATCCCACGCGCCTACCCGCGAGCGCACATACCAGAGGTGATGACGGAAAGTGCTCATCTCCATAAGGGCAGGCTTCCTCAGACGCTTGAACAGCTCGAACACAAACACCGAGCCATAGTGCCAGCCGTTCTCAAGACCGCCCAGTATTCCCTCACCGTCCAATGCGTCAAGGTACATCATGTCGAACCCGCACTCGTTGTAGAAGTCCGCTGAGGCGGCGGCTATTTCGGTGAAGAGGGTTGAGTCAGGGTCGGGGGCCAGGTATCCGAACATGGACTTGATGTGAAAGGCCTTTGCGCCTGCATCGTGGGATGACGCAGAGGTGCCGTACATGCCTCGCGTGCAGTCTGTGAACGCATAGGGCGGATCCTTGGCGACTCCACCGTAACCTATGATTTCGTCATCGACGCGTAGCAGCACGCTGTTCATCACGAAGAATCCGGTGGTAGCCGACATCTGGGCGGTTGTCTCATCGACGAACAAGTCCGTATCCCATTCGGAGATCGTCCTGGCCAGAGTCAATGTCGCATCGCTGCCGAGCCTTGGGTCTGGAACCGGGCTCACCCATTTTGAATTGGCATCAATGAAGAACGCGTATGTGTGCAGTCCTGCCAGTATTCCCGCTTCGTGCAGCCTGTCGATTACGGCCTTGAAACTGGCTCGGCCGTTGGGATACCACTGCGGGTTGGGGACGCAGTCGCCAAATCTGAATGACGTGCCGCCGTGAAAGTCGATCTGGTTAATGCCAAGACTCTCGGCAAGCCTGATCCAGTCGTCTACGTTCTGTTCCGTCATATCGCCGAAGTTGAAGAGGTAGGACTCTCTGTTTCGGGGTGAGTCCAGTGCCCAGGGGCCGCCGAGCGGAGTATGTGGCAGATCCGGCGCATCGGTGAATATCACCTGTTCGCGTCAAACAATCAAGAGCCGAGGTTCGCTCCCAGCGTCTGGCAGCCTTGGCATATACAGAGCATGGCCGGACAGTCAGCGTTGGGCGGGTCAACCGGCAACACTATCGAACTGGACTGCCACAAAGAACCGCCATCGAATGTGAGGCAGACCACCTTGCCTGCCCACGGATCGCTCGTGCCATCAGCCGGCAGCGCGGAGTTCTCGTCGAGAGCGGGTGGGCGTGGTGGATTGGGCATCATCGGCTCCGGAGGCGCTTGTGGCAACGGAACGGCCTCGGGTGCCGGCGGTCGCGAGAACACGAACACTGCAAACAGAACAACCACAACTATCGCCAGCAGCGCGATACCGCCGTACATGTAGGCTTTCTGCCGCGCTATACCAAACAGCTTAGCGCCCGCAGAGCTCGATTCAGTCTCGCGTGCTATCGGGGGCTCTGCCTCTGATGGAGCCGGCGCTGTATCTCCGGCATCTTCACTGACAGGCGTCGGCTCTTCGTTTGCGCTGAGTGGTGGCGTCGAAGCGTCGAGTTGGGCTCCATCTTCGCA
>CAYSLA010000064.1:16824-18181 GCA_964431685.1 uncultured bacterium | reverse complement strand
GCGCGGTAGTTTGCCACCGGAACCTCGGGCTGCACGGCGTTTGACGCGCCGAGTACCAGGCCGCCGCCTGCCGTGCAGTCCGCCAGCAGGCCTTCGGTCGCCGTGCGCACCTCCTCCGGCGTGCCGGAGAGCAGGAGACCGCAATCTACGTTTCCACAGAGGCACAGGCGTCCGGTCACACGCCCCTTAACGGCGCTGATGTCCATGCCGGCCACGGGATCAATGGCTTGCAGAGCGGACAAGCCGCTGTCCGCCAACGCCTCCACACATGCGTCGAGATTGCCGTCACTGTGCAGCACCGACCAGCCGCCCATGCTGTGCACCTCGGCGGCCCATTCTCGCAGATAGGGCAGAACAAACTGCTCCATCTGTGCGGGGTTGAAGAACACGCCGTGATTGTCGGCAATGTCCGAGGCGCTGAAGAGCACTTCGGCGCCAAGGTCCAGCAACCGCTGTGCCCGCGCCACGCCATGCTGCAAGGTCGCCCGGGCCTGTTCGACCACCTGCTCGGGCGCGTCGAATAGACGATAGGAGAACTCCACGTAGTCGGCGGCGCCCGGCATGCCGATTACGCCGCCGGACTCGGCGGCCACCAGGAACCTGCTCTCAGCCAGACCGGCGAGAATCCGGACTTGCGCATCCACAGCAGCGTCGGGCAGCCAGAAATAGGCGGGCTGACCAGGCGCGTGCTCCCAGTAGCTGCCCGGTGCCGTGACTGCTGCAAAACCCAGCTCATCCGCCACCGCCGCCATTATCTCCGCATTACTGTGCAGGGCGCGCTCCTGCTCGGCGGCGGTCAGGCGTGAGAATTCGTGCCCAACGATGAGCCGCCTTCCGGCAAAGGCATCCCAGAGATGGAACTCGATCTCCCAGACCGGGACATTCGCCGGCTCTCGGCAGGCCAAGGCTTGACGGATATCGTGGATGCGGGAAGTCATTGTGTGTGCTCCTTTTGAGTCCGTGACACGCGTTCGCTGTGGTTGGCGAGGCTGTAAGTAGGGGAGCACTTCCACGTGCTCTCGCTTGGGCCGCGGGAGGACGCAGAGGTCCTCCCCTACGGGGTTGCGAGGGTCAGTCGCGCTCACGACCGACACCGTCATATCATCTCACAGAACTCGTCTTACGGCCTCCTCCAAATCGTTCTCCTGCGGTATCACAAAGTCCTCCATCGGCGGGCTGAACGGAATCGGCGTATCAGTGGCGCACACTCGCTCAATGGGCGCGTCCAGGTAGTCGAAGCACTCCTTACCGACCCTCGCCGCAATCTCAGCAGCTACTCCGCCGGTGAAATGGCCCTCGTCCATTACGATGAGACGCCCCGTCTTGCGAACCGACTGGTAGATTGTATCCCAGTCCA
>CAYSLA010000064.1:14034-16724 GCA_964431685.1 uncultured bacterium | reverse complement strand
GCCTGCCACGAAATAGAGCTTCTTGTGTTCGCAGAAGATCACCGGGTTCTCATCGCGGATTGCGCTCTTAAGCAGACCCTTGCAGTCGGCTGGTGTAGACGGCACGGCCACGTACAGCCCTGGAGTGTGCATAAACCACGCGTGCGGGCTCTGCGAGTGCTGGGCAGCGGTGGAACCGCGAGCGCCGATGGTAAGTCTCACGAAAAGCGGAGCCTTCACCGTGCCACCGGACATGTATCTTGCCTTGGCGATCTGGTTTGCGATCTGGTCCATGGCAATTGCCGCGAAGTCGCCGAACATCAGCTCGACGACTGGTCGGCCTCCGACTATTGCCGCGCCCAGTCCGGCCCCCGTAAAGCCGGCCTCGGAGATAGGAGTGTCGCGTATGCGCTCCTCGCCAAACTCCTCCAGCATGCCCTTAGTGACCGTAAAAATGCCGCCCATAGGGCCGACATCCTCGCCCATAATGAACACTCGACCGTCTGCACGCATTTCTTCAGACAGCGCCTCCCGGAGGGCCTCGGCCTGTGTGAGTTCTCTAGACATATACATCCTCCAGTGCATCCTCCGGCAGCGGCCAGGGCTGCTGAATCCCCCATTCCTGAGCTTCGAGCATCTCGTCTGCAGCGCACTTGAGGATACGACGATCCTGTTGTTTGTTCAGTATTCCTGCCGAGAGCAGGCGCTCTCTCATCACCTTCAGCGGGCAGAGCTCCTTCCAGGACTCAAGTTCACCCGGCGGGCGGTAGTGAGCGGGATCACCCGCGTGGTGCCCGAGCCAGCGATAGCACTTGCACTCGATAAGGCTCGGCCCCTCGCCTTTTCGGGCACGCTCGGCAGCGCGCGCCATGGCATCGTAGACGGCGAGTACGTCTGTTCCGTCAACGCTCGTCTCCGGGAATCCCGTAGGCCACTGCCCTGTCCGCTATGTCAGTGATATTCTGATGCCTGTCCTGTCTCACGGATATCCCATATAAGTTGTTCTCACAAACGAAGACAACCGGCAGACGCCAGAGTGATGCAAGGTTCAGCGCTTCGTGGAACGTGCCCTGATTCGACGCCGAATCGCCGAAGAAACACGCCACTATGCTATCCTTGCCGCTCATTTTTAGTTGCAGCGCCGCTCCGGCGGCAATCGGGATTCCTGCTCCGACTATGCCGTTTGCACCGATGATCCCGTGTGAAAGGTCCGCGATGTGCATGGAGCCGCCCTTGCCACGGCAGTAGCCCGTTTTTCGGCCCATGATCTCCGCCATCATGACCTTTGGGTCGCCGCCCTTCGCCAGGAAGTGCCCGTGTCCGCGATGCGTGCTGGTGGCGTAGTCGCCGTCTTTGAGCACCTCGCACACTCCAACCGCCACTGCCTCCTGGCCGATATACACGTGCGCCAGCCCGGGCATGAGCGCGGCCATGTATATCTCCTTGACGCGTTCCTCGAAGGCGCGCAGGCGGACGAGTTGCACATATATCCGCAGCAGCTCAGCCGCGTCCAGCTTGTCGCTGTAGGTTGCTTGTTGTTTCGTCTTCCCCTGAACTTGATTCAGGGATCTCCACTACCGGCGGATGTACACCGCCTTGTGATCCGTAAAGAACTCGGCTCCGGTCTCCCCGGCCTCGGGCAAGCCTCTCCCCGAATCCTTTATGCCTCCAAACTCGAGTTGCGGCTCTTTCCACGCCGTAGGCATGTTTACGTGGCAGAGTCCGACTTCGCTTTCATCCACGAACCTCTGCGCCTTCGCCAGGTCGTTGGTGTAGATTGACGACGCCAGACCGTACACCGTGTCGTTAGCGATGTTCAGAGCGTCATCAAAGTCAGAGGCCTTCATCACAGACAGCACCGGGCCAAATATCTCCTCCTGTGCTATGCGCATGCCGGAGGTGACGTCCGCGAATACCGTCGGCTCAATGAAATACCCGCGCGCGAAGTCCCCATCCGTGAGCGCGTTGCCACCCGCACACAGGCGAGCACCTTCCTGCCTGCCGGCTGCGATGTAGTTCAGTATCGTCTCATATTGCTTAGGCCCGGCGACTGGGCCCATTCGAGTCGACTCATCCAGGCCGTTCCCGACCGTAATACCTTGCGTCTTATCGAGGAGCGCTTCAAGGAACTCTTCATATATCGCTGCTTCGACTATAGCCCTGCTGGTCGATGTGCACCACTGTCCGCTGCAACTGAAAGCCCCCAACACCGCAGCGTCAACCGCCCTGCCCAGGTCGGCATCGGCAAGCACAACCAGGGGATTCTTTCCGCCCATCTCGAGCTGGATCTTGGTTTCGCGTCCCGCGAGCTTCTGGGCAATTCCCAGGCCGACCTCTGTCGATCCCGTAAACGAAACCGCCTTGACCGACGGGTGACAGACAAGAGTGTCTCCGATGACTGATCCTCTTCCCGTGATGTAGTTGACGACCCCTGGCGGTATTCCGGCTTCGTCCAGCACACGCACTAACAGCCAGGCGGTCATTGGGGTGAAGTCCGCTGGTTTTACTACACAGGTGTTACCCGCGATCAATGCCGGGAACATCTTTCGGCACGCGACGTTCAGCGGGAAATTCCAGGGAGTGATGAGAGTAACGACCCCCAGAGGTTGCCGTGTAAGATAGCACGTAACTCCGGGTTGCTCTGAGGATGTGGACGTCCCACCGAGCCTCCTGCCCTGTCCTATCTGGTAGTCAGCTTCCTTGATAGCGGC
>CAYSLA010000064.1:8187-13934 GCA_964431685.1 uncultured bacterium | reverse complement strand
GCGGGGTTGATGTTCTCAGCGAGCTTCCCCGAAACCGAATCGACCCATCTACCACCGATGCAGTTCTGCAGAATTTCCAATGTATTTACCTCAAACAACAAAGGGTGTCCCGAAACAACAACGTATCTATACTTCGCGGACACGTGTCCCGAAGCGTATACACCGCGGCTTCGGGGAACGCGCCCGCGAAGAATCGCAGCGTGTGTATCTACCTTACCACGGGTACCCGCACTACCGTCACTTCCAATGGGCCAAGCACACCTGGCATGCCTGTCAAACCGGAAAACCGTCCTGTGCCATTCTTGTCGAACGCGAACTTGCCCGGAGCGAATAGCGCCTCGCCCGAAACGCCCTTGAGCTTATCTGAACGGACGGAGAACGGCGATGGCGATGGGAGCGTGTTGGCAACGAGCAGCGTTACATGTCCGTCGTGCGGTAGGCGCGGTCCACAGCACATTACCGCCGTTCGCAGTGACCTTAACATCGGCCGATTTGGTCCCCTTGCACAACACCGGCGTCATCTCGCGGATCTCATGGTTCAGGCCACGAATCGCTCCTTTGAGGCGGCCGGTCGGCTCATTCGTGATGCCAAGCCCGGTGCCGTGAGGATGAAGCAGCCGTCGAGGTCCACTGCCAGCATGTCGTGCCACTCGTCGTCCGTCACGTCTTTGAGTTCCTTCGGAGGAGCCACTTTGCCGGCGTTGTTGATCCAGACGTCGATCCCTCCAAAACACTCAACAGTCGCCGCAGCCAGAGCATCGACCTCTGACGACCTGGCAACGTCAAGGCCGAATACTATGGCCTCCCCGCCAAGCGCCTTGATCTGCTCTACGGAATCGTCGGCGCCTGATCTGTTACGGCCGTAGGTTACCACGACCTTTGCGCCTTGTTTGGCGAACATGATCGCCGCCGCTTTGCCTATACCGGAACTTGACCCGGTCACCACAACAGACTTACCATCAAAACGAAGCATCGCATTCTCCTCCTGAACTAGTCCTGGAATTCTATGTCCTTCAGTATGTTCTCTCGGGCGCTTTGTACGTGAGCCCTCATTGCGGCCTCGGCCTGCCCTTGATCCCTGGTCTTGAGGGCCGCCAGTATGCGGCTGTGCTCCTCAAGTGCCTGCTTTGCTCTTTCGCTCTTCCTCGCCACGTGAATCCGGAAATAACCCACCAGATTGTTCAGTCTCTCGAGCATTGTTCGAAGCCGTCTGTTGCCGCAATGCTCAACCACAAGCGAATGGAAATCCGTGTCGAACGCGAGCCAGGCATCCACTCGCCCTGCCTCAAGCTCCCGTTTTGCGAACTCCAGTTCGTCGCTTAGCTTCCCCAGCTCCTTGTCAGGGATTAACTTGACTGCAAGTGATATCGCCAGTCCTTCCAAGCCCATCCTTACTTCGTAGATCTCAGCAATGTCCTCGCGGCTAAGCTTCTTTACGTACATTCCTCGTCTCGGCAAGAGCTCCACGAGCTCGTCCTGGGCAAGGCGTTTGACGGCTTCACGAACCGGAGTGCGGCTTACCCCAAGCTCTGTGGCGAGTTCTTCTTCCGTCAATCGAACGCCGGGTGCGAGAACACCGGAAAGTATCTTCTCGGTAATGATCTCATAGACCTTGTGGTCTATGTTCGTATGTTTCAGTTGTTCGAGCTTTACGCGCAAGGCTGCATCTCCGGCAACGCCACGATGTGGATTGTATACAATACACCAAGACAATTCCTTTGTCAATGGGAGAAAGGCATAACGGATGCATCCTCGCGGACGGGATGGACGCCGCGTGATCGGAGGAAAGTGCCAAGGCCCGACGGTTGCGACAGACAATAGCGCGGTTGCGCCTGCATTGTCGTTTGCGATGGCTCAGTTTAGGGTAAACCGACTAGAAGAGATCATTTGCAGGGAGGTTGTGTTAATTGTGAGTGATGTAAGGGCTGTGCGCAAAACAGTGACTGGCAAGCATACCGTAGACGGAGCCGGTGTTAAGCTGGTGAGAGTCATCAGCAACAACGACACGAAGGACTTTGATCCGTTCCTCATGTTGGATGCGTTCGACTCTACGAATCCCGACGACTACACCAAAGGCTTTCCCTGGCACCCGCACCGCGGGATCGAGACCATCACATATCTGATTCAGGGAGATATTGAACACGGTGACAGTTTGGGTAACACGGGAAGCATACTGGATGGAGATTGCCAATGGATGACGGCGGGTTCGGGGATCATTCATCAGGAAATGCCGAAGGCCAGCAACAGAATGCTGGGGGCGCAGCTATGGCTCAATCTGCCTGCAAAGGACAAGATGGTTCCTCCCAAGTACTGTGGCATAGTGAGAGCTGATGTGCCGGTGATCGACGAGGGAGGCCGGAGGGTGCACGTAATAGCTGGAACCTACAATGGAATAGCGGGCGCCATTGAAGGTGACTATGTCAAGGCTCTATATCTGGACGTGGAACTAGAACCGGGGGTCGAGTGGTCTTTGGATACCGACAAGGATGCGACGCTGTTTGTCTACATAGTAGATGGAGAGGGAAGCTTTGGGACTGCCAGCGAAGACGTCATTCCGGCGAAGCACGCCGTGCTGTTCGATGAAGCGCCTGAATTTCGTGCAAGAGCATCTGAAAATGGACTAAGGTTGCTCCTCTTTTCCGGGAAACCTCTGCGGGAACCGATCGCGTGGGGCGGTCCAATTGTTATGAACACAAGAGAAGAACTGGATCTGGCCTTCAGGGAGATCGACCAAGGGACATTTGTTAAGCACCAATAGCGCTTCCACGGCTAGAACAGGCCTCTCTATGCGGTAGTCTCCCCGACCGCTTCCACCATCGCCCGGAAGTTCTCGGGTGGAATGGGCGGGTTGATCTCGCTGGATGAAGCTATGATCATCCCGCCGGACGCGAGTGCGCCTGTCTCCAATATGTGGCGGCGCACCTCAGCCCTGACCTGTTCCGGCGTTCCGCGCTCCATCAGATCTACCCCGTCTATGCCGCCCGACCATACCATCTGAGGCCAGGTGTGTTTGAGTTCTACTGCGTCCATGCCGCAGTTGGGTTCAAGGCAATAGAAACCGTCAACGCCGCAGGCTATGAGGTCGGGAACGCACTTCTTGTAGTTGCCATCACTGTGGTAGATAACTGTGATTCCGTGCTCGTGCCAGGCATCCACGACGCGCTTCACATAAGGGAAGTGGTAGGTGTCCAGGAATAACGGTGCGAAGATTGGGCCCTGTTTTGTGGCAAAGTCCTCAGCTATGAGTATGACGGGCGACAGCGACGGGTCCGCGACCGCGTGGATGCGCTCCACTTCGCGTGCTGTGCTGGCCTCCATGTGCTCTGTCATAGCGTCAGGATAGTCTTCCATAAGGAATGTGAAGATTTCCAATCCCATCGCGTCAAACACACCGCAGAAGCCGGTTGTGCTGTAGTTCAGGATGACGGTGCCTCCGATTCTCTGCTGTATATCAAGCATAGAGCCTCTGTATTCGGCCGCTGTGTCGTGCGCGCTGAAACCCGTCTCTATCAGGGCCCTGGTCTTTTTCCGGAGCCACTCGCAGGCACCGTGTTCGTCCACGAACGGCCTGCTTACGTGCCAGCCCGTCCAGTTGTCGTTCTGCACGACGAACCCATCCTCAGTTGTGACTCTCGTCGTTCCTCGGGGCGCAACTGGAGGCATGGCGAGGTCACAGGTCTGCCTGATTACCTCGCAGATGTCGTCGACTGTGAAACCGAAGCCCGAGATGTCTCTGCCTGTCCAGTCCGCGATCACTCGCGAATTGTAGCTCAGTTGCTCGAGAATCGGCACACGATCTACCGGCAAATGCTTGCACGCCGCCTCGACACGTTCCCGCCTGGTCATCCGGTCCGTACTAAACAGCTTGTCCATCAGCGTCGTCCTCCGTACACGCCGCGCACCGTGTTCCACGCGAGCTTCCGGTTGCGGCGATAGTCTACGATACCTTTGTAGTTGACTCCGTGCCAGTAGTTGTTAATCGGCTTGGAGGGGTCTCGATAGTCCTCATAGAGAAACGGAAATGTCCCGCAGACCGCGGGGTACCGGGAGGCGATGGCGAACTGCACCCTCAGCAACTGCGCCTGGTAGTCCTCCGACCATAGTTCAGACGCTGGGCTGCGGAACCCAGGCACCGCGTCTGCCCCAAACTCAGTCAAGAGCAGGGGTTTGCCAAGCCTGGACTGCTCCGCAAGGCAGGCCGTGAGCTCAGGTAACTCGATGGGCAATACCACAGCCTCTGTCTTGCTGCCATCGTAGGAAATGCGGTCGTACCATCCCCAGTATTCGTTGACCCCGATGACGTCCACAAGGTCCGCTATGCACCCCACGCCGCCATACAGCGCTGCATAGCTAATCAGGCGGGTGTCATCGAGTGCGCGAACCTGCTCGACGCATGCCCTGAAGAACGCCAGCGACTCGGGATGATCGGTATTGCACTCGTTGCCCACGCTCCATAGGATGACGCTGGGATGATTTGCCGCCTGCTCGATCATCTCTCGGAGCATCTGAAGCGCCAGGGCTTGAACGCTGTCCTCGGCAAAAGCGCTCCCGCAGCTCTCACTGGGTGGCGCTACACAGTAGATGGGGACCTCGAGCCACAGCATCATCCCTCGCCTGTCGCACTCGTCAAGGAACGAGTCCGGCACCGGGAAGTGGCTCCGCAGGCAGTTCACGCCGAGTTCCTGCAGGTCGTCAAGGTCTTTGGCCACAACGTCGCTGTCGAAAGTAACACCAGTTGCCGGATGATCGTACAGATAACAGATACCGTTCAGGACAAGCGGTGAACCATTCATCAATATCTGCTGCCCGGACGTTTCGAGGGTTCGCACGCCAAACGTGTACGTTCGTTGGTCCAGGATGTTGATGCCATCGCCAATCTCGGCCGTGCAAGAGTAGAGGCCTGGACTCCTCGGACTCCACAGCCTCGCGTTGTTCAGGGTAAAGGGTAGTGAAAAGCTACTCCCAGCCGCACCGGTTGCTTCTCCCTGCCACACGCACTCGCCCGCACGGTTGCGGATCTTTGCGCCAACGGCGAGAGTGCCGTCGCAGGCTGTGGTGCTGACTACTACGCTGCCCTCGGCGCCGTCTCCGGCCGGTTTCGCATTCACGCGAACGTTAGCGATCTGCACCCGTGGCGTAACGGTCAGCGACACGTGCCTGTGAATGCCGCCATAGTTATACCATCCCAGCACAGCCGGCAGACGGACTTTGAGATGCCGGTTGTCCACCCGCACGGCGAGCCGGTTCTTTCCGGGAACAACAGCGTCCGACACATCAATGGCAAAAGCAGTGTAGCCGCCTTCGTGAGAGCCGACGTGTTGGCCATTGAGGTAGATGTCGGCGATGTAGTTGACGGCTTCGAAGTTGACGCGTGCGACCGGATCGGCTGGCAGGTCGCGGAGGTCGAACTCGCGCGCGAACCAGGCCACGCCTTCGAATAGATCGTACTTCTCGCCGTAGAGGTTCCAGCATCCAGGCACGGGCACCTGCTCCCAGTGCTTCAGACTTACAGGCCTCGAGTAGTCTTCTTGCCGGTGGTATTCCGGGTCCTGGTCTATGGCGAAGTGCCACGTGCCGTCTAGTGGTAGAATCATCCTTCAAACATCCTTTCATGTGTCGCGGGCCGCCAGAACGGCAAACCCGGGGCAATCGACAAGAGCCCACACTGGAGAGGTGTCACTTGCGACCAGCGGGAGGTCCTGAACTTGCTTGCCGGATCTTCCGTCATGATCTTGCTTGCCGCCTCG
>CAYSLA010000064.1:5912-8087 GCA_964431685.1 uncultured bacterium | reverse complement strand
CCGCCTCGGGACAATTGTCCCGAAGCACAGAGAGCGTGGAATATGGCTCAGCCGCCCCTATCATTCGTAGTGCGAAGGATTCCGCCACGGGATTCACGGTTCTGCCCGCGAGGCTGACCTGGCAGATGCGCACCCGACCTTTCCCGATGATCTTCTCGGCGGCTGCCAGCATCGGGCGCCACTCACCGCTCCAGCCGCCGTTGCCGGCAGTGAGAATCGGCGTCCAGCCGTGAGCGTCGAAAGTGGTCCTGAGCAACGGCGAGGGACGGTCTTCGTCGGGATCGTACCAAAATCTGAAATCAGTCGGCTCGAACCCGGCAACAAGCGGGTGGCCGGTGTCACGGGAGACGAAGTGGCGGGCTCCCATCCCGCAGGCGAGGACAACAATCTGATCGCCAGCGATTTCGTGATCGCCCTCCGGTATCTCCAACATCACGAGGGTTGCTCCTGAACTAACCGCTTTCATAATCCCATCATAGCGACGCCGGAAAACCGTGCCGGCATCCGTGAGGATGATGTCGTCCGAGCGGATCGCACCCCCAAATACGGGCTGGAGACCGAGCTCTTTGCCGAGCCGCGCGGCCTTGCCGTCTTCACTTCCCACGACATAGACTCGGCGACTGCTTCTCCCAACCGAGCGAGGGAACACATCGATGCCGACTGCGGTGTCGTGAAGGACTCGTCCTCGTTCGTCTAGCAGCCCGAGGCGCACGACAGCGTGAGTGCGCCTCTCGACCGCGGGCGCGGGTATACGCAGGAATCCCTGGAATGTGCTGGTGCACGGCTCAATGCGTGCCGGGTTGCGCTGCGCGAAGATAACCTCACCGTCCTGTTCGAGCTGGTAGCGCAAGTGTGCATTTGCCGGGATATCGTGCGTGTCGTTCACGACCCAGCACTCGAAACTCATCGCTTCGCCGGCTCTGAAGGCCGTGCGATCCGCGCGGATGCTCGTCATTAGCGGGGTCAGCGCCTCACGGCAGGCGAAATATGCCGGCTTGGGCTCACGGTCGCATGCTATGATGCTCTTCATCCAGCCGGTCGGCCAGGAGTCGATCAAGTAGTAGATTGCGAAGCTGTTCATGCGCGAGTCACGGCGAAAAGCCTCGACCATCAGACGCAACCCCCAGGCTTGATGGTCACGACTGGCCGCGACCCAGTCACGGAGCGTGTGGGGAGTGTCGAACCACAGATAGTGGAACCGGCCTGTCTGGGTCTGGTCGGGAATCCGGCCCGGTGTCCACTGGGCCTCATCCTCCTTTGTCTGTGGAAGCCAGTGTGGCGGGCAGTAATTCCGCATTAGATCGACGGTATCCAACCCCTCCGCGCCGAATTCACCGCACGCATACAGCCAACCCGGCTTGACTTGCTGCCAGTAGCCCTTGTGCAGCTTCCCCAGGTCCACACCGTGACCGTTATACCAGATGCAGTAGCAGTGATTGTCGGGCTGGCCCGGGCCGGGAGGGTCGTAATCACCATCGACGGCTTTGACGACCCGGTCAGGATTGGCAAGCTTGACAGCTTCGTTCGCCGCTCGGAAGAAGCCCTCCAGTTCGTCGCGCAGCAGGTGCCGGTGGGGCTTGCCCATCGCACCGGGAAATGGCTCGTTGATGTAGCTGACAAGAATGTTGCACGGGTGAGAGCGGATTAGCCGTTCCATCTCCTCAGCCTGGCGCACCGCTTCGCAGAACTGGTTGCGCCGCAGCACACCAAACAGCGGCAGGTCGGTCTGTGTCATAATGCCAAGCCGGTCGCACATATCGTAGACCTCGGATTGTACCGGCCGCTGAATGATGCGCAGAAAATTGAGATGTGCGATCTTCGCCAGCAGGATGTCATCGGCAAGTCGGTCCAAATCGCCGCGCATCACGCACTGCTGGATGCTGCCGGACACGTTGGCGCCGCGCAAGCGAACCTCGCGTCCGTTGAGATACATGCGCCCTTTCGGCTCGTTTTCTTCCTCACCTCGTAAGGGAGCACTTCGAAGTGCTCCCCTACATTCTTCCTCCATTCGGAATGAGCGCATGCCGAACTGCCGCGAGGCAACATCCAGCAAGCTGCGGGTTGCCGCGTCGCGCACCGTCACCTGCGCTTGATACAGCCAGGGCGTGTCAGTATCCCAAAGTCTGGGTTGCCCAATGTCGATGGACACGCGCAGGTAGTTCACTCCAGGGCCGA
>CAYSLA010000064.1:0-5812 GCA_964431685.1 uncultured bacterium | reverse complement strand
GAGCGGCGCATGTATCGGGCATTCGCGGTCCACGCACACGGTCTTGGCGAAGTTCTGGCCAAAGACGGACAGACTCACACTCACGTCTTGGCGCAGGCGGGCGCAACTGGTGACCTCAATCCACGCTTCCGCGCGATGCTCCTCGAGCACCGGCCGAACGAAAATGTCGCTCACAAAGATCGGGTGGCGCGCCTCGATGCAAACTGGCCCAGTGATGCCCATGCCGGGTGGTGTCACATGCCAGCCGACCTCGGGATCGTCGTAGCCAGGACCTTCAGCCCCGCAGATCTTGTCGCCTTCATACAGGTCCTTGTCGGGCCCCCAGTCGTTGCCCATGTGAATCGCATCATTTACGACCTTGACCAGCAGCGTGTTGTTTCCCGTGCGGGCAACGGCCGTGCAGTCGAACTCGAATGGCGCGAACATTCCTTCGTGCGAGCCCAGGAGCTCGCCATTGACGAAGACGTGCGCTATATAGTCAACTCCCTTGAAGCAGACAAACAACGCGCCCATAGCGCGCATCGCCTCGGTGACTTCAAAGGACGTGCGGTAGTAGGCAGTGGCCCGCCCGAGTGGCCCCCCATAGTGCGGGATGCACACGCGTTCCCAGTCGCCGTGGCAGGACAACTGCTTGCCTTGAACTTGATTCTTGGTGCCCGCGAAGTCCGCCAGATCGTCGTCGGTCGCCGCTCGCCAATCAAACGTGGTCAGAGCCAGCCGATATCGCGTATCCTCGAGAGGTGGCGCGAGCATGCGAAGAAACTTCGCATGATGTCTTCTCTGCCGCGCCAGTTCGCGCCGCAACTTCTCGGGCGTATCGATCACCGCGCGTGGATGAAACGCGGCGGCGGGATCGGACGTATCCGACGGGAGGACACGCTCCGTCAGTATTGGTGGCCCAGGCTCGATTAAGCCTGCCTTCGCCGTCTCCTGCCGTTCCAGCGCAATCCGGGCAAATCGATCGATGGTCCCTGACTCAGGGGCAGGGCCAGCCTTCGGCGAACGAGTCGTATTTGTCATTGGTGCCTCTCCACGCGGTAGGTGATGTCAGGGCGGGTCTCGAAAATCAGCACGCCCCCGTCCAGGTATTGTTCGGCTCCCCCCGTCTCCCGGAGTACGCAAGTCCCATCCCAGCAGTTTCGGATGCGACAGGTCTCGCCGCGCCGCGAGAAGATTTCTATCGTCTCGATCTCTCCGCCCTTTATGGCAGCCGATACCAGGAACCCTCCGCGCGCTAAGCACCGGAACTCGGCATCCCACTCCCGCGGCCAGGCTGGGAAGACCGAGATGATCTCTGGCTCACCGGGGCGTGGCGACACGCTCTGCAGCAGCGCCTCGCCAATGGCAGTGCTGATGTCGCCCAGGTGCTCTATAGAGTGGTCAGTGGGCCCCTCGAACAGGCTGAATCCGTTGGGCAGTGGATGGTATTGCCGCAAGTGGTTGATCAGCACCGTGGGAAGCGAATCACCCATCCCCAGGCGGGCGTCTATGGCGGGCGTGTTGAGATGGGCGTTCATGCCCTGCTCGTTCCAACGGCCTTTGACCAACCCGGTATGGAACATGTTCAGCCCTGCCAGCGTGCGCACAATTCGGTCGAGTGCCGGGTCCGCAGTTTCCAGCGTCCAGTTTTCGAAAGGGAAGACCGGATACAAGATCTTCTCGTGAAGCTCATCGACGTAACGCTCGTGCGGCACGTCGCCAGGGATTCCGTAGGCCCACACATCCACCTCGCAGTCTTTGACCACACCGTAGGTTCTCGGGTCGCTGCTCATTGTGTAAGGTGTCAGTTCGTCGGCAAACTCCCTCCATTTCGCCCGGAGATCCACATCTACCTCAAGGATTTCCGCCGCGCGGATGGCCAGCGGGGCCGTACCTCGGATCGCCCCAAGATCGATCGTGCCGTCGTTGGTGCCGTAGCCGCCTTCGAACTGGTTCAGACCATATAGGTGGTAAAGGCCGTCGTCACCTTTGCGGGCAAGCGTGCGGTAGAACTCGACCGTCTCTCGCAGCAGCGGGTAGGCCACGGCTCGCAGCCAGGCGACGTCGCCGGTGTAGCGGTACCGCCGCCACGCCTGCGCCGCAATCTGTGAGCCGGAATGGGCGATATGCGAAACAAAGGAATAGCGGCCAGCAACGCCTCGGAAGTCGTGGCCATCGGCAAACTGGGTAAGGACGCATTCATACTGCCCCAAGTCGCGGGCGGCGTCAGACAGGTCGTTCACTGTCTTCCGACCCAGGTAGACGTCCTGGTACTCCTTGGCTATGTCTTCCGGGAGCACCACCGGCCCATCGAAGGGCCCTGCTTCCAGAAAGTAGGCGCCCTCAGCATTCCACCGCTGTCGCGCCGCCATTCTGGCACCCTCCAGTTGCTTCACATACATATCAAAGAACGAGTCGGTAAGCTCGATAGCGTCGGCTGCGTAGAGTGGGAAACAGGAGGCCTCAGTGGTCCACACCCAGAACTGCGCACCCCAACTGCGCGCATCTCCATCGACGGCGAAGATACTTCCGTTCCATTTCGGTGGCAGGTCACCGCGCGAGGAACTGGCCATATAATAGAGCTGAAGGTAGCGGATGCGCGCTATTTGTTCCGCTCGCCCATCGGCGCTCGTGAGCCGCACGAACGTTCGTGACCACAGATCGGACCACCAGTTCGCATGTTCCCCCCGCACCGCGGCGGCGCCGCGGTCCGCTGCCCAGTCCCATGCAGCCAGGGCCTCCACCGCGGCGTCCTTCCCCCGCTCCCAGGAGGCCGCACTCGAAATCAGGATGAGGCGTTTGCCCCTGCAGCCGGGCACGGTTATTGTCCGGGCCCCCGGTCCCGTCGATTCCACAGATGCCTGCTCGGCGACGATTCCCGCGGTCACCGCGGAACTGCAGTAGTGATCCTTCTCGGAAAAATGCTGCGCCACTGTGACCCTGTATCCAGAACAGGGCAAGCTCTTGTCGTCCGCCTCTGCCCACGAATATTTCGCGAGATGGTCGCCGCTTAGCACCTCGGGCTCGCGCCACATGGAGAGCGTCACCCGCACCGGCTGTGGCACATCGCGCGTGTCGTCAATTTCCACGACCAAGACGTCCGCCGTCGCACATACAAAACAGCGGGCCCGCACCCCACTGCCCACCACCGTATCCTCCGCCTCGTAGAGCGACAACCGCTGACCAAATGCCGGGCCGGCCGCGAAGGGCTCTCCCCCGACATCTACCGTGACCTGCGCGCAGCCGCCGCAGTAGTCCGCCGGCCCACCTCGCGCACCGCCATGGTTTCTGTTGACGGCAAATACGTCACTGCGGTTGATCTGGAAATGGATGGCCGCGGGCGTGGTCCACACCATTGTGCCCATCCGCCCGTTGCCGATCGGGTGGCCCTCGACAGGTCTGGCGGCCGGCTGGTCATAGATCAGATCAGCCGGGCTGACAAGTGTTCGGTAATCCACGGCGGGTGTCGAGTGGGTCGTAAGTGTCTCCTGCTTCACATCGCCTCTCTTGCATTGACTCTGTTGAACGTGACACGGCTGCTTTGGTCTTGTGTTCATGATTCCTCCTGCACAATCTTGTTGCTGGTTGCTATGGCCTATCCTCGGTCGCACTCAGACAAAGGCGCTGACCCGGTTCCTGGCCCCACACGCGGCCGGCGGCCGCGCGCTCCGCCATCTCGTCGGGACGCCCAAGGCGTCGCATATAGCGGCCAAACAGGTTGACGAGACACACCCCGTCCATTCGCCGCCTCCGCTGACGGCCGGTCTCGGTTTGCGCCCATTCGTCTTGCGGACGGAGCAGACTCGGGCACATGACGTTCTACCGGCCCCCATTCGGTTCGCTTCAAAATCGCCAGGGGAGTGCTTCGGTTTTCTCTTCGGCAAAGACTTCTCCCATCCGACAGCCGGTTTCCTGCTCGGCATCGAATATCGTGCGAAAGAACAGGAGACTGTGGGCTCGCCCGTCCGCCAGCCGGAAAACGCCACCGATTGCATGATCAACCATGCCCCCGGGGGCGTAAAATGCCTTCGCCGGCTCTCCGATCCCGCCCCGGTCCGGAGTCAGAGGCCACAGATCCAGATCTATCCGCCACTTGAAAGGTTGTGTTAACCGCACGGCCCGCCACGATGGGCAGGGGGTTGGCGCCACCAGGTTGTCCATTGGAATGACGTCCCGGCGGGGGGAGCTGGCGACAAACGGCCAGCCGCCCGCCGTAGTGCTCAAGGTCACCGGCGCGCACATCCGTATCTCCGGAATGTCTATTGCCTGTTTCCATGAAACGCCGTTGTCACACGACCGCCAAAGGCGCAATGGCGCGTATGATTTGCCATTTTCCCAACGCCCACACAGCAGGAGGGAATTATCCCTGTCCCGTACAAGGCTCGGCTCCATCGTGCCATCCATTTCGGATGCTGGAACGAACTCAACCGGCCGCCACCCGTTTTGACCGTATCGCCACCGGCTGACACCCACGCCACTGCCCTTTCGAGCAGCCCACGTCCCCATAATAAGGTCTTCGCCATCGGGAATGGCGGGATTCAACGACCCTTCCATGAAAGACCATCCCGCAAGCAACTCATCCAGCTCGAGCCGGTCGGTCCGCACAACCTCGAATCGCTTCCCGTCGTACTGAAACTGGAGCAGTTCAAGATGCGTGTGATGGTCAGTGCCGGGGGCCCATGCCTTCTTGAGGTCCATGGGTAGACACAGCACCTGGCTAAGACCAAAACCGCTGCCCGCGCGCGGATGCGGCCGGCCATCGGCCAGCTTTGCCCGCAAAGGCACAAAACCTCCAAAAATCGGCATTTTATTGAGATAAACGGGGGCGCCGGTCTTGGGATGCTTGTCAATGACCAGATGGGAAATCTTGAACGCGCCATCCACCGTGAAACCCTCAAGATCATCGAAGATCACGGCGTCGCTGCCCGCCTCAAAATCCCCCACGTCCACCAGCTCCCCGGTTTTCGGATCGATCCCGCGGTTGCGGCGGTTCAGAAAAACCACCACCTCTGTAGGTGAGATTTGCATGGGCGAACCAACCCCATAGCATACCTCGAATATGTTGCCGTCCTGGTTCCGGGGGGCTCTCAACAGGCCATGTTCTTGCATCCGTAATTGTTTGACTTCCGTCATATCGTTCATAGAAAGCTCCTCTTGTAACCCTTCGCGGGGATTAGCCGGGATAACCCATATGCGATTTGGGCATTCCATTCGCAAGCTGATCTCTCAGCCTACCTGCTTTAGTATGTAACACTCCTGCTCTAAAGTCAACTGCATTTATGACTTCGTCTTTATGACTTCGTCTTTATGACTTCGTCCCAGTTTTTCGTAGTTCTTCTGCCTTGCCGGTGCCCGTATGGCGCAGGAAGCACCCGGCAAGACGAAATCCGGCATTCACTTCTACCCGGGCAAGTCTTTTCTCACATCAAATCAGATAGGAAACTGTGCGTCACCCCGGCGCCGGCTCAAGTTGCCTTATCTTTTCGAGTATCTGAGCAAGCATTCCTCTCGTCAGGCTTACTTCTATGGCGGGGCGGCAGGCTCCGCCTCCCGTTAAGTCTTCCAATGCGATAGGTAGTGTCCGGACAGGTGCCGAATACCAGCACATCGCCTGTCAGTTCTTGCTGCGCCCCCTGCGTATCCCGCAGCCAGCATGTAGCTCGACAGCTATGGCGGGGCTGAGGCTCCGCCTCCCAAGGGTTGCGCAAGCGGCAGGTCTCACCGCGCCGCGAAACGATCTCGATTTCCCCGACCTCTCCGCCCTTTATGGCAGCCGATACCAGGAACCCGCCGCGTGCCAGCAATCTGAACTCGGCATCCCACTCCTGGGGCC
>CAYSLA010000063.1:0-18560 GCA_964431685.1 uncultured bacterium | reverse complement strand
GGCAGGATCGCAACTTCGGAATACTATTAAGAACTTATGCCATTAAGCACTAGTTTGGTTCGATGAAGTACTTGTCTCGTCTGAGTGCAAACCACGCTCCGAAGACGGCCCCCCACATTCCGGAAAGCACAACGCCATACTTAGCGCAGGTGAATATCGTGGATACGCCCGCGAGATACGCTTCGTACTCATTTGGGGAAAGGAACTGGTTAGGAGGGTTGTTCTGCGCGAGTCCCAGCGAGGTTCCGCCCACGAGAAACGCCGCGACCGCAGCGAAGACTGCGCATATCGGTGCGTTCAAGAGCAACGCCGACCTCCATCCGAACCGCATCCAGGGCCTTGCTATCGAAGACGCGGCAGCAAGCAACGCCAGCGCCACGGCCCCCGCTCCGACCGTAGAAGAGTCCCAGAGCCTCGCGCTGAATCCCAGCGGCTGTCCGCTGAGCCGCCAGAATACCGCGGCCACGGTCAGGATGGCGCACGGAATGCTCCACATCCATGTCCGCCACCAGAACCAGGCCCGAAGCTCGTCGTAACGGACCATACCTTCCAAAAAGAGCCTCCCGACAAAATCGGTTTCACCACTGATAAAGACAGTGCCTCCGTCGCCGCGTTTCACCAGAGACGACAGAGGCACTCACCATCGCGGCTGAGTTCAAGAGCTTGCCTTGACACGAAGGCGTGTCGCAGGCCCGAGAACAATCTCCCCAAAATCCTGACTTTATTCTAAACCATCCGCCGCGGTTTTGTAAAGCACGGTTGCCGTGAGCGGCGAATCCGGCGTATACTTGACCATACGTGTTATTAGGGGAACGCAGCAGATGTCGTTTCATTTTGGAGGACGAGTCGGAGGGGTCGGGCCGCGCAAGCCGCAGGATGCCGCGGCAGCATTCAGGAAGAGTCTTCGCTGGGCCAGACCACTTCTTCCAATCCTGATATTTGGGCTTAGCTGCACCCTCATCGGCGTCTTTCTTAGCCAGCAGCCTCCCCGGATTATCCAGTACACCATCGACACGGTCATCGGAAGCAGCCGGTACCATCTGATACCCCGGGTCGTGCTTGTCTACATTGTCGTGGCCATCATCGGTCAGGTGATCGGTTCTGCCAGCGGGTACTGGATGAACGTTGCCGGGCAGCGCCTTCTGCATTCACTCAGGATGGCGCTCTACGATCACTTCCAGCAGCTTTCACTTGGCTACTACGACGACAAACGCGTGGGCGACCTGACTGCGCGCGTGACCGGAGACGTAAACCAGTTGGAGGGGATGATCGTCAATACGACCAACTCGCTGGTTCGTCAGGTGTTCGGGATCGGTTTCGCTTTTTACTATATGTGCAGCTACAGTTGGCAACTGGCTTTGCTTGTCCTGATACCTGTGCCGATCATCGGAGTGAGTCTATACGTTTTCACGCGTCGAGTGAGAGTGGTCTACCGCTCAATTCGCGAATCGAACGGCGACCTCAGCGCCAAGTTGATGGAAAACCTGTCCGGGATGCGCGTGATAAAGGCCTTCAACAGGGAAACACACGAGCACGAGGCTGTGGCATCCACAAGCGCTCATTTGCTGCGACAGAGCATTCGGGCATCCAGGATGACTTCAGTGTTCTACCCGGCCATATCGACCATCAGCACCATGGGCACCGTGATTGTGGTCGGTGTTGGGGCATACATGATCTCAAAGGACCTGTTCACCGTAGGCAAGCTTACGGCTTTTCTGATATACGTCGCCAATTTCTACCAACCGGTTGGCGATTTCATCCGGACCTTCGATTCCATTCAGCGGGCGCTGGCGAGCGGCGAGCGCGTTTTTGAGGTGCTCGATACCGCCCCGGCGATCACAGATCCAGCAGACCCATTTGATCTGGGTGAAATGCGCGGGGAGGTCGAGTTTCGATGCGTGTCGTTTCGCTATGCCACCGGGGAAGAGGTCTTGCGCGATGTGAGTGTGCACGCACTGCCGGGGCAAAGGGTGGCTCTGGTGGGACAGAGCGGGGCAGGCAAGTCCAGCTTCATCGGTTTGATCCCACGTTTCTACGATGTCTCCGAAGGGTGCGTGCTGGTGGACGGAGTGGATGTGCGGAGTTTGAGGCAGAGCGATCTGCGCAGTCACATAGCGCTGGTACTCCAGGAGACGTTCTTGTTCAACGGCAGTGTCAAGGAGAACCTGCTGTTTGGGCGTCCAGGCGCGAGCGACGAGGAAATCATATCCGCTGCAGAGGTGGCCAACGCCCACACTTTCATCGAGCGTCTGGAGAACGGCTATGACACACAGATCGGAGAACGGGGTGTGAAGCTCTCGGGTGGGCAGAAACAGAGACTCGCCATCGCGCGTGCTGTGTTGTCCGACCCACGCATCCTTATCCTCGACGAGGCCACTTCATCCGTTGACTCAGAATCAGAGTTTCTCATACACGAGGCTCTGGACCGGCTGATGGTAGGGCGCACGACATTTATCATAGCACACCGGCTCAGCACTGTCCGAAGCGCGGACACTATCCTGGTTCTGGAGGAAGGAACCATAGTTGAACACGGCGACCACGAGCGATTGGTAGATGCCAACGGCCGCTATGCTCAGATGTACCGACAGCAGTACTGGCTGACCGAAGATGGCATCGAGGACGAGGATGTTGGGGAACTGACAATGGACAGTTGACAATTGACAATGAAAGGAAAGCATGGGCCCTTCATTGTCAATTGTCCATTATCACTTATCAGTTGCCTTCTCTATCTGTGCGCGAAGAAGTGCCATCCTCCCAGACTAGCAGCGTCGCCTGGGTCGTCTGCCAGAAGATCTTTGTATCCTGCTATGACCTTCTTGTACCCTGCAACGTATTCGTCAATCGCCTGCTTGTTCATCTTCTTGAACCAGGGTATGCCCATCAGGCGCTTGCCGAGTCCTTCGGAAACCGGCAGACTGCCAGGCAACTGGCGGAGGTCGCGGTCAGAGTTAGCGATGCGGGTCGGTTTGCCGTGGCCGTACACATCGCACTCGCTGAATAGCGGGTGGGTGTGCAGCGCTGAGTTTGCCCCAGGTGACGAATAGGGAATGCCTTCAGCATTCACCGCCTGACAGAATCTCGTGACCGATAGTCCTCCAAGCTCTTCAGGCACGTACAGCCCCCGTGCGCTGTACCAGCCACCCATCGTGCCGCCGCTGCCCTTGGGCGGTCGGTGAGCCCTGATACCGGGCTGCCCTTCGAGCTGATCCCAGAAGTAGTTCATTGCAGTCTGTATCTCAGCCATCCGTGCGTCATAGTGTTTGAGCTGGACACGCCCCATGGCCGAGCTCGCCTGATGCATTCGATACTTATATCCGCCGAGAGGCAGCCCCGCGAATTCCCGCAGATACTCCGTGCCCAATTCGGCTGTGAACCGCTCGTAGTGACCGAACGCAAGGGCACGCTCGTATATCTCCTGGTCGTCGGTGGCCAGAATGCCTGCTTCGCCAATCGCCAGCGATTTCCCACTCATCAGCGACATGGCCCCCACGTCGCCGATAGCGCCCACTTTGCGACCCTTGTAGAGGGCTCCGTGGGCGTGTGAGACATCCTCAATTACCTTGACACCGTGCCGCCTGGCAATCTCCATGATGCGGTCCATATCGCACGGATACCCGCAGTAGTGCACTGCCACGATAGCCTTGGTGCGAGAAGTTATCCGGTGTTCGATGTCGTCGGGGTCGATGGTTAGCCTGTTTGGGTCGACTTCCGCAAATACGGGAGTGGCCCCCAGGGAATAGCACTGGAGCACGGAGGCCCAGTAGGTGAGGCTCGGTGCAATGACCTCGTCTCCCACTCCAACCTTGCATCCATACATTGCCCCATGGATTGCCGCGGTGCCGGAGCTGTGACCCAGAGCATATCGCGTGCCCTGCCAGGCCGCAAACTCCTTCTCAAACTCCATCGTCACCTCAACCCCGGACATTCCTCCGCGGCGGATGATCTCCAGCACTGCGTCTTCGTCCTCTTTCGTAACGATTGGCCATGCGAAAACGTCCTCATATTCGGATGTGATGGCCTTGGAGCCGCCAAGAATTGCCAGAGCAGACATATCGAATACCTCCGTACTGAGTTGCTCCTGTAGTTGGTCGAATCATTAGTCATCATTCTATAGCATACCAGCAGGCCTCCGCAACCAAAAAACGGACAATCGCTGGTGAAAAACGAAAGCGTGGATCATGCCGGAGTTTGTGGGCGGCATCCTGTTGCTCCGTGCACGGCTGGCTTGTGAGTTTCTCGTCAGGCTACTTCGCCGCGTGTGTCAAGACCTCGTGCCCGTTGTCGGTTACCAGAACATCATCCTCTATCCTTATGCCGCCCCATCCCGGGATATATATCCCGGGTTCAACGGTCACAACCATCCCCGGCTGGAGTACTACCTCGCTGACCGTCGACAGTCCCACACCATCATGCACCTCGATGCCCAGCATGTGACCGAGCCCGTGTCCAAAGTTAGCTCCGTAGCCCTTGGAGCTGATGAACTGCCTTGCCACGGCGTCGATCTCCCTGCCGGTCTTGCCGGGGGCAATTGCGTCGATTGCCCGCAACTGGGCTTCAAGAACTATAGGGTAGATAGTGTTGAACCTGCTATCGGGCTTGGCCAGCGCGAGCGTGCGGGTTATGTCGCTGTTGTACATTTTGTAGGATGCGCCGAAATCCAGCTTGATCCGGTTCGTTATCCTGCGGTCGGTCGGTTTTGCGTGGGGCCAGGCCGAGTTCGACCCGGCCGCCGCTATGGTCTCAAAACCGGCCTTGTCGGCGCCACACGCTCTGAGCGTCGAGTCCACCAGCAGCGCGGCCTCTTTCTCCGTCATCCCAATCCGCAGACTCCGGGCAATCTCTTCAAAGGCAGTGTCTACAATGTGTGCAGCGCGCTTGATTAGAGCAATCTCGGACCGGTCTTTCACGGCGCGCAGATTCTCAACTACGCTTTTGGTTGGGAGCAGCTTGGTTGTCCCGTCGAGCGATTTGGCCAGCATGCTGTGGGAGTCAACAGACAGGTTCGTGGATTCAAAACCCACCCGTGCCGCTCGCATCTTTCGGGCTACCTCTCCAACAGCGCTGAGCAGCGTACGGCCTTTGACTTCGACCACCTCAGCGCCGACACACTCTTTCTGTGCCTGCAAGGTATAGCGAGGATCGACAAGAACCGCAACGTTGCTCCCGCCGGCCACCAGCACAGCGGTAGAACCGGTGAATCCGCTGATGTAGAACACGTTAGGGATTGACGTCACGACCAGAGCATCGTCGCCCATCAGTGCCAGCTCAGCGCGCAGTCTAGACAGTCTGCCCTCATTCATGCCTGATCAGTCCCACCAGTGCGCGAAGCCCGAGAAGATAGCTGTCTGCACCGAATCCGGAGATTTGGCCCGATGCCACCGGCGCGATTACGGACTTGTGACGAAACTCCTCGCGTGCGTATATGTTGCTTAGATGAACTTCCACTGTGGGCAGTCCGGTAGCGGCTATCGCATCCCTGATCGCTATCGAGTAGTGGGTGTATGCCGCCGGGTTGATGAGGATTCCGTCAGCCGTTAGCGTCGCATCGTGTATAGCGTTCACTATGTCGCCCTCGCTATTGCTCTGGAACGTCTGAAGATTCACGTTAAGCTCCTTGGCGAGCGAGAAGCACCGCTGTCTGATGGATTCCAGAGTCTCCCTGCCGTAGATGCCGACTTCGCGGTTGCCCAGCACGTCCAGATTGGGGCCGTTGATCATTACGATCTCAATCTCTCGCGTGTCACCGGACTGTGGTTTTACCTCTGGCAGAGAAAACTCCTTAGCGTCGTTGCATATCTCAGGACTCATCTTTTCGCCGCTCCTTCCTCTGGTCCCCTCTCCGGGGAACCGATTTCCGTGTCAGCAACAAGAATCGGCAGTCCGTCGACTACCGGATAGACCCGTCCGCACGTACTGCAGCGCAGGCCGTCATCAGTCTGATCGAGCGCCGGACGGTCATCGCACGCCGGGCATCCGAGTATCTCAAGAAGCCAGTTCGAAGAGTCTACCGTCGCATCACTGGACATTAGTTACACTCCCGTCGACGTGCTCGTGTGCGTTGCTCAAGTATGACGCCACGACTTCCGTCGTCGGCCCGTCGGCGGCTACTCGGCCCCCGCTTATCCACACGGCCCTGCCGGCAACAAGCTTTGCCGCTTCCATCTCGTGGGTAACGAAGACTATCGTGCCTCCTCCGTCTTTGAACGCCTTGATCCTGCTGTAACATTTCTCCTGGAACTCGGCGTCTCCTACTGCCAGCACCTCGTCTATAAGCAGTATTTGCGGGTCAACTTCCATCGCCACGGCGAATCCCAGGCGCATCAGCATCCCCGCGGAATAGGTTCTCACGGGTGCGTCTATGTAGTCGGCCAGCTCGGAAAACCCGATAATACCGTCAATCTTTTCCTTTGCCTGAGCGCGGCTCAAACCCATTACCGCCGCGTTGAAGAAAACGTTCTCTCGCCCGGTGAGCTCCGGGTGGAATCCGGCGCCGAGGTCCAGAAGAGTGGCCATCCGTCCGTTCACGGTGACGCTGCCGCTGCTGGGCCTGTAGACACGGCCGATGATCCTCAGCAACGTGCTCTTGCCTGAACCGTTTCTGCCGATGATTGCCACCGCCTCGCCGTGTTCGATTCGGATGTTGACGTTGGCGAGTCCGGTGAGTATGCGCGGTTTCGGCCTGCGAAACGCGAGAACCGCCGACTTGATTGACGCAGGTTGACCCGTAACCAGTTTGAATGTCTTGCCTATTCCACTGATGTCAATGGCAGGTTCCATCGCTAGGCCCTCTCCGCAAAAGACCACTTGCGGGCGTTGAAGAAAGCGTATCCGCCGACGGCTACAGCCGCGCACACCAGCGCGCACACGCCCAACATCAGCCAGTCGATGCCAAGACTGTGCACTGTGGCTCCTCTCACGTGGCCCTCGAACGGCGGCAGCAGACTCTTGCGATATGCGTCCATCAGCGCGTTCACCGGGTTGAGCAGGTATAGCCTGTAGAGCAGTTCCCTGTGAGCCTCAGGCAACCTAATGTATATCAGCTCAGCCGGGTACATGACCGGCGTCAGATAGAAGAGCACGTTGAGAAGCGCTACGAGCAGGTACTTTGTGTCCTCATAGAATACGTTCAGGCAGGACACGAAGAATGACAAGCCCACAAGCAACATGACCTGCATGGCCAGCAGCGCCGGTAGAAGTAGAGCTCCGGAAGATACTGGCGCGCCGTGCAGGACAAGATGGTAGAAAAGCAGGTACGCGAAGAACACGACCAGCGCCAACATAAAGTGGATCAGGTTTGAGATCACGGAAGATATCGGAAGAACTTCGCGCGGGAAGTAGACCTTGCGCAGCAGGTCGCGGTGGTGGCCCATTATCACGTCGCTCGCGTCCATCAGCGTCATCTGAAAGAACACCCAGGGCAGGTAGGCCACAAGCAGGTAGGCGGAGTAGTTGGGTATGTCCAGCCGCATAACGTACTTCACGACTATGGTTATGGTGGCGACCTGAACAAGTGGATTGGCGAGAGACCAGAAGAACCCCAGCACGGAGTTCTTGTACCGCACCTTGAGATCGCGCACCACAAGCTGGGCAACCAACTCGCGGTATCTGAGTAACTCGGCAAACTCGCTAATCATCGGGGTAAGTATATCCCCGCGCGCGCTTCGGCGTCAACAGCAGAGAAAGAAGGGTATAGGACCCATACGTCTTATAAGTCCCAGTGGAACACCTCCCCCTCCCCCCTCCGCTTCGGAGGGGGCTAGGGGGAGGTTAGCTCCCACATTCCCCTCCGCTTCGGAGGGGGTTAGGGGGAGGTGTTCCCACACTCCCCTCCGTTTCGGAGGGGGCTAGGGGGAGGTTAGCTCCCACATTCCCTTCACAGCACCGCCAGTAACTTCTTCAGTTCCCAGTCTGTGACCTGAATACGGAACTCATCCCATTCGTTCTTCTTGAGCCACATCAGCCTCTGGAATGCGTGATCGCCAAGAACCTCTCGCACCAGTTCGCTGTTTTCAGCGGCCGCTATGGCCTCTCCCAGGCTTCCCGGCAGGCTTTCGATGCCGCGGTCCTTGCGTTCATCGGCAGAGAGCTCGTAGAGGTTCTCCGTCATCTCGCAGCACAACTCATACTTCTCCTCAATTCCCTTGAGCCCGGCAGCCAGCATCGCGGCGAAGGCGAGGTACGGGTTACAGGCCGGATCCGGGCAACGGAGTTCAGCGCGAGTTGCCGTCTCCTTGCCTGGTTTGTACAAAGGAACTCTCACCAGCGCCGACCGGTTCTGCTGGCTCCACGCTATGTATACGGGCGCCTCGTAGCCCGGCACTAGTCTCTTGTAAGAGTTGACCCACTGAGCCAGGATGATAGATATCTCACTAGCGTGCCTCAACAGTCCGGCAATGTAGGACTTGCCGGTGTCCGAGAGATGTTTTGGATCATCGGCGCTGAAGAACTCGTTCCTCGCGCCTTTGAACAGAGACTGGTGGCAGTGCATGCCGCTTCCGCTCACCCCGAATATCGGCTTAGGCATGAATGTGGCATAGTAGCCGTGCTGGTTCGCGACTTCCTTGACCACCAGCCGGTAGGTCATAGCCCAGTCTGCCATCGTCAGCGCATCCGCGTACCGCAGGTCAATCTCGTGTTGACTCGGTGCGACTTCGTGATGGCTGTATTCCACCGCGATTCCCATCTCCTTGAGAACAAGGATGGTGTCCCTCCGCAGAGAGGTAGCCACGTCCAGCGGGGTCAGATCGAAATAGCCGCCGTTGTCCAGAATCTCTGTTCCCTGGCTGTTCCTGAAATAGAAATACTCCAGTTCGGGTCCGACGTAGAAAGTGTAACCCTTCTTGGCGGCCTTCAGAATCTGCCGTTTTAGGATGTAGCGCGGGTCGCCGGGATAGGGGGTGCCGTCCGGGGTCAGGATGTCGCAGAACATCTTGGCCACCGACTTATCCGTAGGTCTCCACGGCAGCAACGAGAACGTCGCGGGATCCGGCATCGCGACCATATCGGACTCCTGGACGTCCTGATATCCGGTTATCGAGGAACCGTCGAACCCCATCCCCTCGTTCAGGGCCTCCTCGAGTTGCTCGATGGTAATCGCGAAGCTCTTGAGCTGGCCCAGCAGATCGGTAAACCACAGGCGAATGAACTCGACATTTCGGTCCTTGCACTCGCGCAGTATCCATTCTTTATCCATGTTTGACATAGTATTGCCTCCTCAGGAACCGTCCAGACTGGTTATGAACTTGTAGCCAACCCCGTGAACTGTTTGCACCAGGTTCTCGTGCCTTGATCCGAGCTTTGCCCGAATTCGCCGCACGTGCACATCCACCGTACGCAGACCACCGAAATACTCATATCCCCAGACCTGGTTAAGGAGTGCCTCGCGCGTGTGCACCCGGTTGGGATGAGCCGCGATGTATCTGAGAAGCTCGAACTCCTTGAAAGTGAGTGACAGGGCCCGGCTGTCAACAGTTACCTCAAAGCTCTCCGTGTTGATCACAAGGCCTTCGAAACTGATGATGTTTCCGCCTCGCCCTCTTTGGCTTCTGCTCAGCAGGCGGAGTATCCGAACAGCGAGTTCATCGCTATCGTATGGGTAGAGTATGAAATCGTCAATATAGCGAGACTGAAGCTGCGGTTGGTTCGCCGACTCGACAACCGCTAGCCTGGGTGCCTCGCCGACCTGGTCGAAGTGGCCGATCAGGTCCTTGGCAATGATATACGATTCCTCGCCGAACCGCATGTCGATGACCACCACTTCGGGACACCCTTTGGCAACCGCATCCGAGAGCGAATCAAGGTCCCATCCGGACGTGACAAAATGACTCAGTCCCGCAACGGACGCGGCCACTGATGAGACTTCGTGTTCGCTTTTTCCGACGACCAATACTCTCGGCATATCCTCGTTCGAGACCGCCAGGCTCTCGCCGTCATCATTATAGACCTGCACCATCGACTTGTCCAACCTGCAAGAAAGTAGTCATTAATGCCATGTTAGCCCGGGATCGTTTCCAAAACGTTTCGGAGCGGTTAACAATAGGTGCAGATGGAGTTGCCGAGAGTGCGTGACAGTGGTTGCCAGCCCCGCTGATTGTCACCCCGCTACACGTTCTCTCGGCACATTCTGCAGCCGGAGACAATCAGGTGAGTGACCGAAAAGATTTAAGACAATAAACAGTTGACAAAGGCGATTTTTCATGCTATAACACTCATATAGACTCGGAGTGGCACGACCATTTCGGCGAGGAGGAGTAAGAGATGAGATACATCTGCATTGTAGGGGCCGCTGTTGTGCTGATGACGGCTTGTTTGCTGACTGCGGGCTGGTCGGCGCAAGTAATAGCATACCCCAGCGCGGACACGTGGCTGGATCGCGATAACCCCACGACCAACTACGGCAACGACTACTACCTCAAGACCTTTGCCGCCACCAAGAGTGGATTGAACTATCCGGAGAAGAACACTCTCATCAGGTTCACTCTGCCGTCCCTGGGCAGCAACTACACGATACACAGCACCTCACTCACGCTGAACTATGCGTTCAGCGAAAGTATGGACTCTAACGATATCGTGAACGTCGGGGTCTACAAGATCCAGCCTTGGGCCGCGTGGACACAAAGCGGGGCGAACTGGAACACAATCAATGGGAGCACCTATTGGCACAGTCCCTATGGGTGCGAGGACGAGGTATACGACCGCTATTCGGGACTGAACGCCTGGTATTCATTCTACAATAGCACCCCAGGCGGCAATAAGGTATTCAACCAGCACCTCACAAGGCTGGATGATACCGTCAGAAGCTGGTATGCCGGTGACACCAACAATGGCTTCGTGCTTCGGGTGTATGAGCACGTAAACGGCCAGGAGGGCGTGGTCTTCTACTCAAATAACTATGGCAGCGGCTGGGGACCCCGCCTGACGATAAACTACACCAATCGTCCCGTGGCTGAAGCGAACGGGCCATACACTGCGAACTGGGGACGCGACGTAACCTTCAGTGGGGCAGGCTCCTACGATCCGGATGGAGGCAGCATTGTCTCCTATCTGTGGGATCTCGACGACGACAAAGAGTATGATGACGGTTCGGGGATTTCGCTCGTCCGAAGCTATGACTACTTGACCAACACACTTGGCCTTACTCCGGGGCTGCACTTGATTGGTCTCAAAGTGATCGATGACGAAGGCGAGTGGTTTACCGACACAGCTACATTGAGCATAGGGCCCGTTCCGGAGCCGGCAAGCCTGCTTGCGCTGGCGATGGGTCTCACGGGTGTAGCGGCTGTGCGGCGAAGGAGAGCGGCCTGATCTTGCTGTGACGAAATACGACGCACCAGAGGCGGAGGGTATGCCTCTGGTGCGTCTTTCGGTGACGGTCTCGGCGTGTACTTGCTAGGCTGCCGCTTCGACCTCTCGCTTGGGCTGGTAGGTGTCACACTTATAGGAAGCGGAGTTCTCGTCAGGACTCTCTGCGTCCGACATAAACACCGCGGTCTTTAGCTTGCGGCACTGCTGGTAGGACACGTCATAGTTCTCGCAGTCCAGACATCTCCTCAGAACGCTCCAGCACACGCTGCAGTGCAGACTCCCAATGAGCTCCATCCTTCCACACAAGGGACAGTGGATGTAGACCTCTCTGAACTCCCTGTCGCTGGTCTTGAGTGATTGGCGCATGCTCTTGTTGAACTTATTGATCTGCTCAGCAAGATCGGCAGTGGCGCTCAGCATCTGGTTGAGTTCCTGAGTCTCAAGGTATATCGCCACTCGCTCGTCCAGCAGATCGAGAACTGCTGTGCACGCTTTTTGAATGGTCTTGAGGTGAGACTGCGCCGTCTTTGGCTGATAGGGTTTCTTCTTCTTGGTCAGCCGAGCCATTCCCCGGATAATCTCTTCGGTCACGCTGACTGGCACTCGCAGAAACGCCTCTTCCTTATCCGGGAACTCGAGGATGGCGGCAATGACCTTCTTCAGGTCTTCCACACCCATCCGCTCAGCACGGACCTTCTTGCAGAGCCGTAACTGGGCTTTGAGATTGCCGTTGAGCACCCGCAAAGCATGCGCGTGTCCTTCCAGGAAATCTCCCTCGTTGGCGCGGGGCTGCGCAACCAGTTCGTCAAGCACACCGTTTGGCAGGTCAAGCAGATCAAGATACCTGCGCATTGTTGAGTCAGCGCAGCCAAGGGTCTTGAGCACCTTCTCCCAGGGCATGAAACCCAGCAGTTTTTGTATGGCGCGCCCTCGTTCTACTGGGTTGAGATCTTCGCGCTGGAAGTTCTCTACAACGGCGTCCGCACTGGCGTCTTCGTCGTTAAGTTCGCGGATGACGGCGGGTATCTCTGTTAGCCCGGCCATCTGGGCAGCACGCCACCGTCGCTCGCCCATCACAATCTCATATCTGTCCTCGCCGGTCGGTCGTACGACGATTGGCTCGAGCACGCCGCGCTCCCGGATAGACATAGCCAGCTCCAACAGCTTGCCCTGGTCGAAAGTCTTTCTCGGCTGGTCGGCCGCGGGGAAAATCTTCTGGATGTCCACCAAATCCATAGGTTGAGGCCACTCCTTACTGAAAATGCATCTCTCACATGATTATGGCAGATGTGGGCGAGAGACTCAGGGCAAACCGGGATACTTCTGTGCCTTGCTGATGCGTCCCCGGAAGCGCGAGGTCCTACGATAGGGCGCGCTCTTAAATCGCGACCTGTCCTGTCGGAAGTGATCTCAGTAGCGGTAACGTCTTGGTGCGTATGTCCGCACGCTCAGGTCTTTTCCGTCAGTTGAGAACACTACTGCGCCGTGCTTATCTGTGCGGTAGACCGTTGCCCGTGCGTCGCGAAGTCTCGCCACCACACGCTTGGATGGAAGGCCAAACACGTTGGCTCGTCCGCAACTGATGACCGCGAATCGTGGCCGGATGGCCGCGAGCCATTCGTCTGATGTGGAGGTGTCCGATCCGTGATGGCCGACTTGAAGCACGTCGGATCGCAGTCTGGGTGAGTGCCGAAGAATCCCACTTTCGGTAAGCACTGTTGCATCCGCCGACAGAAGGAAAGCGGTGCGTTTGTAGACTACTCTAAGCACTGCGGACCTGTCGTTCAGATCAGGGTATTCGACGCCTGGGTCGGGACTGAGCACGTACACCTCCACGCCGTCTCCAAGGTCGATTCTTATCCCGCGTTCAGCCTTCTTGCGTGTTGCTTTGGATATCTTCACCTGTTTGCGGAAATCGATGTAGTACTGCGACGTGTGAGGGTATTCGATGTCCATGACTGCCGCTGCAGGCTTGAGGCGAAGCAGGGCGGCGAATGCGTTGCAGTGGTCTGCGTGCGGGTGCGTCAATACCGCAAGGTCGATTCTGCTGGCGCCAATCTTGTCGAGATAGGGAGCCACCACGTTTTTCGCAACAAACTCAGGGGATCTTCCGGACGAACTGCCGCAGTCTACTACCATTATCTTGCCGGAAGGCGTCCTGATGACGGTGCAAGCTCCCTGGCCCACGTCCAGAAACGCTACCCGCAGGCTTCTGTCCGGTATTACGAGCGGGCTGGCAACAGCGAACGCCGCGACGGCGATCAGCGCTACCCACATCCATCCCCTATTTCCCGGCACCGGACACCTCCAGTCGCGAGGCCAGAGCTATCAGAATGGCGTAGTACGTCATCAGCCACCAAACCGGCGGAGATGGCACAAGCACGTCGCTCCAAGTCGGCTTACCCAGTGATTCCACAATTGACAGCGCCGCCCCCGTTATCCTGGTTCCAACGAATCCCAACGCAGGGCCGCCCAGCGGCACGTGTGCCAGGAGCGCCGAGGCCGCGGAATCCGCGAATACCGCGTAGGACGCGAACGCCATGGCTATGTTTGCTGGCAGAGACGTAAGCGAGACGTGGTTGAAGTAGTACGCTCCGATCGGGGCAGTGAATAGCGTGCACGTCGTGGTGGCCAGCACCGCCGATTTCGCGATAGCCACAGGCCGGTCGCACATTCTTGCGGATTTCGCCACGCGTGCGAGCGCCATCGCTATGCTATGCCCCGCGCGCTGTAGGGGCGGACCTGTGTGTCCGCCCGCCCCGTGCCCCGAAGCTGCTTCTATCGGGATAACATCCCCATCGTGTCCACGGTTGGTTTGAACGGTGTTCCGGGAAGCCTGTTCCCGAAACCCAGCTTCAACGGTGTTTCGGGAAGCCTGTTCCCGAAACCCGGCTTTGAGATTGTCGTGCAAGCATCTTGCCTGCGAAAGCCATTTCTCGAATAGCGGGGCAGCGGCGATGAGTCCCCAGACTGCCAGGAACGAGAGCTGGAACCCAATGTTGAAGAGATCAGACGGCCTGACCAGCAGCAGAATAAGGGCGCTCACAAAGAAGACGTTCTTGCGGTGATAGACTCTGCCCAGCGGGAGGGCCATCAGCGCCAGTGACGCCATCAGACCGGCGCGCATCATAGAAGGCTTCCAACCAAGCATGAGCACATAGAAGAGCAGGAACGCGATCATAAGCATGCTCTTGCGTTTGAATTGAATCTTGGGCAGCACCAGACCGGCAAGTGTGCATAGTATGATGCAGTTCGTGCCGGATGCGGCCAGCAGGTGCAGCGTGCCCGTTCGCTGGAACGCGGTGTAGAGGTTGTCGGGTAGATATGCATAGGTACCGAGTGCCATGCCGGCTATCACCGAGGCCTCGCGTGGAGGGTGAATCTTGAATATTGAGGCTACGAACCCCTTCTTCGCCGCGAGAGCCCATCTGACCATCGGATTGCCGCCTCCGTGGCGGACCAACTCTACTGTACCTGGCTTCTTCGCGCTTGCGCAGCAATATACCTGCTGGCGGGCGAGGTAACGCGCCCAATCGAACTGACCGGGATTGGTTGCAGCGAACGGTTTCCACAGACGGCAGACGACCTGGGCCTTGTCGCCGTACTCCAGCTTAACGCTCTTTGCTGCCTCACTCTGGTAGAGCAGCACCCTACCCGAACAGTCAATCCACACGTCACCAATCCTGACCTGGGACGCGTTCATCACCATCGTGATTCGGCCTCCCTTGACTTCCGGTTCTGAAGTCACCCTTCCTCTGACTGCGGACGCGGAGCGCACGAACCACGAGACATCGTCGCCAGATACGCTCGCGTAGGTGCCGTATCGGAATGCTCCCGCGAGGAACACCGCGACTATGATAAGCATGGCTTGACCGGAGAGACGACCTCTGCCATGTGTAAGCGGAATTGTTCGCTCACCGTGGAGCAAACCAAGGGCTGTCACTGCGCACGCCGCCAGTATGTAAGTGGCTGTCGCCAGATACTCACTGGCGAGTATCCCCAGTGCAAACGCGATTGCGAGGGTAGCGGATCTGGTCTGTGGTTTCATGACAAGCTGCAGGTATCGTACCACTGAGCCGTCGGTCTGTCAACGCGCTCCAGTAGGGGAGGACCTCCGTGTCCTCCCGTCTCCTCCGCTGGCGCACGTGGAAGTGCTCCCCTACATCGCGCGTGCACTCAAATCGGTAGTATCTGCCTGTTCGTCGTAACCTCTATGTCGCCAATCGGTGAAACCACTCGCGCTCGCGGAGACTTGGGTGTCAGGTACTCCTTAGGTTCCACTTTTATCTCGTTCGTGCCCAGTTTCGCACCCCACAGCCTCGACCTCTGCCAGAGAAGGTTCTGTATGCGCTTGTTGGCCCCGTGATCCCATTCGCCGCCGAGAAATGCCTTGTCATTGGATATCGAGAAAGAATCCTGCCACGAATCGTAGTACTCGCGCCTGCCCGTGTGGAGTGAGGCCCAACCCAGGACTTTGGCCAGGTACTCAACGTGGAAGATTCCTGTCGACGGAAGCGTAATCACGCCATTCAGGCTCGGATATGTCGTGCTCCCACCGTAGCTCATCTGGTAGGTCCAGTGGGTGCCGTGCTCAGTAGTGACTTTGGAGGAAAGCAGCCAGTCCGCAAAGCGAATTACGGATGCGGCGACCTCGTCGTCATCCACCAGCGTCAGATACTCCACCAGCGGTTCGGTGGCGATCAGACCCATCCACGGCTTGACGATCAGGCACGGAGTGGCGTGGACTCCCGTGGTATTCCCCTGATCTGCCCAGCTTCCATCGTCCAGTTGAGTTGCCATCACCCTTCCAATCGCTTTTCTCGCCCTTCTCAAGTAGATTCCTTCTCCCGTGAATCTGTAGAGGAATATCAGGCCGCGGATGTAGGCGGCGTCTCTGCCATAGGCGCGCCTGGGGTAGTTTGTGGTATCCCACGAATAGGCGTGGTCAGCCACGGCAATTGCAGTCTCCGCGAGATACGGGTCTCCGGTCTCCAGGTAGGCTCCGTACGGGGCCATTATGCGCTGCATAGGTAGCGCCTGCGCGCCGGTCTCATAGGCGTGCATTCTGGCCGACAAGAATGCGTGATCCACTGCCACGTCCGTGAAATGGTAAGCCGTCCGAAGCGCCAGATCATAGGTTGTGGGGTCGGCTGTGAAGTATGCTGCCAGTAGATGTGAATACGGAGCCTCACCTTCCCACCCCGGCTCTCCGGGTTTGTTGGGGCACCCCAGGCCGTGGCGGCAGACGGCTCCGTCGTCGAACCTGTTCTTGTAGCATTCGGTGTTCAGCCACCGGGCGGCCTCTCCGATCACTTCCTCAGTCTCATCGAGAACTGGCAGAAGAGGCTCTCCGGAAAACTCCTCACTGACGCCGTAGAGCCACGCCGGGGCGACGTACACCGCCACCTCCGGGGGAGCGTCGCCCAGTGACGCCGTCATACGTACCGTCCTGGCAGTTCCTTTTGGAATCACTCGATCAGCCGCATGGCAGAGATGGGCGTCCCCGGTTCGAGCCTCGCAGTTGTAGCCCGCGAACGGCTCAACTCCCTGGTACGGCTGATAGACAAGTACATCCCCGTCCATCCATTTTCGTCCGGGAAATTGCTCACCAAGAAGTGAAGCAGCGTCGGTCGTGTCAACAGCCACTCCGCCCAGGTTCCATCGCTCGGGCCCGACCACCTCTTGTTGACCGTCAATGCCTGGTCTTTCCTTTGCGCGGAATCCCAGCACAGGCACCGCGCCCTTCAGATCTCCGCCTTCAGTGAAGAAGAATCCGTTGATGTGTCGCAGGAAGAGCTCAACAACTCCATTGGCGTAGCTCCGCGCGAACACCTCTCCCCTGACGTGATTGTGCCTGTGGAGCCAGGGATACGCAAGGTCTTTGCCCGTGTTGATGTCATCGTCGGTCTCGAAATGCACAGGGATCGCTCCCGCCGCCCGGATTGACCTGCAGACCGGTCCATCGCGGATAGCGCGGTTGTTTTGGGTAGGAACTCCCCAAAATCAGGGGAGTTCCTTAGGAACAAATGTGAGGAATCTCCTACCCGGAGATTTCTCCCTCCGGTCGAAATGACCTGTCACGTGATCTGAGCCTCAAGAAGATATATCTGGCTGCGCTCGCCGGAATCGGCAGGAACGCCGCTCCAACCGAACGGCACGCGGTCGTATATCAACAGCACGCGGTTAGGCGATAACTCCACCATTGCGGTATATGACGTAGTCTGGGCCCCGGTCACCTGCGAACCGGGTCCGGACGCGTCGTGAGCAGCCATGATCTGCGAGGGCTCGTCCATAACGGAGTTGTGGTAGTCTACGATGTCCAAGCTCTGCCATTCCCCGCCGCGCCCGTCGGTGGCAAACCAGAGGAACAGCCCCGGCCGGCCGGTCGAGAGGACTATGACGCCGTTGTTAAGACGAAGCAGTTGAGGCGCAACGCTGTAAGCCGGGAGGCGGTCTATCGGTGTCCAGGTCTGTCCTTCGTCTGAGCTGTAGCTGCGGGCGAGTTTCTGGTCCTCAAGGCTGCCGACCCGGCTGATGCACATAATGTCGCCATCGGCCAGGCGGAGCAGGCACGGTTCGTCGAATCCCTCTCTGGCGTCTGGTACGTCTTCGGGCCTGGCGATGGTCGAGAGATAGCGCCAGTGCCTGCATTCGTCGTCACACGCCACTGCCACAGTGCTCTCCAGGTCATCGCCCGCGAACCGCAGCGATATTGTCGAGAGCATTCCTCCATTCGCCGTGGGGATGATGTCGCTGAACCAGTTGATGCGGCTCCACCACGTGCGGCTGGGCTCAGAGAACGGCTCCACATCGCGCGGCAGTCCCTCCACTATTGCGCCCCACGGTTCAACACTGTAGCGCCGGCCACCCTGGTCATAGGTCCAGCGATGTGCGCGGAACCGGCGCGTCTGGCCCGGCGGATCTGCGCGCAGGAACGTAGATACGCCGACAATGCGGCCATCTGGCAAGCTGATCCGAGGTTCGCCTCCTGAGTTGTGAAAACCATTGACGTCGTAAGCGAAATCGAAAGTCTCACCGCCGTCCGTCGATATGCGCACGGCCTGCGAGTTGTGCTGGTTAACGTTGCTGTCAGCGTTGAGGCTGTAGTTCAGCATCAGCTCACCGGTCGAAAACCTCAGCAGGTCCGCAAACCAGCAGTGCCCAACGGTAGTCTCGGCGACAACGCGAGGTCTGCTCAGGCAGACACCTATGCCGTCCAATCTAATCTCTCGCTCAGCCATAACAGTTCCTTTCGA
>CAYSLA010000062.1:16966-19347 GCA_964431685.1 uncultured bacterium | reverse complement strand
ACGGCTTCTGGAGACTGCGCCCTCTTGCTGAAACGACTTCCTATGGGATACGTCTGGGCTTCCTTGGCCTACCGGGTGTGTGTGCGTTTCCCTTGCCGTACAGATTGAACTATCGTGGGACCGTGCTGAACAAAGGGGTTGGCTGGTGAATATGGCTACTGGTTTTGTGGATATCCAGGTGAACGGAGCTCTAGGCGTGGATTTCTCGAGTCCGGAGCTCACGATTGAGGATATCGCAAGAGTTACGCGCTTCCTTTCCGAACGTGGTACGGCTGCATTCTGTCCCACCGTTGTTACTGGGGCCCCTGAGATGTACTCCCATTGCCTGCCGCTCATCGCACGCGCTCGCCGCGATCCTGAGATTGGCCCGCATCTGCTTGGCCTGCACCTTGAAGGCCCTTTTATCTCCCCCGAACCTGGCGCGGTCGGCGTTCACGCTCGGGATTTTGTGGTAGCTCCCGATATCGGAGAATTTGACCGCTTGTACGATCTGGCCGAGGGCGCTGTCGACATACTCACGCTGGCGCCTGATCAGCCGGGAGCGGTCCATCTGATTTCCTACGCAGTCTCCAAGGGTGTTCGAGTGGCCATGGGGCACCATAATGCGAACAACGCCCAGATGGAGGCGGCTTTGGCCGCCGGGGCGAGCCTGGCGACGCATGTGGGTAACGGAATCGCCAACATGATTCACCGTCACGACAATCCGCTCTGGTGGATACTGGCGGAGGATGGTCTGTCGGGATCATTTGTCACCGACGGGCACCACCTGCCGCCAGCGCTCATAAAGACAGGATTTCGGGCCAAGGCAGCTTCCAGATTCATAGTGACAAGCGACGCTTCCGCACTTGCCGGGGTGCCTGTTGGCGAATATGTATATGCCGGCAAACCGGTCGTGGTCGAGGAATCGGGCCGGATATTCTGCCCGGAGACCAGCTCATTGGCCGGATCGCATTCCACAATGTTGGAGTGCATGAATTATCTTGCGTCGCTTGGGATAATGAGTGATGAAGATCTTTGGAGGGTTGGCTTCCACAATCCGGCGGAGTTTCTTGGACTGGACAAGTCAGCTCTAAGTGCACTTGCGATTAGCCCAGTGAGACTTGAAGACTCCGTGTTTAGAGTCGACCAGGTCTTTGCGGGTGCAGCCAGACTATGATCTAAGGAGTGACAACGAACGTGAAGATAGACGTGACTATAGTGGGCGGCGGAATGATCACCAACGATCTTCTGCTGCCGTCCATCTACCACCTGCAGCGCACTGGCGTGGTGGGCGAGATATCGGTTTGTGCGCTTAACACCCCGCCGCTGAAGGCCTTGAGCGAAAGCGATGAGTTCGCAATGGCGTTTCCTGGTCAGAGTTTCACCGCCTATCCTGCGCTGTCTGAAGAACCCGGCAAGAACTTCCCCGACCTCTACAAACAGGTGCTCGCCAGGATGAAGCCAAGGCAGGCGGTCGTGGTTGCCATGCCTGATCAGTTCCATTACGAGGTTGTGATGGAAGCTCTGAACAACAACCAGAACGTGCTCTGCGTCAAACCGCTTGTGCTGAAATACGAGCAGGATGTTGAGATCGAAAAGCTGGCGCACGAGAAAGGTCTGTTTGTTGGCGTAGAGTATCACAAGCGTTTCGACCGCCGGTCGTTGATTGCGAAGCGCGACTACGCTCTGGGTCGGTACGGGGAGTTCGTGGTGGGCGAAGCGAAGATGATTGAGCCCTACTTCTACAGATCATCCAATTTCCAGAACTGGTTCACGTGCGACAAGACGGACCCGTTTGTCTATGTGGGGTGCCACTACGTAGACCTGGTATACTTCATCACCGGACTCAAGCCGGTGGAGGTGTCGGTTGTTGGTGTGAAGGGTAGATTCCCCAATGGCAACGAGGGCTATATGTGGGCCACCGGACGGGTGAGATATGAAAATGGGGCGATCCTGAACGTAACCGATGGCTTGGGATACCCGGACGATGGTTCCGGGAGTAACGAGCAGTGTCTTGAGATGTTCTTTGAGGGGGATGGTCAGTGCGGAATGATCAAGCACGACGATCAGTTCCGGGGCGTGACTCACTGCTACCTGGAGGGGCTGGGTATCGGCGGCACAAAGCATAACTATATCAACCCGGACTTCTACAGACTTGTTCCCTGGGAGGGACCGGGGTTCAAGCCTATAGGATATGGTTTCGACTCAGTCGCGGCCACCATCAACAGCATACACTCGATGGAGGCTGAGGCGGCCGGGATGGACGAGGCTACAGCGATGGCTCGCCGCCGCGAGATTATCAAAGAAGCGGATGACAGGGGGATTGTGGCGACTCCTGCTAACAGTTACATTAACGAGCTTGTCGTTGAGGCAGCTCGGATGTCCATACTCAGCGGCGGTAA
>CAYSLA010000062.1:0-16866 GCA_964431685.1 uncultured bacterium | reverse complement strand
ACATTAACGAGCTTGTCGTTGAGGCAGCTCGGATGTCCATACTCAGCGGCGGTAATGCCGTGCGGATAGTCTACGGCGACAGTCCGCACGTTGAACCCGGCCAGGCTTCGGCAATTGCATAATCAATAGAGAGGTGTTCTGACAGCTATGGCAACCTATGATCTTACACCGGTTGAAGTGCCGCACGTAGACACTAAATACCGAACGATAAAGACGAAGATTCCAGTTCCAGAGTCATTGCCCATATTTGAAGCACTGAAGGATTCTGAACCGCAGTCTATGATGGGGCAACCTCCGGTTGTCTGGCACAAAGCGGACGACTTTACTGTAGAGGACAGGTGGGGCAACCGCTGGATTGACTGGTCGAGTTGTGTACTTGTATCCAACATCGGGCATGGCCGAAAAGAGATCAAGGACGCTCTGGTTGATATCATCAATCAGGGTCTGCTGTCCACCTACGTGTTCGTGCACGAGCAGAGAGCCGAACTGACCGCTCTGCTGCAGTCTATCTCTCCGGATCCGTCCAGCTACAGTGTGTTCCTGCTAAGCACAGGCAGCGAGGCTACTGAGAACTGCATCAAGCTTTCCAAGACCTATGCCCTGCAGAAACACGGGCCGCACAAGAAGTACTTCGTGTCGTTTGACAACGCATTCCACGGCCGGACAATGGGGGCCCAACTTGCTGGAGGCATGGAGAGGCTCAAGGTCTGGATGGTGGAACGCGACGAGACATTTGTTCAGGTTCCGTTCCCGGACGGTTACAAGAATGAAGACACATCTTTCGAGCTGTTCCTGAGCACTCTGAAAGCAAAAGGCGTCAGCGGTTCCGAGATAGCCGGAGTGATGACTGAGAGCTATCAGGGGATCGGCCCGGATTTCCTGCCGGTGGAGTATGCTCAGAGGCTCGAGGCATTCTGCCGCGAACACGACATTGTGCTCACATTCGATGAAGTGCAGGCCGGGTTTGGGCGCACTGGCAAGATGTTTTGCTTCGAACACTACGGTGTGAAGCCGGATCTCATCGCGTGTGGCAAGGGCATAAGCTCGTCCCTGCCGATATCTGCGGTTATCGGGCGCAAGGACATACTCGGTCTGTATCCGCCCGGCTCGATGACCAGTACGCATTCCGCGTCGCCCCTTCCTGTCGCGGCGGCTGTCGCCAACCTGAAGATCCTGATCAATGAGGGTATCACGGAGCACGCTGCAAGAATGGGTGAGATTGCGCTCCCGGAACTTGCCAGGATACAGCAGAAGTATCCTGCCAGACTCGGAGCGATGCACGGCAAAGGCTTGGTGGCGGGCATACAGGTAGTCAAGAGCGGCACCAAAGAACCCGATCCGGACACAGCCACCCAGATCAACCTGAAGTGCATCCAGAAGGGACTCTTGATGTTTGCGCCGGTCGGGGTGGGTGGCGAGTGCCTTAAGATAGCTCCTCCGCTCATCATCCCGGAAGACGCTTTGATGGAGTCTCTTCAGGTGTTTGAAGAAGCTATCGACGAGGTTCTAGGATAGACTCTGCGAAGCACAGCTTGGAAGGTAACCAGATTACGAGGAATGATTAAGGTGAAGCAAGATGGCTGAACTCTCCGAAACGGTCAGGCAGGGAGCTGATGCTCTCAAGCAGGGGAACGCCGCTGAGGCGGTTGCACTTCTCGAGGAGGCTTCTCGCGTGGAGCCGGACGGCTACGAGGTATTTGTGTATTTGGGTGCCGCGTATTCCGCCGAGAACCGCATCAACGCCGCCATTGGTGCGTTCAAGCGGGCAGCGGAGATACGTCCTGATTCTGCTCAGATTCACTACAACCTTGGCCAGGCGTACGAAGCCGCGGGAGTGCCAAGAGAAGCTTGGCTGGAGTACGAAGCCGCTCTTGAGAGAGATCCATCTTATGCCAAGGCTAGAACGGCTATCAGTGTTCTCTCTGCGCATCTGCCGGACCTGATGTCGCCGTCGATTCAGATGGATTCCGATACAGCGAGTTGAGTAATTGGCGGTGGCTGTGTCGTATGGTAGGCCCGACACTCCTGTCGGGCAGGGCCGGATAGGAGTGTCGGGCGGGGCGGGACGAGAGTGTCAGACGTGGCCGGACAAGAATATCGGGCAGGGCCGGACAAGAATATCGGGCAGGGGCCGGACAAGAGTGTCCGGCCTACCATAGAATCCGTGAACCGTGAATTCCTTGCGAGCTGCCTGCAGGTACGTGCAGGCCCGCCCCTATCAGGCCACGACGGGAACAAGCTTTACGGATCGCACATTCAGACCGGGGTGTTCGACTTTCGGCATGCGCACTGCCTTCAGGGATAGTCTGTGGGTTCCACCCGCTGGTATCTGCACCTCTCCGCAGACGGAAACACCCTGAGGATAGTATCTGGCAGATACATCGTCCACCGGGCGATCGAGTTCCAGTTGAGCATCCAGCGCTCGCTCTCCCACTGCTATCTTAACAATGTGACCGCCCCGCCAGGGTCTGGAGTGCTCCCCGCTTGCTGTCGTCACTTCCACTCTGAAGACTCCACCCTTGGCAATCTTGAACTCCCACTCCAACCAGTCCGCGGTATCTACCCAACCACTCAGAGCTCCGTCAGGTTTCAGTGACATCGTGCTTTCTTCGGATTTGTGGATACAGGCCATGTCGGCATTCAGCAGCACACTGCCGTCTCCCTGCTGCAGGATGCCTGGCTCCACGTCCGGTTCTCCTTCTATATCGACGGCCAAGACTCTCGGAAGAAGTCTTCGGGTAGCCGGCAAGTCCACTTCCAGGTCGTATTCGCCCTGCGACTGTCGGACATCCAAGAACACACCGGGCGTGTCAAGTAAGTACGCGGACCGCACTCTGTTTCGGAGACCGTTTAGTCTGAAAGGGCCATCGGGTTCGCGGTGAATGTGAAAGTAGAGTCTCCCTTGCTTGCGTGTGACCGGTCCCCACGGCGTATCGCACCGAAACGGAGTTGCCTCGGTGCTGTAAACGGACTCGGAATTTGTGTCCATCCACCTGCCGACTTCCTCCAGCACCGCGATGGCAGGATCGGGGAATTCGCCATTAGCGTCCGGTCCGATGTTCAGCACATAGTTGACGTTCTTGCTCGCAAGATTTGTCAACAAAGATACGACTTCCGAGGCTGACTTCCAGTTATTGTCAAAATGCTTGTAACCCCACGTGTCGTTGAGCGTGGCCACGGTTTCCCAGTAGCCTTCCAGTGGACGCCCAGGTGCCTCATTGTCTCCGAAGCATTGGTAGTCTCCCAGCCCCTGACCTATCCGGCTGTTGACTATGCATTCGGGCTGAAGCGAACGGACAAGTTCATACAGCTCTTCGCACTGAGGTCTGGTGATAGTGAATGGACAGTCGAACCAGATGGCTCCGATTGGTCCGTAGCCAGTCAGTATCTCGGTTACCTGCGGCTTTACTTTCTTCTCGAAGTAACGTTCAAACCGCTTGCTGTCGTTGTCCGGAAAATCCCAATCGTTAGTCCAGCTCATCCCCATATTGGAGTGACCGCCCTCTGCTCCTCCTGCATCTGGTTCGTGCCAATCCAGAGCCTGGGAGTAGTAGAAGCACAGCTTCACCCCGTGCCTGGCGCAGGCTTCAGCCAATTCCTTCATCGGATCGCGCCCAAACGGGGTCGCGTCTACTATGTTGTATGGGTCGCATTTGGAGTGGTACATAGCGAAACCGTCGTGGTGTTTGGTCGTTATGACAAGATACTTCATGCCTGCCTTGCTCGCCAGGCTAATCCACCTATCAGCGTTGAAACCCACGGGGTTGAATCGATTAGCAAGCTTGGAGTACTCCGATATCGGGATATTGAAGCGGCTCATTATCCATTCTCCGACGTAGTCCATCCGCTGCCCATTGTACTCGCCTGCGAGGATGCTGTAGAGACCCCAATGGATCATCATCCCAAAACGAGCTTCGTGCCACCACTGCATTTTCCCGTCGATGTGCGTTTGATGCATTACTGCTTCCTTTCTTGTCAGGTCATTGGCGTGCGTTTTCTCGAACTCGCGCTCTAGAACTCAACCATTCCACTGCCCGCTACCGGTCTGCAGGCGAACATCTCCGGCTCAAGTTCGAGCGGGTCATAGTACTGTCTCGACATCGCCTTCACGAGGTCGTCGTAGCTGTCTTCGTGAACGAGAACCATTATGCAGCCCCCTAGTCCCGCGCCAAGTATCTGAGCGCCACACACACCGTGAACTGAGTTCGCGATGTCAACCATCTTGTCGATCTGGGGGATGCTGCAGGTATACGAACCTGGTATTAGCGGCAATTGAGTAATCTCACCACCGGGCTCCGCGCTGGAGATCAGACGCGACATCTCTGAGTCCGTGTAGTCCAGAATCGCCGGCCACGAGTTGCCGCCGCGGTCCCATCTCACGACACGGTCGCCATCGTGAGAGTGGTTCACCCACTCGCCGAACGTCCTGATGTCGCACCTCCGCAGCAGTTCTCCGGATGCTTTTGCCCTTGCGCACTCGGCCAGTCCGTACATAACGACGGACCTTATCGGATAGCTGTCCACATCTTCGGAGTGTGACATAAGATACTTCTCTGCCACGTCTTCAGGCAGGCAGTTTCTGATGTCTGCGCGGGTTAGACTGCAGGGCAGTTCATTGAGTGTCTGGAGCAGTTCCGGATAGGTCATTGCCAGATTCTCGCAACTGATGTCTCGCAGATGTTCGATACGGTCTGCGTATTCGGGCAAGCGCTGTCTGTATATTTCCCTGCCGATGTTGTAGCACGCGACTCTGTGGTTGAAGACGTCCCTTGCTCCCTGGCTCTTTCTGGCCTTCTCGTGGGAGTTGCAGATGATGAAGAGATACTCGGTTGTGAATGGCACGTCATCTGTCTGATGGAACGGGAAGAATCCCAGTTGAACCACTCTGCCGCGCTTGGCAAACTTCATGGCCGCGTGGTCGCCAGACCCTCCTCTGGTTCCCACGTACCACTCAGCTTCACCGCACATTGTTACGAAGTCTCCCGCGGAAATATCGATGCCGTTGATTGCCACAACCCCTTCGGCCACCGCCACCACTACTGCAGAGGACGAACTCAGGCCGGCCGCCATAGGGATGTTTCCGGAAGCGACGATGTTCATCCCCTTTAGCGCGATATCGGGGAACTTGGCCTGCAGACGGACGATCGGAGCTGTGACGTAGAGCGACCAGTCCCCCACGTTCGCAGCAATGTGAGCTTTGACTTCGCTGCCGTTGACGAAATCCAGCCAGTCGCCGCCTGTATACGGCGCGCAAATCTCGTCTATGTCAAGGGTCCTGTCAGGAAGTTGGTGGCTCTCCATGTTGTGCAGCACCACGCGGCGGTCCTCCCGCACTCCGAAAATGGAGTAGAAATCCCGGTCTATGGCAGTCATGTTAACGTGCCCGCCCTGGTGGTCTATGTGCCGCCCGAGGATGTTAACTCTGCCTGGGGATCGTGAGATGTAGACTTCCTGGTCGCCGAACTCCGAGATGTACTCCTTTAGCATGGAGGACAGCAGTCGGCGCTTGCTTTCGATGATCGCGTAGTCTTCGCCGTAGACGCTGATCAGATAGTTTTCCGCTGCATTTCCGGGCGTCTCAAAGTGGGCGAGACACTCCGCGGCGGTTCGGCACATCCGGGGAGGCTGAACAACGGACACTCTCTTTCGGCTCTCCAGATAATCCTCTATGGATCTGAGTTCCTGAGGAGTGTTGTAGGCCATGACCTGTTCCGGATAGTCCACTGGAACCAGCGAAACTCGCCTGCCTTCTCCGGCCAGTATTCCTATGACGTCGGTCAGGTATTCCTCGTTTTGGGCATTGTCAGAGCCCAGCTTCTCCAACGCGCTGTACAAGGCCCTGGCTTTGAAGAGGTAGACTGAGATGTTGGCGTGCTTCACACCAGCAAGCAGCTCCGGCGGATAGTCGCGGTTGTTTATACGAAGCTGGAAGTCGGAAGGAGTCGTGTGGCTGGCGAGCAGCTTTGAGGTGACCGGCTCGCCAATCTGGATGGAATCCCAAAGCGCCCCGAGGGCTTTGGATGCCTTGTTCTCGTTCTTGAAATATGTTATTGCCAGGCTTTCTGCCTCACCAGCGGGTACGACTCTCTCTTCTGTCACGTGCTGAAGCGCGATCAGAAGCTGCATCCGAGCAATATCGAACACTTCAACGTTCCCGATTATTCTGCCGTTGTCGCAGACAATACGCCCACTGTCAGGGTAGTCGGCCACGTCACCGACCATGAATGCCAGATCGCAGTCGGAATCCCGGAATGTGCCTATGAGTCGGTTCAGGGCCGCGTCTTCGATTACCTTGTCTCCAGCCACAACCATGATGTCGCCGTCAAAATCCAGCGCATTGAGCAGCTTGCTGGCGCACCTGGTGGCGTTGCCCGTGCCGAGTTGCTCCACCTGGTGGCAGAAAAGCAGGTTCACAGGCGCAAGAGAAGCGGCCTGCATCACTTGCTCCGCCATCGCCCCAACTACTACACAGTGGGTGTCAACTCCACATCGCTCGTAGCCTTCGATGCTTCTAGCTATGACCGGTTTCCCATCCAGCGGAAAACAAACCTTGTGCAGGTTCGGAGAGTGCATGCGCGTTCCCTTACCCGCCGCAAGGATAACCGAAACGATTCGTCTGTTGTTAGTTGTTCGCACTGCTATGCTCCCTTCTATCCAGAATGATTCTTCCACGTGTCTGGGCGGTTTTCCTGTTTTCAAGCTTCTCGGACTATGATATGATTGTGCCGTGAGACAAACAAGGAGGCGACCCACACTATGCAGCTTACTGCCGCGGTAACGACCTATACCATTCGAGATTCTTGCAGGACGGAGATTGAGTTCGCGGCGTCTATGAGAAAGGTCAAGAGCATTGGCTATGATCACGTCCAGATATCCGCAATCGGAGACATAGCTCCGGATGAGGTTCGAAAGATAGTTGATGGCGAAGGGCTTTCGATATGCGCCACTCACATATCTCTCGACGATCTCAAGATCGATGTTCAGTCAGTCATAGACAAGCATAACACCTATGGATGTACCAACGTTGCGATTGGCTCCGCTCCCGCCGAATACCATAGCGCGGAGGGATACGGCAGACTCGCCGTAGAGGCCGGCAACTTCGGCAAGACGCTCTGCGAGGCGGGCATGACGTTCAGCTACCATAACCATTCCTTCGAACTTGAAAAGACTGCCGGGCGAGTGTGGCTGGATATTCTCTATGAAGAGAGCGACGCCAGGTACCTGTTCGCGGAGATCGACACCTACTGGATTCAGCACGGCGGAGGAAATCCCGCTGCCTGGATCAGAAAACTCGCCGGGCGGCAGACAGTCGTTCATTTCAAGGACATGGGTGTATTTGAGGGTAAGCCGACCTATTTCGAGATTGGCGAAGGCAATCTGGATTGGGCGGACATCATCGCCGCGTGCCGTGAAGCGGGCGCGCGGTACTGCATAGTGGAGCAGGACACCTGCAATTGCGATCCCTTCGAGAGCATCAAAATCAGTTGCGAGAATCTGCGAAGTCTGCTGGCTTGACAATCCGCCGGTGTTCGGGCAGAACAAGACTGCTGTCATCGGCTTGCATCATAGGGACCAGATGGCCTAGCTGCCGCCATCCAGGACGGTGCGGATGGCGGCCTGTAACTCGCTTGGCGAAAATGGCTTGTGCAGATAGCCGTCAGCGAGGTCCGTGTCGATCAGGTTGTCGGCAGACGCGTCCAGACCTGTGGCTACCAGCACTTTGACCTTTCCCCACATCTCTCGGAGCCGCGTAAGGGTGCTTGCGCCATCCATCCGGGGCATGTTGAGGTCCAGCACAACCATATCTATCTCCTCACGGTGCCTGGCAAACTGATCGAGTGCGTCCTGGCCGTTCTCGGCTGTCAGCACACTGTAACCGGACATCTCAAGGACTCGCCTGACCGTGTCCCGAATCATCGTCTCGTCGTCCACGAGGAGCAGAGTCTCACGGCCAGTGCTGGTCAGCGTAGCCTTCTCAGTTGACGCTCCAATGTGGCGTCTGGGGATAGACGGCACGTAAACGCTCACCGTTGTGCCCTGGTTGGGTGTGGTGTCGATGTTTATCAGACCGTCGTGGGCCTTAACTATGCCGTAGGTGGTGGAAAGGCCGAGGCCGGAGCCTTCGTGCAGAGACTTTGTGGTATAGAAAGGGTCGAATGCGTGCTGCTTTGTTTCATCATCCATTCCGCATCCATCATCTGAGACGGTTATTCGGACGTATTCGCCTGCTCTGGCCCAGGCGTGCGTCTGGGAGAATCCGTCGCAAATGGCGGCGTTTCCCACGTGAATGCGAAGATTCCCGCCGCCTGGCATGGCATCTCTAGCGTTCAGGCACAGGTTCATCAACACTTGGTGCATCTGCGTTTCATCAGCGTGCACAAGGCGGGTTTCCGGTTCGACGTGAACGATGGTGTTTATCTTGCGACCAATGGTCTCCGATAGAAGCTGTGCAGTTTCTCTTGCGACGACTCCCAGGTCTACCGGTTCCTTCTGTCTGGGTATCTGGCGGGTGAATGTCATTATCTGGCGTACCAGGCTGGACGCCCTCGCCGCGGCTTTCTCAATGGCTGCGAGCTCATTGCCGGCTTCCTCGCTAAGTTCGTGATTCTCTCGCGCGATAAAGGCGTGGCCAACAATTGCCTGAAGGATGTTGTTGAAGTCGTGTGCGATACCTGCTGCCAACTTGCCCAGGCTGTCCAGTTTCTGTGCTCGGGCAAGCTCCTCTTTCCGGATGTTGTGTTCGGTTATATCCTCGTGTGTCACGATTACCCGAGTCGGTCCGTCTCCCACAAAGCGGCGCACGGATACTCTCACCCATCTCTGCCGGCCGAGGGCATCGAAAGGCCACTCGGCCTGGAATGATTCTCGCTGGCCAAGAATCACTTCCTCAATGCTGTCAGCAATCGAGTCTCCCACATATGATGTGTCCTGAACGCAGACGCGGCAAAGCTGCGGGTAGTTAGTCCCGACCTGGAGGGGCTTTCGGCCCCACGGGAACCTGCTGCGCCAATCCGTGGATGCGCGGTTCACATATTGTACGATGCCGTCTCCATCAAGTATGGCAACGTGCGCCGGAACCGAACTCAGTACAGATCGGACGAAGCGTTCGTTCTCTCTGGCCAGTTCTTCCGCAGATCTCAGCGCTCTGTTGGCTCGCAGCCGGTCGATGTGGATGGCCAGCGTGTTGGATACGGTCTTTAGCAGGTGTTCCTGTTCAATGGACCAGTCTCCAAGAGATCGGTCTGTGCATAGTATCAACACGCCGAGGAGGCGTCCGTGTACTGTCATGGCAGCGGCAATCATTGAAGTGCGCCCGCATTCGAGCGGGTTCGGGGGGCATGTGGTAGTCTTGGAGCTATCCAGTCGAACAAGGCCAGACTCGGCGACGGCATCCAGAAGCCACCTGTGTTCGTCGTCGGCTTTCTGGCGATCTGGAAGCCAACACCGGCAATCTCCAGTACCCCATTCGTGAGTTACCCCGAGAGCGCTCGCATCGTCCTTGGGCAGCAGGATGCGCGCGCAGTCGCAGCGAAGCACGTGAGTGAGCTTGGCCAATGCCGAGTCAATGCTTGAGTCGTCGTCGGTCATCAGCACTCCCGATATCTCTGCCGCAGCGAGCTGCGATTCGAAGCTGAGCCAGAGTTCACGCACCGAATCAAGGCGATCAGACACGTCAACCATCGTTAGTACTGCCATTCTGTCGGAATGGCAGCAAAACGCTGAAACTTCCATTAGTCCTTTTTCGATGCTGGAGTACAGAGTGTCAGACTGTCTCTGTTTTGTGCTGAACGCTCGGCTGAGCAGGTTGCTTGCGATTTCGTAGTTTCTTTCGTGGAATACGTCCTCAAGCTCGCTTTGTGCTGTGCCCGGTGTGCGGCCGGTCAATCTGGCGAAGCTCTCGTTGCAGAAAGTCAGCACGAAGTTTGGGCGCCCGCCATCTCCTGTCGAGATGCTGAAGAGAGCAACACCCCAGGGCATGCCGTCCACGACCGCTTCAACATATGCCTGCATACTCTTGCTCAATCTGCCATACCCGGCGGCACGTGATCCCCAGGCAGGTTGGTTCGCAGGAGGGAGCGCAGTTCACGCAGCTCGTCCTGCGCCTGCTGGATCATCGTTGACGCGTTGTCCAGGCACTCCTGCAGATCTCTGGTCTCAGACTTCTTGGCTAATTCAACAGCCGCGAACACCCCTGTAAGTAGACCTGCAAGAGTGTGAACTCGTTGACGCACAGACGTCACGCTGTCCATTTGGTCTCTGCCATTTTTCATCCGGATGCAATCTCCAATAAAGGCCTTCGGAATGGGTGCGCAGCAGCCCGCTTTGTCGCACACAACGCGTGAGTTGTACGCGCGCAGGGAAAAATCCTCTTGACATTAACTGGCGTTTGCGTATTTTGAAGGAATAGAATGCGAGTCTGGTGAACTCATAGATGTGTTTCTACTACTGGACTGCCGAGGCGATCAGGCTTCGTGCGGAGGAATAGGGAGGGAACGATATGCCGAAAGTTTTGGTTAGCGACAAACTGGCCCAGGAAGGGATAGACATTCTCAAGAAGGTGGCCGACGTCGACGTAAACACCGGTCTACCGGAAGATGAGTTGTGCAAGATCATAGGTGACTACGACGCCCTGGTCATCAGAAGCGGTACTCAGGTGACGGCGAACGTCATCAAGGCTGCCAGCAAACTCAAGATAATAGGGCGAGCCGGCGTGGGAGTTGACAATGTCGATGTTACGGCTGCCACTGAGCGCGGCATAATCGTCGTCAACAGCCCGGGCGGCAATACAATAGCGGCCGCTGAGTTGTCGGTGGCGATGCTCCTTGCGCTCGCCAGGAACATTCCTCAGGCTTATATGAGTATGAAGGCCAAGGAATGGAACCGCAGCAAGTACACTGGCAACGAGGTGTACGCAAAGACGCTGGGCGTTATTGGACTTGGCAAGATTGGACAGGAAGTAGCCAAACGATGCCAGTCGTTCGGGATGAAGGTCATCTCCTTCGATCCGTTCATCACGGCGGATGCGGCCACTGCACTCGGGGTTGAGCTCGTGGAGTTCGATTCGCTCCTGCAGCGCAGCGACTACATCACCCTGCACGTTCCAAAGAACAAAGACACCGTCGGTTTGCTTGGGACAAAGCAGTTTGCGATGATGAAGGACGGGGTGAGAATAGTCAACTGTGCGAGAGGCGGCATTATCGAAGATGCCGCACTTGCAGATGCGGTCAAGAGCGGGAAGTGTGCGGGTGTGGCGCTCGACGTGTACTTGAGCGAGCCGCCTGATTTCTCGTCGGAGCTTTTTGACTTGCCCAGCGTGGTAACCACTCCTCACCTCGGTGCTTCCACCGAAGAGGCTCAGACCAACGTCGCGATCGATGTGGCGGAACAGATAGTGGAAGTCTTCCAGGGCGGAAGCGCGCGGGCAGCGGTCAACATGCCTGCGCTGTCTCCTGACGTGCTCGCGGCGGTCCAGCCGTTCTTGCTGCTGGCCGAGAGGGTGGCTTCGGTGGCGGCGCAGACCCTGGAGGGTCGCGCTGAGAGAGTGGAGATCAGCTATCGCGGCGAGCTTGCTGCGATGGAGACAGGGCCCATTACCAGGGCTGTGATGGTAGGTCTTCTTTCCCCCGCTCTCGGTGAGACCGTGAACTACGTCAACGCGCCGGTGCTCGCAAAGTCCCGGGGTATTGAGGTTGTGGAGAGCAAGTCGGCCGATGGCGGAGACTATTCGTCGCTCATCTGTCTTTCAGTGAAGACCGATAAGGGCGAGAATGAGCTGTGGGGCACGCTGTACGGTTCCAGAGAGCTGCGGATAGTGAAGATGGGCGGTTTCCCGATGGATGTCACTCCGGAGGGCGTTCTTCTGGTCGCGCCGCATGTGGACAAGCCGGGGATTATCGGCAAAGTCGGGGCGCTGCTTGGCAACGAAGGCATAAACATCGCGACCATGTATGTCGGACGGAAGACTCAGGGTGAGACGGCTATAATGGTACTCGGCGTTGACTCTGAGGTTCCTGCCAAGATCTCGGCTAAGATCGCCGACGTTGAAGGCATTCGGAGCGTCAAACAAGTCAGCTTGTAAAGACAAGCCAGCTCACCGGTTGTAGAGGGCAGGAATAGTTGCGGTCACTGGTGCTACAGGTCCGGCAACTGAACTGCCTTCTGCAACCGCAGGCGTCGTATCGGTGCCGCTAGATGTGGCCTTTGGGCTCACCCTTGCGTAGCTTCAGACTGCGAGCTGTCCCGCCCCTGCGGCCGATTTCAGCGTAGAACTCTGACCCTCGTTCGGCCTTGACGGTGTTACCGCCTCGCTTGCCGATTTCGCGGTAGAAGTCTTCGCCATATTTCTCTTTGACCGTCTGGCCGCCTTTTCGTCCTGCTTCTCGGGCCCTTTCAGGATTGGCTGCGAAGCCGCCCTGCATATCGTGCTCGTGCGATCCACGGTGCGCCTGGGCAATCTTCTCAGCTCCAGTTGAGCCTTTCTTCGGTCCTGGCCGGTTGTTTGCCATTTGGATGCCTCCGTTCAAACTTGAGGTCGGGCGCGCTGCCCGACTGGGCATTAGTCCTTCTAGTTGTACCCAGACAGACGCGAAGATAAACAGATTGTTTGTTCACTTAACTTAAGGTCAAAGCTGGCTTATGGGTGTCCCCGGGAATGTTCCGTGCACAGATTGCCGGATGCTGCCGGTCGCGAGCACAAGGTAGGCAGTTTGTCGGAAAATTGAGTAACATGTGCAAGTTAGGCGGGTGCCGCGAGTGCACTGTGGGGTAGGGAGCGGCCGTACCCAGCGAAGAGATACCTGCCCAATCAAGACCAGAACAGCGAGAAAATGGATTTGCAGAACGTCGAAAAACTCCATTTGACCAACCTCCAGGCACTTGAAGCCGAGAGCATACACGTAATTCGCGAAGTGGCGGCTGAGTTTGAGAAACCGGTCATGCTCTATTCGGTAGGCAAGGACTCATCGGTGATGGTGCGTCTCGCTCAGAAGGCGTTTCACCCCGGGAAGATCCCGTTTGCACTGCTTCACGTGGACACCGGGATGAAGTTCCCCGAGATGTACGAATTCCGTGATCAATTCTGCCGGCAGATAGAAGCGGACTTGCGCGTCTACCGATTTGAAGAAGCCATCGCCGAAGGTACTGACCCGTGGAAACTCGGTTCCGTGAAGTGCTGTTCAATTCTGAAGACTCAGGCACTGCTGAACGCGCTAAAGGAAGGTGGATATGATGCGGCCTTTGGAGGTGCGCGCAGGGATGAGGAGAAGTCGCGGGCCAAGGAACGGGTCTATTCGTTCAGAGACGCCTTTGGCCAGTGGGATCCGAAGAACCAGCGGCCGGAGCTGTGGAATCTCTACAATGGCTGCATAAGAAAGGGCGAAAGCATCAGAGTATTCCCGCTGTTTAACTGGACTGAGCTCGATGTGTGGCTCTACATTCTCACGGAGGACATCCCTGTGGTGCCGATGTACTTTGCGGCAGAGCGAGAGATGGTGAAGCGCAACAGTTTGCTGATCCCAATATACGAAAATACGCGGTTGCTTCCAGGTGAGCGAGCCGAGACGGTGATGTGTCGTTTCAGAACACTTGGCTGTCACCCGTGCACCGGCGCGATCCTCTCGACTGCCGGCAGCGTGAAAGAGATCATAGAAGAGATGATGGTTGTACGCAACTCGGAGCGCATCACGCGGCTCATCGATCACGATCAGGACAGCTCGATGGAGCAGAAGAAGCGGGAGGGTTATTTCTGATGGTTCAGGAAGATCTTCTCCGGCGAGTTCGCGAAGCCGACCTGCTGCGTTTCACTACCGCCGGCAGCGTTGACGATGGCAAGTCCACACTGATCGGGAGGTTGCTCCACGACTCCAAGAGCATCTACGAAGACCACCTTGCGTCGCTCAGGAAAGATTCCCGCAGCGCTGGCAGGGAAGAGATCGACTTTGCGATGTTGACTGACGGGCTCAGGGCGGAGCGGGAGCAGGGAATAACTATCGATGTTGCCTACAGGCACTTCTCCACACCCAGGCGGCGCTTCATAATTGCTGACACGCCTGGGCACGAGCAGTATACGCGCAATATGGTGACCGGCGCCTCTACAGCCAATCTTGCCATCATCCTCATAGACGCCTGCAACGGCATTCTGACGCAGTCGAAGCGCCACGGTTTCATCGCATCGCTGCTGGGAATACCGCACCTTGTGGTAGCCGTAAACAAGATGGACCTGGTGGACTATTCCAGAGAAGCTTACGAGGCGATCTGCCAGGAGTATCGGGAGTTCTGCGCCAAGTTGCCTGCCAGAGACGTTATGTTCATCCCGATGGTTCGGGATTTGGAATCCCGGACCCGGTTCCGAGGGTCTGTGACCCTGCATCAGTACTTGTATGAAGGAACGGAGGTATGGTTACCCGCTTAGCTCAGGAGGGGCATCTGGAACAAGGTGCTTTCGTAACTGATGTCACGTATCTGAATGGCCCTCGTGGTGTTGAGTATCGCAAAGACGAACGCACGGGTGATATCCGCTAGTATCAGGAAATGGACTGTCACCTCCCGCACAACTCTCCCCCGGCAAAACCTCGTTTGAAACATAGCACCCCACGTGATATGATTTAGGTGAGCGAGTTGAGTGATCGCCCCGATAGTATCGGGGAGGAAAGTCCGGGCTCCACAGGGCAAGATGGTTGCCAGCGGCAACTGTCCCGCATGTCGGGATAAGGAAAGTGCCACAGAAAAGAAAACCCCGTGCCGTGTGCGCGGGAAAGCTGAAACGGTGGTGTAAGAGACCACCAGCTTCGTCGTGAGGCGAAGGCTTGGTAAACCCCATCTGGAGCAAGGCCGAATAGGGGAGGGTTAAAGCTGCCCGCCTACCTCCCGGGTGTCGCCGCTAAAGCCCCACGGCAACGTGGGCGCGTAGATAGATGATCACTCTCGACAGAACCCGGCTTATAGACTCGCTCACATTCTTCAGTTGATAGTTTGCGGTGTTTCGGGACTTGAGTGAAGCTTGCGGAACGGAAGTCCCGAAACGTGTCAGAGGCGTCGGTCTCGGAAATTCCGGGTTGGGCTCGCGGCATTGTGCATAGTCGGCACCACGTGGCCCAACGCTCAAATCCGGAAAGCATGGTGCGTCTGTTATGGTGACTTCGGGACGAAGAACGGTCCCGAAGCATATCGGTGAACTATGATAATCATACAGTAGTGGGAATGGTGAATGCTAACTAAGATTGTTCGGTTGGGTTTGCGTTTCGGCTCCGGTTCGGAGGCGCGGGCTATTGATCTCTCGAGTGGCAAGGCACAGTCTGGTGAGTTGGAGTTTGTGTGCGACACGCACCGCGGTGATGACTATGGACTGGTCCATCGCACAGATCGCGTCACTAACACAGGTTCTCAACCCCTCAGAATTGCGCGCCCCTCTTTCATCTACACGGTAACGGGTTCTGACTTCACGCTTGCCACTCATACGAGCTCGTGGTGCCGTGAGTCGCAGCACGTTGCGCTCGACCTTCGCAATGGGCCCGTAGACATCGGATCGAAAGGTCGGACTTGCCAGGGCTACAGCCCATATTTCGTCGTCGGCTCACCGGATTTCGGAGACCTCGTATTCAATTTGATGCCGTGCGGAGACTGGCGGGCCGTGTTCACGACATCGGACGATGGCAAGACTCTGGAGATTGCTGTAGACAGGTTTGACGACAGTGTTGTTGTCGACGTCGCGCCGTCGGAGACCTACAGCTTCGAGATGGACTGTCTCATCCAGCAATGCCCCCTCGGAGAGGCGTATTTCTGGGGGTGGAGAGTTCAATGCTACGCCCTCGAGAAGCTGATGATCCACCGCAGAGCCGAGTTGCCCGTCATTTATAACACGTGGTTTGACTACTTCCACAAGATCAACGTAGAACGGTTGACCGAACAGTTGAATGCGGCGGCTGAAGTCGGCTGTGAAGCCTTCGTCATCGACGCCGGATGGTATGGGGCCCAGCCGGCGAACTGGTCGACACTAAATGGTGACTGGCGCGAGAACCCTAACGTCTTCGGCAAGACGTCGCTCAAGGAGTTTGCCGACACGGTTCGGGCACGGGGACTGATCTTTGGAATATGGATGGAGCCGGAGCGCGTCTGCACGAACGCCCCAATTTACTCGCAGCATCCCGAGTGGTTTCTGCCTGTCGCAGGCGCAGACACGTTCTACCCCGATCTGACCAATGAGTCTGCCCGCGAATGGGTCTATTCGGAGATGTGCCGCGTTATCTCGACGTATGGCGTGGGCTGGATCAAGATCGACACCAACCTGGATTTCTCCGATGATCCGTACCACACCGGCAACCAGCGGCGGATGGACGAGTGGTTCGCAATTCTCGACCGAGTGGCCGAACGTTTTCCTGACCTTGTGATGGAAGGCTGCGCCAGCGGCGGGCTCAGAAATGACCTGCTGACGATTAGTCATTTCCACACCCATTTCCCTTCGGACACAGTTGATCCCGTCCACGAACTGCGGATAGCGATGGCGGATTACTCCCGGTTGTCTCCGCTGATGTTCACCAAGTGGGCCGTTATGAATCCGACCGGGAAGTACACTCGGTACGATTACGAACCGGGTGACACGGGTGACCACGTGCTATGTCCGTTTGACGCCACAAGCTACAACCTGATGACATATCACCTCGACCTCGTGATGGCGGTGAACTCCACCGGCGCGCTTGGTCTGGGCGGTGGTCTCGCTGACATGAGCGACACGATGAAACGCGATATCGCGGCACACATCGATTTCTACAAACGCCACAGGAAGTTCATTCTCTCTTCTGTTGCTGTGCCTCTGACGCCGGTAGAGTCAATGGATAATGACAAGGGGCACGCGGTGATACAGCTATCGAG
>CAYSLA010000061.1:13905-19777 GCA_964431685.1 uncultured bacterium | reverse complement strand
CATCTAGAGGGAACCGCCGTCTTGCGGTGCCGACTCACAGAGAGGCTTACCCGACCTGAGGACGACATGAGAACCCTGAAGAGACTTCTGCTATATTCGATCAAGTACTGGCGACTGTCCGCGCTCACCGTCATAACGATGTTGTTCACCAACGCTCTGTATATCATCTGGCCGCAGTTCCAGAAGCTCATCATAGACCACTGCCTGGAAGGCAAGAACTATGCTCTGCTTCCATACTACTCAATCGGCATACTCGCGCTATTCGTTGTGATGGGTCTGGGAATCATCGCGCGGAGCTACGTATCGGAGCTGACCAGCCAGACCATCATCTATGATATCGGCAACAAGCTGTTCAACCACATTCAACGGGTCTCGTTCGCGTATCACGATGAAGCTGAGACCGGCCAGCTCATATCAAGGTCAACAACCGACGCTGGCACTCTAAACCAGTTCCTTGGCGGCGGCATACTCACGATCGCCAACGGCCTGGTAGTCGCCGTAGGAGTCACGGTAATACTGCTTACGATGAACTGGCAGCTCGCCCTCGTATCGTTCTCGCTCATGCCGTTCCTTGCCGGAGTGGTGATAAGATACAGCAACAGGGTCGGCCCGCTCTACACTTCCTACTACGATCAACATGGCAACCTGACCTCCACACTTCAGCAAAACCTCATGGGCATCCGAGTGGTCAAGGCTTTTGCCCGGGAGTCTCACGAGATGGGCAAGTTCAAACGCGAGGCACAGAAGCTCTTTGACGAGCTCATGAAGCTGACCAGAGTTGGCGCGTTCTATGGTCCTCTGATGGGTTTCATAGCCGCCGCAGGCACGGCTTTTGTCCTGTGGTACGGCGGTTCAAAGGTCGTCAATGGCAGTCTCACCCTTGGCCAGATGGTGGCATTCAACACATATCTCACATTGCTCGTGGGACCGATTACCCAGGTCTCGTATGCAATATCCATCACCCGCAGCGCAATCGCCGCGGGAGACCGGATATACGAAATCCTCGACACCAGACCGGAAAGGCATTTGCGCGACGGGAGCGTCGAGATGCACAAGTGCGCCGGACACGTGGAGTTCCGTAACGTGTCGTTCACCTACGCGGACGGCACTGCCGCTCTTCGCGACGTGTCTTTTGAGGCCAAACCCGGCGAGACCATCGGGATAATGGGAGCAACCGGTTCGGGCAAGACATCCGTGATAGGCCTGATCCCGCGGTTCTATGACTGCAAGGTTGGCCAGGTGCTCATAGACAGCCGCGATGTCAAGGAATACACCATTGCCAGCATTCGCAGGCACGTGGCGATTGTAGCGCAGGAGAACTTCCTGTTTGGAGATGCCATAAAGGCCAATATCGCTTTTGGAAGGCCCAACGCGACAATGGAGGAGATAGTTGAAGCTGCAAAGATCGCAGATATACACGAGTTCATCCAGTCTCTGCCGGATGGATATGACACAGAGATAGGAGAGCGTGGAGTTAATCTCTCGGGCGGCCAGAAGCAGAGGCTGTCCATTGCGAGAGCCATCCTGAAAGACGCGTGCATACTGATTCTCGACGATTCCACCTCCAGTGTGGACACCGAAACCGAAGGCCGCATACAAAACGCTCTCTCCGCTATCACCGGAACAAGGACAACACTCATCATCGCCCAGAGAGTGTCATCGGTTATCCACGCTGACAAGATTGTGGTTCTGGAGGACGGAAAGGTCCTGGAAACGGGCACGCACGATGAGCTGGTGGCCCTCGGAGGCAACTACGCTGCGATCTACAATATGCAGTTCTCGGAGAACGATCCAGCAGGCAAGGGAGACTAGTCATCCAGCAATGGCAAAGCAGATAGTAGCAGACGACGCAGAGGAACTCCTGTGTTTCGGGACACGTGTCCCGAAACACAGGAAGCAAGGGAGACCAGGCATCCAGCAATGGCAAAGCAGATAGTAGCAGACGATGTAGAGGCTCGGCCCTTTGACTGGGCGCTGACAAAGAAAGCACTGGCCTATCTGGTGCCGCACAAGGCGCTGTTCGTGGTCTCACTGACAACTCTTGTGCTGCTTTCAGCAACAAACCTCGTAGCTCCGTATGTCACAAAGATGGTAATAGACGTGGGCATCAAGCAGGGAATCGAGACCGGAAACCTGTCGATGCTCACCTGGCTGTCTGTTGCATACCTGGCATCGTATCTGCTCCGGTGGCTGTTTCAGTACTGGCAGTCACTTGCCGTAACCAGCCTTGGACAGAATGTCGCGAACGATATCAGGAATGCGGTCTTTGGCCACATGCAGTATATGGGGCTGGATTTCTTCGACAAGCGCGAGGTAGGCAGGCTAATATCCAGAGTGATGGGAGATGTGGGCGCCCTCAACGGACTTATCACCTCCGGCGCACTGACGCTCATCACCGACGTCTGCACGGCTATTGGCGTGTTCTACATAATGGCGACCCTCAATCTCAAACTTACTCTGCTCACGGCAACCCTACTGCCGCTGATATTTCTGTTCGGGGTGTCCTACAGGCACAGAGTAAAGAACGCATACAGAGACGTGAGAAAGAAAGCGGCGACGGCCACGGCCGCGATTGCTCAGAACATATCTGGGGTCAGAGTCGTAAAGAGCTACTCCAGAGAGCGGCGCAACCTGCTCGCGTTCAAACGAGTAAACAAAGAGCAAGTGGCGTCGGTGATGCACTCTGTGATAGTGTCGAACATTTTCGGCCAGGTGATCTCGGTCATCACGGTGGTCGGGGTCAGTATGGTCTTCTGGTTCGGCGGGCTTCAGGTCATGAGTGGGGCATTGACCATAGGGGGATTTGTCGCGTTCATATACTACGTTGGGATGTTCTACACCCCGGTGCAGAGCATGAGCAGCTTCTTCACAGTGCTGCAAGCGGCAATGGCGGGGGCCGAACGGATATTCGACATCCTCGACACCCAGCCAAGTGTGTGCGACAAACCCGGCGCTCACCCGCTCGGCGAGATACAGGGCCGAGTTGAGTTCAGGGACGTGCACTTCTCCTACAACCCCGAAACAAAGATACTCAAAGGAGTGAGCTTCTCCGCCGAGCCCGGAGAGACAATCGCCATCGTAGGCCCCACCGGAGCCGGCAAGAGCACCGTGATCAACCTGCTGCCCAGGCAGTACGATATCGAGTCAGGGGAGATTCTGGTGGATGGCATCAATATCGCGGATGTTACCCTGGACTCGCTCCGCGGGCAGATGGGCATAGTCCTGCAGGAGAGCTTCCTGTTCTCCGGCAGCGTCAAGGAAAACATCCGCTACGGCCGTCTCGATGCAACCGATGACGAAGTGATGGAAGCTGCGAAGATGGTCGGAGCTCACGATTTCATTATGCAGATGCCAATCAAGTACAACACCGACGTGCGAGAGGGCGGATCGCGGCTCTCAACCGGCCAGAAACAGCTTGTATCGTTCGCGAGAGCCCTGCTGGCGGACCCTAGAATACTGGTGCTGGACGAGGCCACTTCCAGCGTCGACGCAATGACCGAGCAGCTCATACAGCAGGCTCTGCGGACGCTGTTCAAGGGCAGGACTTCCTTTGTGATCGCCCACAGACTGTCCACCATAGTTGAGGCAACCAGAATCATCGTCATCGAGGCCGGGAAGATTGCTGAGATCGGCACACACGACGAGCTTCTCCTTACCGGCGGCCACTACAGCAAGCTCTATGAAGCTCAGTTCGCACAACGGAAGATGCGGGTGAACTAGGGCCACAACATGGCGGATGGCCCGCTTCTTTAGGATTGTGGATACCGAATACCGAAGGACAGGAGACATTGGAATATGAGAAAGCGGGTAGATGAAAACACAGGAAGGCAGATCAGGCAGATAACCGACCTTGCGGAGGGGTGCAGAGTCCCGTACTTCAAGTTCCGCAGGCATCTGCCGGGGGGACTTATTCTGGCCTGGGGCAACCACTCGTCCGGCAACCTCGTGGCGCTGGATCCTGAGGGCGGCGATGTCCAGCCAATCGCTGGGCGTTTTGAAAAGTGGCTCAACTTGCGTGAGTCCGATGGAAAGGCGTGGTTCTACCACGAACAACCGAATCGAGAAATCGTTGCAGTAGATTTGCCGGCGGGATCGCAAGAGGTGATCGGACGGATTCCAGAGGACGCGCCTGGAACACCGGTGGTTATCACGTGTGACGGTCGAACTGTTATACTTAACGAGGGCCACATTGACGTGACGGTGACACCCAGCGAGTGTAGTCCTGATGCGCCGCGACCTGCTTTGGACGTCGAGGGATTCTGGTACCATTTCTGCACACCACGTCACGGGACACTCTGGAGCTACAACCTTGACACGCACGCCCTTATCAAGCTCGACGAGAATGACAGATTACTGCCCTTCTACGAAGACCCGTCGCCCGTCGATCCGACGCTCTTCAAGTACAGTTGGAACCACGTCGGCATATATGACCAGCGAATATGGACAATCAGAGTCGATGGATCGGAGAAGCGTATGATACGCCGCCAGGAGAAGCGTGAGTGGACTCATCACGAGTTCTGGTGGCCTGATGGTCAGTATATAGGCTACAAGTACTTGGACCGAAGAAACGATCCGACTATCCACGAGATCCCGTGGGGAGAATACGCACCTGTCCCGCTTCACCTCTGCCTGGCCAATCTTGAGGGAGTGGAGATATACAAGTCGGATCCGCTCGAGTGCTATCACAGCCACATATCTGTCTCACCGGATGGCACGTGGGTCTGTGGAGAAGGCACCGACGGTCACAGTTTCGCCTACGCTGCGCCATTCTCGATATCGAACACAAAGGTGGATTTCAAGCCCTATGCCACCATCCACACGCCATACGTCGCAGTAACCGCTCAGGGCGTCGAGACAGGCTTCTCGGCGGACAACAAGTGGCTCACGTTCAACGACACGATAGACGGCGTGATGCAGGTCTGCGCTGTTGAGGTAGATATATGACGATGGAGTCGACGCCGCTCGGGCTCTCGATGGCGCCCTGTGGCTTAGAAAGGAACCGTTGCTTGCTATGATTGACCTTACACCGTATGTCGCAAAGGGATTCCCCGGGAGGATCGACGAGTTCCTGCCGAATGTCGCGGTTGGAGGAGTCGATAAGACTCAGACTCTCTCACAGGTAAGACTGTGCGCTGAGACCGCGCCGGTTCTTTACGGGCCGGATTTCTCGCCCACCCGCATCAGGTACATCCGGGGAAGTCGCCCGTTACTGCAAAAGATCACAGAGACCCTAAGCGGAACGACGAACCGCGAGCGGGCCGAGGACGCAGCACGCTGGGTGATGAAGAACGTTGACCACCCATATCTCGTCGGAAAGACCCAGACTGACAGAGGGTTCATTGAAGAACAACTGATCGAATCCGGGATTGGCTGGTGCAATGAACAAGCCCGGGTGTTCATTGCCCTTTGCCAAGTGATGGAAATGCCCGCTCGCGTGGTATTCGTATATCACACCAATACCATCTGCGGTCACACGACTGCCGAAGTCTATCTTGATGGCAAGTGGTCTTTCTTCGATCCGACGTTCGCGGTGGATGTGCCTCTGCCTGACGGCAGCCTCGCCAGTGCGGCCGAGGCATCGGGATTGTACCGCGAGTTAGCTCACAAGGCCTACCGGGAACCGCTGGAGGACGCATTCAGCAGATATGTGCCTTTTGCTGAAGAAGGCCCGGGCTGGAATAAGACCGACCGAGTCAATCCGGAGGCTGGCGGCGATCTGCTGGAGTCAATCGGTATATGTAACTACATCATCGATGGTGTCGAGGTAGTCGGGTAGGCGGAGAAGTCCGTTATTGGGAAGAGAGTAGGACATGCGCAAGTGGATAGACGAGAACACCGGGAGAGAAATCCGGCAACTGACCGACCTGCCCGA
>CAYSLA010000061.1:322-13805 GCA_964431685.1 uncultured bacterium | reverse complement strand
GTCGGGACTCTCAGCGCAGATGCACCGGGACATCCAATGGAGATCACCTGTGATGGAAAGACCGTCATCCTGCTGGATCAGCATTTCGAGCCCGGTTACCCACCGCTGCCGACCACCAGAGACATCCGCGCGTTCTGGCTTCACTCGTACAGGCCTCGCCACGGCGCAGTCTGGAGCTACAATCTCGAAACGAACACGGCCGTGAAGATCTCCGAGCTAGAGCACATGTGCCCCAGTCACGTGGACACGTCACCCACTGACCCAGGTCTCATCAAGCACTGCTGCGATGATATCGGGCTCTATAACCCCAGAATGTGGCTGGTGAGAGTCGACGGTTCGGAACGAAGGGAGATAATCCCCTGGCGCCAGAAAGAATGGACCCACCACGAATTCTGGTGGCCCGACGGAGAGCACATCGGCTACAAGTATATGGACCGTCGCGCCGACACCACAATCCACGAAGCGCCCTGGGGCGAGTATTCTCCTATGCCTCTGCAATTCGGAATTTGCGATCTGAACGGACGCGAAGTCTACAAGTCCGACCCTCTTTGCTGTTATCAGTCCCACATATTCGTCTCGCCTGACGGCACGTGGGTATGCGGCGAGGGTACCGACGGTCACAGCTTTGCCTATGCGGCGCCGTTCTCGATGTCCATGAGCAAGGTGGATTTCAGACCCCATGCCACCATCCACACACCCTACATTCCCAGTGCCGCTCAAGGGGTGGAGACTGGTTTCTCCGCCGACAACAAGTGGCTCATCTATAACGACACAGTGGATGGCAGGCTTCAGGTTTGTGCGGTCAGGGTAGACGAGTGATCGGATAACGAAGCTCTCGCGGATAACGCAAGACTGATACCTTGGGAATAAACGGTGGCGACACACCTGTTTGAAGTGACTTGCTGACACTTCTGACCACCACTCCAGGGTAGCGCACAGAATCGAGTGACCAAAGTGTACTGATTCCAGTGACTTTGACGTATTCACCAACACTAACCGTCCCGCCAAGACCAAAGCACCTGACATTGCGGCCCGCACCGTCGTCTATGCCGAAGTCCTGACCCGTAACTTGAGTCACCCGGCCAGTAATCGCAACCAAGAGTCCAACGGTGTTGAGACCAGCCCCATCTGTAACACCGCGCTGCCCGGCGTTCGTGGTCGGCTCGTAGAACCAGTCTGCTCCGCCAAGCAAGGCGCTGGACATGCCCAGAGGCTCAGTCATTCCGGTACCGACCTGACTAAACAGGCCGCAGTCTATGTAGCGCTCGTCCGAGAACGGCAGTTGATCGGCCGGCGAGCTGGTGCCAAGCACACCTTCGACATCGACGCGTGCTCCAGCCGACAAACCATGGCCCGACTTCACCACCCTGATACCAGAGGTTCTGTCATCTTCTTGAACATAGAAGTAGCCCGGCGAAGAGAATGTCACTGCCACATCCGAGAGTGAGGCACACTCCGCGTCGCCCAAGAGTTTCGCGGTGGATACGGAAACCGGCGGGGGGACGTTGACAACGTGAAAAGTAAACCATTGCTGTCTGGTCAGCGTAGGCGATGAGCTGTCATAGACCTGAATCTGTGCAGAATAGTCGCCGACGGTTGTCGGTTGCCCAGTGAAACAGCCGGTCCCTGTGTTCAGGTTGACGCCAGGCGGCAGCGGAGACAGTGGTTCAACCGGCGTGAAAGCCACAGAGTTGGCGTTGGTACGGCTGCTCGCCCCGTCGTAGCCAGAAACAAGAATGTAGCGAAGACCGTCACCCGAGGAGATGCCGATGGTGGGCGTCAGGTTAGTGTTGCCGCTGCCGTAGTCAAAACGAATCCATCCATCGCTGAACAAGACCGCCGAAAACCTAACGGGATAGCTGCCGCTGTAGGTCACTCCGTCCCATCGGATCGTGACCTGCCCGGGCACGCTCTCGTCGATGTATACATTACCGCTGGTTGTATTCAGGTCGTCCCAGAGCGGAGCTATACGGACACCTGAGATTAGTCCCAATGCCGAATTGCTATAAGCTGAGGTTGGGCCGGTGAAGTCGAGGAAACCATTGCTGCACACGTTCACAACGGTACGCTCAATCCCATAGAATGGAAATGCAAACGGCAGAGCGTACTGCCAGGAAGCATCGTCCGCTTTCCATCCCCGGGCACTGCCTGTGGAACCGAACAGGCTGGACCCGAGGACAGAGTAGGTGTAGTCATCGTCTACGCTTGGCACAACGGTCCAGTCGTGATAGGGAGCGGTGCCGCCAGTTGCGCCCAGGCAGTCCGTCACACTCTGGCCGACGCACCAGGTGTACTCGTAGGGCGGGCTTATCGACAGGTTATTGATGGTCAACGCAGCCGCATCCGATGTGGCCGAACCGTGAGCATTCGTTACGACACAATCGTAGTTGCCTGAATCGCCGCCCTGTACTCCGGTGAGCGTCAGAGATGCGGTCATAGCTCCGCTGTAAACGGAGCCAGATGGAGTTGGCCCGTCGGAAAGGTCCGCGCCGTTCATTCTCCACTGGTAATTCAGAGGCGGGGATCCAATGGCTTGCACGCTGAAGACAGCCGACTCGCCAATCTCTTTCAACTGGCTGACAGGCTGTGTAGCTATGGTCGGCGGGGTTGCCAAAGCTTCGATTGCGCGCTCCAGGTTGACGCGCGGTTTTGTGATGGCAACTTTACTGTCAGTAACGGCATCACCATTGGCCGTGAGCAGATTCTTCACCTCAAGCGGGGTCAACCATCTGCCTATCTCCGCTTTCGCAGCCGACTGCAAACAGGCGGCCGCTCCTGCCGCGTAGGGACACGCCGCCGAAGTCCCTCCAAATGACGTGTAGTAGTCCCCTGTAGAGTATCCCGCTGATCCTGTGATGTCAGTTGTGTAGCATGCGTTTGATGGAGCCAGGAGGGTCAGAAACGTCGCGGTGTTCGAATAGGAAGTCACCTTGTCGGCTGCCGTGGCGTCAATAGCGTAGTAGCCGGAGGAGCAGCCTGTGTTGGCAATCTTCGGCGCGCAGGAATCGGCACTTATACACGGTTGGTAGTTGCCAAACGCAGCGTCATAGACAGCACCGACAGAGAGAACGCTCGAAATGCACGCCGGCCAGCCCATAGAATCGCAGTAGCCATCGTTTCCCGAGGATGCAAGAACCGTAATCCCGGCCGCCACAGCGTTGTTGGCAGCAGTTGTCATCGAGGGATACACGTTGTCACCCGCGGAGGTCGAGTAGTAGCGCCCGCCGCCAAAGCTGGTGCTGATGACCTTGATTGGGTAGTCCGGATTGTCATTCCTGTGCGTGACGCACCAGTCCCACGCAGCAGCCATCGCATCGCTGTACGCGCTCCCGCCTGTTCCGTATGAGATCTTCAAAGCATACAGCTTCGAGCTGTACGCCACGCCGCCTATGTAGCTTCCCACCGTTCCGAGGTCGCCTGCGGCGATGCCCGCGCAGCAAGTACCGTGGGCCTGTCCGTTCGGAATCGGGTTCGAGTCGCTGTCTCCGAAGTCGTAACCGCCGAGGACTTTGGCGTTCGGAAAACCGCCGCCGCCCAGACGCGGGTGGTTGTAGTCAATTCCAGTATCGCAGATGGCGATCGCAAGGCCCGCCCCGTTGTGGGTCGAGCGATAGGTGGTGCCTCGCAGGAGCGGTATGCCCTGCGCCAGGTGTGCCTCGGTAAGGAACACCGGTTCTATCGATGCCACGTCCGGGCGCGCTTGCAGCGCGGCCAGTCCCTCCGCCGTCACCTCCGCAGAGAACGCCGGTATGTTGTCAAAGCGGTATCGCGGTCTGACGTGGGGTGCCGGGTTGGCGTCCAGTACTCGTTGCTGAGCACGCTTTGTCTCTGCCCGAATCGGCCCCAAGGACGAAGCCCCTGGCGCAAAATCGGATACCGAGGGCGCAGGCAGGGATGCATCCAGATTGACGACCACTTTCACCGTGGGCCCCTTGGTCAGCTCGTGTCTGATCTGGGCGCTGTCAGTCAGCTTCTGGTCGGACAGATTGCCGGCTATAGCGGTTTGGCCAGCTCCGCACGAAACGAGAACGATGGCTGTCAGCAGGGCAAAACCGCGCAGAAAACTCCTCCTCGCAACCAAGTCTGCCACAGTGACTACTATACGTGTGATGAACAACTTTCTCCCCCCATCCGCATCAATGCTGGACCGGACGAACCTAGACCTCGCCCCGTCCTGTTCGGATAGCCGGCACTGAATGCAGCGACGTCACGCCGTCTTTGTGCCATCCCGATTCTATGTGCGGAATCTGTACTGATTCTACCCCATATTTGCTGCCAAATCAACCAGTTATTCGATCTGTGCTGATCGCGGGGCAATTGCCACACCGCCCGATGCGCGTCTGAAGAGATCAGAGCAGGGAAAGTGAAACACCTGGCTACCAGCAGACTGCCAGTTGTGCCCGCCTGCGGCTCCACTGCCTCCGTATACGACCTGCGCGGTCACCGGCAACCGCTGCTCATACAGCGCCAGCACTTCTTCAGCAGTCAGCATCCGACCCCAGACCGCGATATCGTCCAAAGAACCAACGGTTGGCCCGTAGACACTGGCGTCGTCCCGTCCGTCGGCGCCGATCGCAAACTTGTCACGAGTCGTCGCGGCTATCGGGGCTGTGAGATACACGGGTGCGCCGACCTGCCCATTCACAACAAATCTGATGCTCTGCCAGATTCCCGCGACCGGCCCAACGATGACCCCAACCTGAACCCAACCGCCGGTGGCGACAAACCATTGCTCACCCGGTCTGTAAGTTCTGGCGCCCGTTGAGGTAACGAACACCAACTCCGGATTGGATGACGCAGACAGATACAGCACGTATTGCGCCTTATCGCTGTTGTTGCCTCTGCCAAATAGCGTTTGGGTTCTGCCATTAGGCACCGTCCTAACCCAACCAATCATAGTAAACGATTCCGTAATATCCAGGACATCGTACGGCTCACTGCAATCCACCCGCAAGTAGCCTGCTGCGGTCAGGTTCAGATGCTTACCAGGCTGCACAATGTCAGGGTAGGCCGGCCCCGCGCGTGCGCCGTTGTATTCCATATAGCTTTGTCCATCGCCTACTGGCGTAAGGCTGTACTTCGGATTACTGCAGACTCCGTTGCCCTCATCAAATGTCCATCGCGCCAGTAGACCAGCATCCGAGACGACCGCCGGATTGCCTGCAGCGGCAACAGTGCTAGACTCGGCCACTGTGATGCCGTCACAGCAGACATAGACAGCCGGTCCGTCCGCCGGCACTCGTGGTACTCTTACCCGATATAGGGCCTGGTGGCGGTCGCCTCCCGCAAACAAACGCATGGGCTTATAGATGTCTCTGGAGCCGTTGAAGCCAAATATCGCCTGTTCACTGCTGCCTGTCGGTGTACCGACGTTGGAGACCCAGGCCAGACCAGCGAAATCTCGATCAATTGGACCAACGTGAATCGTTTGCCAGCTCGCGCCTTCATCTGTCGACGCAAAGACCAGTGTGTATCGGTTTAGCCCATAAGGCTGAACACTGGCGAAGAGCGTGTTCCCAATCCTAAACAGGTTTTGGCACGTGCCCGCATAGTTCAGCAGCGTGGAGTAGGAGTAGTCCTCCTTGGACATCCTCATGACGCACTGACTGTTGTGCTGGCCATTGGGATCGCCGCCAAGCAGAATGTGCGTTGGGGTGAACAGCATGTCAGTAACAGAGGACTGGGTGCCAGTCATCCTGACTTCCCAGGTCACCGCATCAACACCATTGTCGACTCCTTCAACCAGGATGTTGTCGGCGTTCGATATCTTGTTTATCCCTGCGTATATCTTCCCAGTGTATGGATCAACGTCGAGCCCATGCACGTGCGCAACCGGAGTGGTATAGGCTACGGACCAGGTAGCCCCACCGTCGCGCGAAACGTATATGACGCAAGGCAGAGTGTTTGCCTGGTATTGGCCCGCATATATGAAACCGTTATCCTGGTTGATTGCGAATGCGTATGGCTGGAAACCTGCGTCTTCGTACCCGTCCGCACGTATGTCGATTTTGAGAGTCCAGTCCCATTGCCCGGTGTCTTCGTTCCAGACACCCCGGTAGAGTCCCCAACCCAGCCGACTGATATAGATGTTGCCCAACAAATCCACGCCAAGAACGTCTGCGGCGTGCGGAAATATCTCCGTCCAGGTAGCTCCGTTATCCGGAGATACTGCAACCCGCATGCCGCTCACACTGGAGGCAATTATGTCTCCGGCGTTGAGCCGCCCGATGCTGGCGTTGACGATGTAGTTACGTGTGCCAAGCCGGGTATCGGCTTCCAGACTCCAGTTGCCTTTGCTGATCTGGTAGTAGTCCAGCCGGCTACCGGACGCATCCTCGAACCACACATCTGCAAAATCACTTCGGCAGTTGCCGCGCATGTAGACATCACCGGATCCATCCGTACCATCTCCGGAGTGCACGACAATCGGCACAACGGCATTGGTTAGAGGATCGGCAGACTGCCGGACCATGCGAAAGCCTGTCTGGAAGCTGCCCGACGGGTCGCTGACACCGTGGCGATTGGCACACCGTGTTCCGTCTGCGTCCGACTGCCAACTACCACCACGGAGTACGTAACTGCCGCTTGCGGGACCGTGCGGATCATCCCAACCATCGACCGGCGTCTGAGAATAGTAGTCGATTTGATATTTGTCTTTGCACCACTCAGCCACGTTGCCCGCCATATCAAGACAGCCATAGGGACTCGCGCCGCCTGAGTAGCCTCCAACCTCAGCGACTCCTGTGTGCGCTGGGTCCAGGCTGTTGCGGCATTTCTGACTATCCCAGATGTCTCCCCAGGGGTAGACGCCGGAGTAGCTCGTCCCGGCATTCCACCGCGCCGCCTTCTCCCATTGAGCCTCGGTGGGAAGACTTCCCCCAGCCCACCTGCAGAAGGCCTCTGCTTCGTGGTAACTCACGCCGGCAACCGGATGGTAATCTGTCTGGACGAATGTGCCGAATCCCCAATCCTGCTGAGCCGGCCACATGTCGGGCTCAGTGCGACCACCTTTCCACACCCAACCTTCCTCCGACCAGTATGCGGGGTTGGAGTATCCACCGGCATCTATGAAGAGACGGTATTCCCCGCGCGTAACCTCGTACCTGCCAATGTAGTAACCAGAGAGGTCGACGTTGTGCGAGGGAACCTCATCAGGGTACGAATAGCCCTCACCACCCTGGTTTCCCATGTCAAATGGCCCGGCTGGAATGTAGATCATGTCGCCGGGCTTTTCGATCACGTTGACGACCAGCGCCGCTGACGTCGCCAGTATACTCGCGTTCATCTGACAACGCGCAGTGACTCTGATGCTCTTCGCTCCCAAAGCGCTCCACGAGCGGGAAGCCGTCCTTGACGTGGACCACGGTGTGGATGTCCCGTCACCCCAGTCGAACGAGTACTCCACGGCATGTCCCCTGTTGCAGAACGACCCGGATGTCGTGTATGTTTCCGATTTGTTGGGGATCGTGGTGGCGTTGCCAGAAGGTGTGCCAGGCATTCGAACCATCTCGCGGTCATATACCAAACGGAAACCAACGCTGAAGTCGCTGTGCTCGGGAACCGCGCTGCCACGGAATGCACAGCGGGTGCTGTCGGCGTCACTGCTCCATCCGCCACCCCTCAAAGCGCGGCAGACGCCAGTGTAATCAAACGGGTTCGTGCTACCGGGATAGGACTTCGCCCAGTCCAGGCACCACTCCCGCACGTTTCCTCCCATTCCATTGCATCCGTAGGGACTTGAATCAGCCGGATAGCTTCCAACAGGCGATGTCTGCCAACCAACGTATCTTCCGTCGTCCCTGTTGTTGCATTTCTCGCTGTCCCACACGTTCCCCCACGGATAAGCGTTCGCGTAGCCACCAGTCCAACGAGCGGCCTTCTCCCACTGCGCCTCAGTCGGCAACTGGCCACCGGCCCAATTGCAGAATGCCTCCGCCTCGTAATAAGTTACGCCCACAACAGGGCTGTCATCCGTTTGCGTGAACAACCCGGGAGGGTTTCCCCAGTCCTGCTGAACGGCCCAGCCGTCCGGCTCGGTGCGGCTAAGACCGGACTTCCAAGCCCACCCGCTGGCAGACCAGAGGAATGGGTTTGAGTAGCCGCCGGCCTCCATAAACTCGCGATATTCGCCGCGAGTAACCTCGTGTTTGCCAATATAGTATTCGGAAACTACTACAGAGTGTTGCGGCAACTCATTGAGGTGAGAATAGCCTTCGCTGCCGTTGTTGCCCATCTGGAACGTCCCAGCGGGGATGTAGACCATCCTGGTGGTGGCCGAAACGGTGTAGACCTCTGCGGTCTCGGTTACTGTGAGTACACCGTCGCCGAAATTGCCCGTGGCCACAACAAAATCACCGACTGACGCGCTCAGTCCTATGACCGTGATCTCATTGACCCCGTCACCTATCCGGTAAGGCGACACGCCCGTTACGGTACCCCAGACTCTGATAGGATTCGGCGGCAGAGGAGTATTGCTCAGGTCGGATATTCGAACTGCGTGCAGAGCCCACGCGGAGACCCCACAGGCGCAGATAAATGCCACTGCAAAGGACAGAAAAACAACTCTCTTAATCTGTGTAACCTCCATCCGTAGACGCTTCGCTTCACGATACAACTGTATTGCGGCGGCGCAAAGGTACTTGCCGGGCAGCGACAGCGCCCCGCTGATTTCAGTATACCATGAGAATTCCCTTTCGGCTACCAGCAATCCTGACGGTTCTTTGTCGAAAGAGCAGATGCGGCCTTTGCGGCACACCCCGACTCGGCTAGAAACGAGGACAACTCTGAATCGTAGTCATCCACGCTTGACAATGTAATATCATTACAGTATCCTGTCCAATGATGAAATGAACACACCAGGATAGCTGTCTGCCGCGCGGCTGATAGCTGGACTAGAGACGCACGGTCACAGAACTTGTTCGTGAGTAACACCAAGGGAGACTGCTTATAATGAATGGAAGAGAACGTTTCTTACGTGTTCTGAACTTCCAGCCGGTGGATCGGCTGCCAAACTACGAACTCGGGTTTTGGCCTCAGACGCTTGACCGCTGGGCGAAGGAAGGTTTGAGCCTGGACCAGATGAGTGACCTCAACTGGTTTGACGGCGATCCGTACTTTGGTTTAGAAAGACGCTGCTATGCGAACATCAACATCTGGCTCATGCCGCCATTTGACGAAGAGGTTCTTGAAGAAGACGAAAGGTACATCCTTGCCCGCAATGGGCAGGGTATCTTGACTAAGGCGCTCAAGGAAGGGACTTCTCGAGGCGGCAGGATGTGTATGGATACCTATCTCGAGTGGCCGGTCAAAGACCGCGAGACCTTTCGGCAACTGACAAAGACCCGCTACAATCCCGATGCCGTCGGCCGGTATCCGAAATGGTGGGATCAGTGGGTGAAGATATGGAAAGACAGAGACTACCCGCTTTGCCTGCTCAACAATGGCACATTCGGTCTGTATTCAGGGCTCAGGAGCTGGGTGGGCACCGAAAGCATATCCTATCTGTTCTACGACGATCCGGATTTCGTCGAGGAAATGCTGGACTTCAACACCGACTTTCTCCTCAAAGTCGTGGATAAGGCTCTCAAGGAAGTCCGGTTCGACTACTTCAACTTCTTCGAGGATTTCGCTGGAAAAGGCACGCCGTTGGTTTCGCCCAGTATCTTCAGGCAGTTTCTGGCTCCGAGATACAAGCGCATAATCGAGCATTTCAAGAAGGCCGGAATTGAGCATTTCTGGATGGATTCGGATGGCACGGTCGATACGCTTATTCCCGATATTATCGAGTGTGGGATTACGTGTCTGTGGCCGATGGAACAGCCCTCGGGAATGGATCCGGTCAGGCTGCGTAAGGAGTATGGCAAGGACCTGGCGTTCGCCGGGGGCATCGCCAAACATCCTCTGGCTCTCGGCAAGAAGCAAATTGACGAGGAGTTGCAAGCCAAAATCCCTCCGCTTCTGGACTGTGGAGGCTACATTCCACACCTGGATCACACTTTCCCACCGGACATCTCTTATGAGAATTTCCTATACTATCTGGAGGCCAAGGCCAAACTGATTCAGTGCGGCTAACAACCGGTATTGTCCATACGGAGGCTATCACCAAATGACTGAACTAATCCGTCTCAAGACATCATCAGACACTCTTGCGTTCGAGAAGACCACAGGAAAGCTCGTATCTCTGCGGAGTCACTCTGCACCCCAGCAGGAGTTCATCGCTTCTGCCCCGGAACACCCGGCGTTCATCATCCAATATCTGGATGGTCAGAACGACTACCGTCAGCTTACGTCTTCGCAAGCCAAGTCTACAACGGTCTCGGTCGAATTGTCCAAAGATGGCACGCAGATTCTGACTGCCCGCTACAGCCAAGTGGACGGGCGAGAGCTTGATGTCACGATTGACGTTGCAGCAAGCAAGACCGATCGATTCAGCCGGTGGAGCATAACCGTCGACAACCGCGCAGACCTCCGAATCGTAGATGTGCAATATCCCGTCGTGGTCGCGTCCTATGATATCCCAGGGAACCGTGTGGCTATCCGGCCCTTCTCTCAGGGGAGACAGTATGTGAATCCCCGGCCTGACACATTGGAGCCAGATTGGCCCAAGGCCTGGCAGCTCATTCCTGAAAACGGCGACTGTTACCACTATCCCGGCGGGACATTCGCTCAGTTCCTTGCCTACTATAACGACGACGCCGGACTCTATCTGGCGTGCGAAGATACTGAAGGCAACATCAAGCTTCTGGCACCGGTGCACCGCGACCCCGGAATCCGGCTCGGAATCGCCCACGTGGGCGATTGGCCAATGAGTGGCAGTCGCAAGCTGGAGTACGACGTTGTTCTGGGTTCGTTCACTGGCAACTGGTACGATGCAGCGGAGATCTACCGTCAGTGGGCAAGTGAGCAGAAATGGAGCACCCCACTCCACCAGCGCACCGACGTCCCTCAGTGGCTGCTGGATTCGCCTCCCTACATAACGGTGCGCCCACAAGGAATCCTGGATGCGGGACCAGTCCTGCCGGTGGAGGAGTTCCTGCCGTATGAGAAGATCATTCCATTGCTGGACGGTATTGCCACCAAGGTGGAGTCGCCTCTGGTGGCAGTGATAATGGGTTGGGAGCGCGGCGGCTCCTGGGTCTATCCAGACTGCTTCCCACCAGTCGGCGGGGATGAGTCGGTGACAAACTTCGCCCGTATGGCACGGGAGCGTGGCTGGCACGTGGGATCGTTCTGCAACGGCACACGCTGGGTGACCTCTCACGCCTGGAACCGCTATGACGGTGAACAATACTATCGTGAACACAACGGCGAACAGAGCGTCTGCCAGACCACGCAGGGCACCCCCTGGGAGGAAATCTGGGATCGGCCGTGGCGCAGGAGCTATACGTGCTGCATCGGCGCTAAGCTGACGCGCGATATCGCCAGCGACTTCGTTGGCAGGCTTCTTGACTGGGGGCTGGAGTCCATTCAGTTCTTCGATCAGAACCTCGGTGCGTCAACATTCCCGTGCTTCGCCGCAGACCACGAACATCCGCCAATGCCCGGTAAATGGATGCCCGAGATGATGGCACGAATCATCGATGAATTCCACGCCGAAGCTGCGGCAAGAGGCGAGACCGAGGTCATACATTCCACGGAGCAGCCGGCCAGCGAGTACGCTCTGCCGCTTTATCAACAGTGCGACTGCCGGGTCTTTCCACCCGGATACAACAATGACTTCCTGCCTCTATATCACTATCTGTATCACGATTGCCTTGTCATCCAGGGGGGGATGGGACAGAGTCCAGAACCATACCACCTGCCCATTCGGAACTCGTACAACTGCGTTTTGGGTGAAATCCCGGGTGCGGTGATGGTCGGCGATGGCACACTGCTTAACAAGGATACCATCAACTGGGCGCCTTGGGAACCAAAGGTGGGCAGCAACGATCAAGCGCTTGAAGTGATCCGCACAACCACGGCCATGCGCCGCGGTCCCGGAAGAGATTTCCTCGTCTACGGACGAATGCTCAAACCGGTGCAAATCGATGGAGTCAAGACTGTAACTTGGGAGCGCGAAAGCCGTGTGTTTCGAGTTCCCGCAGTGTTCGACGCAACATGGCAGTCACCAGATGGCCGTCTCGGGGTTATTCTCGCCAACTGGACGGAACACCGCCAGCGGGTCGAACTCAATGACACCAGACTGGGCAGCAGCGTCACGGTTCATACATCAGGCCGCAGGCTAACTCACAAGTCATCCGAGGTTACTCAGGGACGGGTAGCCGTCACCATACCGCCGCATAGTTGCGTGCTGGTAGTAACGATGTCTCGGGATTTCGACTTGCACTAAGCTGATGAGTCCAAAATCCCGAGACAACGGGCTCAGATCACTCCGGCACAATCACGATATCCGCAGCGGAGCGAACGCGCAGCAACGAAACGAGTTCCGTATCTTCCTGCTGGCACGAACTGATGCCGGTAACACGTACGTAACAGTTCAGCGGCGGCGGCACGATCCCGGAACACCAGCATTTCACGGGCGCGGAGGAGCCATCATCAAGTGTGAAGTAGGCGGAACCGATGGCTTCTGCGCGGCCCGACACCGTCACCAGCAGGCCGATGTTGCTCAGGCCACTTCCGCCGCGAACGCCCATCTGCCCGATGGCCGGCGGGCCAGGATTCCAGAAGAAGTCGCCTCCGCCCAAAGAACGAACTGCAACGCGCAACGGTTTGGGAAACGCCGCGGTTCCCAACTGCCTGACTGTCGGGTCGACTAGCGCAACTTCGCCTGAGTGATTCGCTACCGCACCCTGTATATCAAGCAGCATCCCGCGGGTCACGGCCGGAACCTGCGCCGTGAAAAGAAGCTGGATGCCGCAGGAACGGTCTATATCCTGTACGTATAGAGAAGACCCCAGCTCGCCGCCATCTGTCGATGAGACAACTCCCGAAAGCTGAACCATGCTGCCTTCCGGCTTGCTCTTGGCGCCTCCCGAGGAAATGGGGGCAATGGCCCACGCATACATGACTTCATCCGCCAGCCTGCCCACGTATGCTGCCGAGACCGTTCCTGTCGAATCAGCACACAGGGAAACACCCGAGCCGGACCCCGGAGAAGCATCCACCGTCTCGGTCAACCACGTTCCTCCAGCCCGCCACGCGTGCTTCAAACAGTCTGCGCCCGAGTCACGGTACGCTATCGATGGACTGCCCTGTCCGGAGACCGCCAATGAACAGTCGTACGGACCGTCTACCTGCAGCGTTGCCACCGGCTGACTATGCAGCGAAGTCCCATCCCAGACTCCGTAGTTAAGATGCGCAGCGCCCGTCTGGTGAACGAAGTAGGCCACGGCCACGCCACCCGCCGGGAGCAGTGCAATAGAAGGATAAGGCACGACCGGCTCGCCCATGTCGCCATCCAGCACCTTTATGCTCCATGTGCCGCCAGTCGGCACGACCGGCTCGCCCATGTCGCCATCCAGCACCTTTATGCTCCATGTGCCGC
>CAYSLA010000061.1:0-222 GCA_964431685.1 uncultured bacterium | reverse complement strand
CAGTCGGTCTACTTGCCAGCTTCAACTGTCCAGAACTCGGATCAGCAAAGCACATGTGCACAACACCGTCCTCGTCGATCACTGCCGCTGGGCCGGTCGAGCCGCCCACAGTGGCGATGTCCTCCAGTGTCCAACCACCAGTTGTGTGCTGCGCCAGAGAGACGTGATAGGTGATTCCGGATTCGTCGCTTCTCGACCGGCAGTAGGCGATGACTTCCTGGC
>CAYSLA010000060.1:2807-19952 GCA_964431685.1 uncultured bacterium | reverse complement strand
TGATGGCGGCAAGCGGTCTGCAGACACCGGCGGACCCGGACAGCGAGCTGCCTGTATTCACAAACATATTCGCAGACATCGGCGACGAACAAAGCATAGAGCAGTCGCTGTCTACATTCTCATCGCACATGCGCAATATCGTGCATATAACAAAGAACGCAGACGCGAACACCCTGGTACTGATGGACGAGATAGGTGCCGGCACGGACCCTGACGAAGGCGCCGCTCTGGCGAAGTCAGTGCTTGACTTCCTATTGGACAATGGAGCGAAAATCGTAGCAACCACGCACTACGGCGAGCTCAAGGAATATGCTTATCTTCGCGACAACGTGGAGAACGCTTGTGTTGAGTTCGACCCCGAAACCCTGAGACCAACATACCGACTGCTCATAGGCATACCGGGCAGCAGCAACGCCTTCGCGATAGCGGCTCGCCTGGGTCTGAACAAGGACATAGTTGACAGGGCAAGAGCAGGACTTGGAGACCGAAGCGATGTCACTGAGGAGTTCATTCGCCGGATAGAAGAAACTCACCGCGCTGCCGCCGAAGAACGAAAGACCGCCGAACGACGTTCGGCGGATGCTGAGACCTTGCGCCGCAGATACGAAGAGCAGTTGACCAGAGTGGAGGGAGCCAAGAGCAGAACGGAACAGAAAGTGCGCGAGCAGGCCCAGATTATCATCGACGCCTACTCAAGCCGACTCGATGACGCTCTGTTGGAACTGAGCAGGCAGCAGAAAGACACCAAGCGCGCCCAGAGCCTCAAGAAGAAGGCAGAACAGCTCATCGACGACATGGAGAAGGAACTCGTCGAGCCTATCGTGCCGAAATCGACTGACGAACCCTTGCCGGAAGGCAGCAGCATACAACCGGGGATGAGAGTTCGTGTGGAGAGTCTCAACCAGGATGCTGAGGTGTTGGAAGGGCCGGTCGATGGCAAAGTGCTTGTGCTGGTTGGAACTATGCGCGTCAGCGTGCCGGTCTCACATCTCAGAATGCCGCGAGAAGTCAATCCGAGGAGGTCGGTGTCCGATTCGGGCAAATCGGCAATATCGCTCAGAAAGAGCTTGGATTTCCGTCCTGAGATAATGCTTCGAGCTATGCGCGCGGAGGCGGCATTGATTGACTTGGACAAATTCGTGGACGACGCCATGACAGTCGGGGCGGACCGCCTGCGCGTAATACACGGCAAAGGCACCGGTGTCTTGAGGAGCGTAGTTTGGGACTATCTGAAATCCCATCCTGGTGTCGAATCATACAAGCTGGCCGAGCGAGAAGAGGGCGGGGCCGGAGCCACTATCGTCTGGCTCAAGAAGTGACCAGAGCCTGGTCGAAAGACCGGCAGAACCCGGGCAGGTTGACTTTGCCGCTGTCGACGGGTACCATTACAGAGCGGACAGTCACACGATGAGAATGTATAGGAGTGCGTATTGGGAAGATTCCTTGTCACTGGCGGCGCTGGATTCATCGGCGGACATATATGCGAGTATCTACTTGGGCTTGGCCACGCGGTGTCGGTCATCGATAACCTCTCCACAGGCAGAATGGACAACCTTGCCACGGTGCGAGATCACATTGAGTTCGTAGAAGGCGACATTCGGGACCCTGAAGCTCTGCGAAAGGCGATGCGCGGCACTGAGTATGTGCTCCACCACGCAGCCGATATATCCGTCACGGCGTCAACGGAAAACCCTATCTTCACGAACGAAGTCAACGTAGGTGGCACACTCAACGTGCTGACGTGCGCCAGAGAATGCGGAGTGCGCCGATTGGTTCTGGCATCCTCATCGGCAGTCTACGGAGACACGGGACGCACTCCTCAACGAGAAGACCTGCCAGCCAAGCCGCTGTCTCCTTATGGCGCGAGCAAAGCGGCAGCCGAACTTTATATGCACGTGTTTCAGAGCCTTTTCGGATTGGAGACGGTTGTGCTTCGCTACTTCAACGTGTATGGCCCAAGGCAGAACCCCAGAAGCCAGTATGCGGCAGTGATTCCCAAGTTCATAGACCGGATACTGGCCGGGGAAAACATTCAAATCTATGGTGACGGCGAACAGACGCGCGACTTCGTCCACGTTCACGACATCGCCAGGGCCAATTGCGTAGCGTGCGACGCGGATGCTGCCACAGGAGGAGTCTTCAACATTGCAGGCGGCAGAAGCACATCAATCAAGGAACTCGCATACAGGCTGTCAAAGATTGCGGACCGTGAAGTTCAGATCAGCAATATCGAGCCGTTGCCTGGAGAGATAAGGTACTCGATCAGTGATACCGGCAGAGCTGCCGCGCTACTCGGGTTTCGCCCTGAAGTAACGCTTGACGAGGGACTCAAGAAGACGTTCGAACACTTCGCAGCCGGTCAGAACCGCTGACTCGGCCACACAACGCAACACTATTACGCCCCGCTGGCCACAGCAATCGCATCCGCCAGGATAACCGCCCCGGAGTAAATCGCGGTGACTACAACCACTCCCTCGATCCTCGCAGACTCAAGCTGCATAAGCTGCCTGATGTCTTCGATACTACTGACTCCGCCGGACGCGATTATGGGCACACCCACAGTCCTGGCTATCCTTGAGATCGCGACCGTGTTCACTCCGCCTTTCATGCCCTTCCGCGACACATCCGTAAAGGCAACACGCCTGGCGCCCAACTCGCACATTCTCTTCACGAAATGCTCACTGCGTTCGTCCGTGCGGGCTTGCCAGTCTCGCACTGCCACGTAGCCGTAGAGGCTGGCCACGCTGAGGATGGTCTTCTCGCCAACGGAACCGAATATGTCCTCGGCCAAGCTGCTCTCCAGCGCGGCAGTCGTCCCGACTACAATGCGGTCGACACCCATGTCCAGGACGCGTTTCGCCGTATCGAGCGAGCGAATCCCTCCGCCCAGGTCCACGGGAACTCCGCTAGCCTGCATAATCCGCTTCACCTGAGCCAGGTTCTGAGGCGAACCCATTCTGGCGCCGTCAATATCCGCTATGTACAGTCTTGTCGCTCCCTGCCTGGCCCACCCCACGGCAATCTCCACCGGGTCATGCCCCGCAGGCTTGTCCTCAATAAACGACTGATGCGTCGCGCAGACGCATCTGCCTCCCATCAGATCGATACCGGGGATTACTTCCATGCGGCCTCCGCAATTGCTTCGGGCAGACTGAGCACTCCTAGATACAGGGCTTTTCCCAGGATGGCGCCTTCGACACCGTCGATCTCGATGTCTCTGAGCCGGCGGATGTCCTCGAGCGACGTTACCCCGCCGGATGCGATGACGGGAATGTCTAGCGCGACTGCCATTCTTCTCATCGCTTCGATATTCGCGCCCTGCATCATGCCATCACGCGATATATCCGTATAGATCACACGCCTGGCGCCAAGTTTCTGCATTCGGACTGCAAAGGCGACCGCCTCTTCAGACGTGGTCTCCTCCCAGCCTTTGACGGCGACCTGGCCGTCTCGCGCATCCACCCCGAGTACGGCGTGATCGCCCAATTCCTCGAAGATCGCGCCCGACAGCTCGGGGTCGAGCGCGGCAGAGGTTCCGATGATCACTCGATCCACTCCCAGGTCGAGTAGTAGTCGAGCGCTTTCCAGGTGCCGTATGCCTCCGCCTACCTGAACCGGAATGTTCACGGATGCAGTGATGCGACGTATGGTATCGGTCTCGGCCGGTGCGCCGACGCGTGAGCCGTTGAGGTCCACCACGTGAAGCCGTGACGCGCCTTCCGATTCCCACTTCAAAGCCATCTCAACCGGGTTGTCGGCAAAAACGGTCACCTGATCGAACTTGCCCTGAGATAGTCGAACGCACTTGCCATCCATCAAGTCGACTGCGGGGATAACTTCCATCAGAACCTGGCCTCCGCGAAGTTTGAGAGCATCTTGAGACCGACGGCGCCGCTCTTTTCCGGGTGAAACTGGGTTGCCACAACATTGTCATTCCAGAGTACTGAGCAGTATTCTGCGCCGTGGCGTGTCGTCGCGGCAACAACATCGTCCGTCGGAGCAACGTAGAAAGAGTGGACAAAGTAGAACATAGACCCATCGCCCAGCCCATCGAACAGGGGACAGGCCTTCTTGAACTCGACTGAGTTCCAGCCCATGTGGGGAATCTTCAGCGGCGATGAGTCTTCAATTCGAAGCGCGTTCTCGGCGAACTTCTCCACTCGTCCCCTCACGACGCCCAGTCCGACGTGGCGGCCCTGCTCGTCGCTCTCATCCAGCAGCAGTTGCATGCCAAGACAGATTCCCAGAAAGGGTTTGCCGGAGGCTATGACGTCCTTTACGCAAGACAGCAGACCGGAGGATCGGAGGTTTTCCATGGCCGCGCCGAAAGCCCCCACCCCAGGCAGTATCACGCGATCGGCGGAGTGGATAGTCTGCGGGTCTGCTGTGACACACACATCCTGCCCAACATACTCGAGCGCCTTCTCCACGCTCCGCAGGTTGCCCATGCCATAGTCGACTACCGCTACCAATTCAGTGTGCCCTTTCGCTCCCGTGCGCGCCGGGGACGAGTGCCAACACGCCGGGGGATTGTCCGTCTCGGTATATATAGTATAGCAGAGTGTGCGCATTATTGCCTAACTGTTGGCTGCGCCGCTGCTTATGTTGTGGACTTGGAGAATGTCGGACTTGTCCGACTTGTCCGACTTGTCCGACCCGTCAGACACGTCGGACCTGCAATTCCCCCTCACTGCGAGGGCTTCCGGTGGATCTTTCGCCGATGGTCTTTTTGCCGGAGGTAGTCCTCGTAGTCAAGAAGGAACTCTCCCGCAGACTGGTGCGTCTCAGTGATTAGTTGGCCGAAAGACCTGATGGGGGTCGGTCGATCTACCAATACATGTGGTGGCAATGAACACTGGACATGCAACCAAGTTAATAGCGATTGCTGTACTGATGCTCCTGTGCTACGCACCATTGGCAGAGTGCACTTGCGAATGCCACGATGGTTCTACGTGGGATGAGTGCCCACACGCGTGTAGTCCCGCGACATTCGAGCTTGCACTCCAGCTCGACCTCAACCTCTGCCAACACAACTGCTTCTGCACCCCTGCCAACGATCCGCCTGAGATCGTAGTCCAAGGCATCTTCCAACCTCCAAGACCTACCGCTTAGCCGCAACCCTATTCCCTGATCCGCAGGGGACGCGTCGCGTCCGGCGCGTTTTTGCACACTATTCCAGTAACGTGAACTCGAAAACTGAATGTACGAGGCATTAGATATGATCATCACGCACCCTATCGCGCGGGTGGCAGTGACAGTCGGCTGCTGTTGCCTGTTGGGCGTCGCAGCCACATCAGAAGAGCTGTCGCTAGACCAGGCGCTTGAGATTGCCTTGAAGAACAACCCTGGTGTTGCCGCCGAACAGCTCTCTGCTGACGCGGCCCGTCAAGCGGCACGAGGAGCGAGGGTTTTAGTCAGTCCGGAGACTACTATCGCCGCAGACATTGTGGGGAGCGCCGGGTCTGACTCGGCTGTTCTATTCTCACAGCCCCTTGAGATAAACGGGTCGCGCAAGTTGCGTGGCGACATTGCTGCGCATCAAGCCGTTGCGATGGGCAGCGATGCTGCCGCAGCAAGGCGAAGCCTGGCGCTTCTGGTGAAGCAGTCCTACTGGGACATCGCGAGCGCACAGGAATTGGTGCGACTCAACCAGGACAACCTTCTCTACCTCAATACCTTGAGCGAATCAGTGCAGAAGCAGTACGACGTGGGCGCCGTACCAGGTTCTCAGATAATAAAGACGGAAGTCGAGATCGCCAAGGCCAGGCAGGAACTGACGCAGGCAATTCTGGGGCTCTCGCTGGCCAAGTCATATCTGAATGCTTTGATGAACCGTCCGAATGACACGGATTTCACGGCTGCTGACCGACTGGAGTTCACGGCCGTGGTTCTCGACAAAGAGGCGCTTCAGACTTCGGCCCTCGCCAATAGACCCGAGATGGTATCGGCCCAGTCCCAGGCCGCGGCGGCAACGCTGCAGATCAGAGCGGCGAAGATACGCCGTGCGCCTGACGTCGCGGTGCAGGCTCGACGAGAGTCTTTCGGAGCCGATGATGGCGGCGGAGTTGCACTTGTCATTACGCTGCCCTTCCTGGACTGGGGTTCAATAAGATCGGACGCGAAACAGGCCGAAATCGAGGCTCAGCGTCAGCAGAAACTCTCGGAGGCAATGACGGTCAACGTGACTGCCGAAGTGCAGGAGTCTATCCAACGGGTTGCAGCTTTATCTCAGATAGTTCGTGAGTATGACGAAGGCATACTGTCGAAATCGGAAGAACTCGCTCAGATGGCGCAGATTGGATACGACAAAGGAGCCACGAACTACCTGGAGGTCCTGGAGGCCCAGCGTACTCTCAGAAGCACGCGCGCAGAATACTACTCGGTTCTGGCTGACTACTCGAAGGCCCTCGCCCTGCTTGAGTGGGCGACCGGATCCAACCTTTCCGACGGGAATCATCACGAGGCAACAAAATGAAAGCAAAGGTAATTGCACTTTTCCTGGCGGCAATTCTGACTGGCGCAGGAACCACATACGCTGTTACTAGATGGGCCGCAACCAAGACCCCGCAGGTCCTGCACTCCCATGCGGACGAAGCCGATGGCGCGACGGAGGCACTGTCGATCGAAGGCCTGGAGACATCCATCGCTGTGGCGGGAGAAGGCTGGGAGACGGTAGTGGTTACGGGCAATGTCACTGTGCCGCCGGACAGGCTGGTTAAGATAAGCCCGAGGATCGAGGGCAAGATAGTCGCCGCATACGGCACCGTCGGTGACACGGTGAAGCGAGGTCAAAGACTTGCAGTGATATCAAGCGTGCAACTTGCTGAGGCTAGAGCGCAATACCGCCAGGCTCTTGCTCGCCTGAATGCCGCTAACAGCAACTACGCTCGCGAACTGCATCTTGTCAAGCTTGGTGCGGTCAGTGCGAGACCGGTTGAGGAGGCCAGATCAGAAACCCTTTCTTCAGAGGGAGAACTTGCTGACGCAAAAGGGGAGCTGTCGCAGGCGCTGAGTGAGCTTAGCCAGACAGAGAGTGAGCTGGCTCAATGCAAGGCGCGTCTGCAACGCGCAAGAGAGCTGTATGCGGGCAAGATCGTCTCCAAACATGACCTGGAGACAGCCGAGACTGAGTTCAGAAGAGATTCCGCGGCAGTGGAGTCAGCCAAGTCGAAAGTCAGCCTGGCAGAGGCGAGGATCGAGAAGGCCAAGTCCAAACTTGATATATCCAGGCAATACCTGACCCGGGAAGAAAGAGTGCACAAGGAGCGCGCGCTGGACATGCGGGCAGTGCAGTCGGCGAAGGCAGAACTCGCAAGCGCCAAGATCGACGTGCAGAGCGCGGCCGATAGAATACGTGTTCTCGGGGCAACTCCCGATGGACACGGCGAGACGATCAGTGTTGCGTCGCCGATCGCAGGTCGGATAGTCTCGCGAAACACCAATGTAGGCGAGATGGCAGCCCCGTCTGAGCCATTGTTCACCGTCGCCGACCTGTCGCAGGTGTGGATTGAGGCCGACGTCTACGAGAAGGATCTGGCCAGAGTGCGCCGGGGACAGAACGCGGAGTTTGTCGTCGACGCATATCCGGGCCGCGTCTTCAGCGGCAGAGTTGACTCAGTCAGCGACATATTGAGCTCTGAATCGAGGACCGCGAAGGTGCGGTGCGTCGTCTCCAATCCCCAGGGACTTCTCAAAGGCGGAATGTTTGCGAAAGTCTCCCTGCTCACGGGAACCCGTGGAACCTGTGTACTCATCCCCAAACAGGCCGTACTGGACGAGTCTGGAAAGAAGATCGTCTTCACGACATGCACGGACTGTCCGGTAGACAGGCAAGAAGGACCAAGCGCCTGCGGGGAATATGACAAGGTCGAGGTACGCACAGGGTCTGTCCGTGGAGAACAGATCGAAGTGCTGTCCGGCATCGCCCCCGGAACCGAGGTCGTGACGGTCGGCGCCTACCAGATCAAGACGGCAATTGGCTCAGGCAAATTAGAAGCCGGTTGCACCGATCATTAAGGAGGATTAGGTGAATACTTCTCACGGAAACATAATCCAGAAAGTCATCCAGGCCTCCTTCAAGCAGAAGGCGCTCGTCATAATGCTGGTCGGTCTGGCGCTGGTTTTCGGCGTCCAAGCGTACCAGCAGATGCCCCAAAACGTGTATCCGGACATGACTATTCCGGTCTTCACCATAGTAACCGAGAACGAATCGATGGCCGCGGAAGAGATAGAGCTGATGATCACTCGGCCAATGGAGTCCGCGATGAACGGTCTGCCCGGCGTACGTAGAATACGTTCACAGACCACTCAGGGGCTATCGACGGTCACAGTGGATTTTGAGATCGAAACCGACTTCTGGCGCGCAAGGCAATTCGTGACGGAGAGGATGTCCCAGGTAGTTGCACAGCTTCCTCCGGGAACCGAACCCGCAACTCTGAGCAGCGCCACCACTCGTCTCGCCGAAGTGTATGAGCTTGCTATCGAAGGTGATCTTGATCCGACCGAAATGCGCGAAATTGCTGAGTGGCAGGTGCGATACAACCTGTTGACGGTTCCGGGCGTCGCCGAGGTGCTGAACATGGGAGGCAGCGTTCGTGAGTTCCGCGTCACCTTGGACCCCAACAGGCTGACAAGCCACGGTGTAACGCTCGCCCAAGTCCGGGCGGCCGTAGAGAGCGGCAATGAAAACGCCGCGGGCGGCTTCATCAGTACTGGCCCGACCGAATACGCCGTGCGAGGCATCGGACGCTTTGACTCAGTGGAAGACATTCAAGACACCGTGGTAACCTCTCGCAATGGAGTACCTCTCTTCCTCGGCGACGTGGCAGAGGTGGCTGAACAAACGGCTATCCGCCGAGGCATAGCGAGCAGGAACGGCATCGAAACGGTCGTCGCCCTTGTCATCAAGCAGCCAACCGCCGATACCGTCAAGGTTGTCGCAGGCATTGAGAAAGCCATTGAAGACATGCGGGTTGGTCTCCCGGAGGGTGTGCGACTCGTCCCCTACTATGACCAGACGCGCCTGATAAGGGAGTCTCTGTCGAGTGTGACGCGTGCCATACTTGCCGGCGGAGTGTTGGTCATTGTTGTGCTACTGGTTTTCCTCGGACATTTCCGAAGCACTCTTATAGTGGCCACATCGCTTCCGCTCTCGGTTATCATGGCCGGCATCCTGATGAGGCAGTTCGGCGTTGGACTCAACACGATGTCGCTGGGAGGACTGGCAATCGCAGTCGGCATCATGGTCGACGCCTCGATAATCATGGTCGAAAACATATACCACCGATTGCACCAGAACCGCGGGACTACTGATGATTCGCAAACGACCCAGGACACAACACACAGAGCAGCAATTGAGGTCGGACGACCGATAGCGTTTGCCACTGTGATAATCATCGCGGTCTTCCTGCCTCTCTTCTTGATGGGTGGGATCGAGGGCCTGCTGTTCAGGCCGCTAGCCGTCACTGTGGCCTCAGCCATGTTTGCGGCCCTCTTACTGTCACTAACACTTACGCCGATTCTTGCCGGCCATCTTCTGCGCTCCGGTGAACGCACACGTCCTGATGGAGAGGTCGCGTTCGTAAAGTGGATAAAGAGAGGCTACGTGCCTGCCCTGGAGTATGCCCTGCGCCACAGGTGGATAGTCATCTGCATCACACTTGCTCTGCTGGCTCCGGCAGCACTGGGAATGTTTCTGCTCGGTGCTGACTTCATGCCGAAACTGGACGAGGGATCGTGGTTTGTATCCACCACTACGCCTCCGGAGACATCTCTGGAAGAAAACAACCGTATCACCAGGCAAATAGAGGATATCCTGATCCAGAACCCCGACGTTGTTGAGGTGGTCAGGCGCAACGGACGTTCCGAGAGGGCCATCGGATGTGTGCTGCCGGTGAACTCCGGTGAGATGTTTGTGAACCTCAAACCGAGGCACGAACTGAGCAAGCCGAGCGACCAGATACTGGACGAAGTTCGGCATCAGATCGAACGCATACCAGGGGTCGCCGTTGCATTCACACAGCCGCTGCAAAACAAGATCAGCGAGAGCCTTGAGGGTACTCCCGCGCCCCTCCAGGTCAAAGTGTTTGGCCCGGATATCAGTATGCTAAACCGTATAGGCAGACAAATCGAAGCGATATTGCACGAAACCCGTGGTGTCGAAGACGTAAAGATGGACCAGGCTTCCGGCGTGCCGCAGGTTCAGATACAGATCGACCGAAGAGCAGCGGCGCGCTACGGCGTGTCGGTTGGATCAGTCTCAGAGATCGTCGAACTCGCTGTCGGCGGGCAGGAACTAACACAGGTGTGGAGAGACCAGCGAAGCTACGGGGTGTTTGTGCGATTCCCGGATAACGTGCGGGACAATCCTGAATCCATTGCCAACCTGATGGTTCACACTCCCTCCGGCTCACAAGTGCCACTTTCGCAAGTGGCCGCAGTCACATTGACCGAGGGGCCAAACGTTATATGGCGCGAGGCAATGAACCGTCGGGTCAGCGTTGATGCGAGCATACAGGGCCGCGACCTCGGAGGTGTGGTCGCCGATATAAGGGATGAGTTGAAGAACGTGAAGATTCCCGCCGACTACTACGTTGTCTTCGGCGGGCAGTTCCAGAACCAACAACAGGCGATGAGGTCGCTATTGCTTGCCACGGGCGTTGCGTTGGCCATCGTGTTTATGCTCCTCTTTGTCGCACTCGGATCGGCCAGCCACGCAGGCATCATTCTGGCAACTGTCCCCAGTGCGTTTATCGGCGGCGTCGCTTCACTCTGGATGACCGGCGAGACCCTGAACGTGTCATCTGCCGTTGGGTTCATAGCGCTGTTTGGGATCGCGGTGCAAAACAGCCTCGTGCTGCTCACCCAGGTAAATGACTATATGAATGAAGGACACACCAGAGATCAGGCAGTTCGGCTGGCGAGCGTTCAGAGGCTGCGGCCAAAGCTGATGACTGCCTCGTGTACTGCCCTGGGTCTTGTGCCGATACTGATCAGCGGCGGTGTGGGGGCAGAGATAGAGAAGCCGCTCGCGACGGTAATGGTTGGAGGACTCGTGACGTCCACTCTCTTCACTCTGCTCGTCTTGCCCGCGGTATACATGGCAGTTGAGCACGCAAAGGAGCACACGCGCAAACACTTGGGCCACTGGAAGAGCGTAAAGAGTCGGTTTCGTGCTTGATTGGCGATGCTCTGGTATGCTTCAGGACTCGCATAGTCACGAAGCATACCCTGTCGCCGTTGAGACGACGCTTTCTACACCCTGATTTCAAGGTTCTCCCCATCGTCCGCGCAGCGGCCGTCAGCCGTAACCAGAGGGGTGACTGTGGCATTATACCCATCTCGGCGCACCGCCACTTTGCCGCACTTTGGGCAGCGCGTGTCGGAACCGCCGTGGGATTGCACGTTGCCAAGATAAACGAACTTCAGACCAGCGTCTCTGGCCGTCTGCGCGGCGTTCTCCAGCGTGGTCAACGGTGTGGGAGGGACATTGTTGAGCCGGTTGTGAGGGAAGAACCGGGTCACGTGCCACGGAGTTGTCGGGCCAAGCTCAGAACAGATCCAACGTGCGGTGCGTTCGATGTTATCTGCTGAGTCGTTCCAACCTGGGATGATGTTGGTCACGCACTCGACGTGGATCCCCCACCTGTTCTTCGCCCTGCTCGCGCTTTCCAGCACACCGGCAATAGCCGGTATGCCCACAAACTCGCGGTAGAATGAGTCATCCATGCTCTTGATGTCCACTCTGTACACGTCCAGATAGGGACCAATGAGATCGATATGCTCAAGGGTGGCATAACCGTTCGTCACATACACGGTATACAGCCCGGATTCCCTGGCGGCTATCGCGCAGTCAAGGGTGTAGTTCAGCCATATCGCCGGTTCATTGTAAGTCCACGCGATTCCAGTACATTGGCTGGCGAGAGCGGCCTGGATGAGATCCTGAGGAGCAGTAAACCGGACACTGCGACCAATGCCCGCAAGAGGCTCCGCCTCAGCTATCTCGGCGTTCTGACAGAATGAGCACTTGAAGTTGCATCCGATAGACCCGACCGAAAAGCAGCGGCTGCCTGGTTTGAAGTGATAGACAGGCTTCTTCTCGATGGGATCCGGTGCGGCGGAGGAAATGTGACCATATATGAGTGTATAGAGTCTGCCATTCCAGTTGGTCACCGTACCGCAGCGACCGGTTCGCCCATCCGCCAGACGGCAGCGGCTTCGGCAGATGCCACACCGAGGAGTGGCGCCGGAATAATCAGCGAGCAGCGCCTCTCTTGCTGACCCCGCGTCCAGAAGCCTTTGGATCGTTTCATCTCTGTTGGCCATATCCCCGGACACCCCCAAGGCTCGTAAGGCTCACTCCGCCCGCAGACCGGCCTCCCGCAGCACGTGCTCCAGCATATATATGGGCGCTTTAGCCCTCAAGGCGAGTGCTATAGCGTCGGATGGACGGCTGTCAACCACCAGTTCTCCGGCAGGAGTGTCAATGGTTATCTTGGCGTAGTAGGTGTCATTCCAGAGGTCGTCAATGAGGATTCTGCGTAGTGTGCCGCCCAACCGACCGATGACGTTGTTCAGGAGATCGTGTGTGAGCGGGCGGTCTGCCGAATGCCCTTCGAGAGCCAGCGATATGGCCATCGCCTCAAACCTGCCGATGACGATGAGAACTGTCCGCGCCAGTTCGTCGCGCAACAGTACCACGAACTCGCTGCTCTTGTTGGCCTCTTCCGAACGGTGCTCGTACACCCCCGCAACGCCCACCAGCTTCTCCTCATCGGCACCGTCTGCATCGCCTTTGCCCGGTTCGCCTAGCGGGTTTCCAAACATTCCGTCCGGATCGTTTTCGTCAAACTTGAAATCGTCCACTGCAAATCCTCACTGCGAGCCCGACGCAATCTGGAGACGCCAGCCCAGGAGCCTCCGCAATCTAGTCCACGTCGTTGCTCTTTAGATTCTTATCCACAATCTCGAGGAATTCCTTGTTTGATTTGGTGTGTTTTAATCTATCGTTGAGAAGTTCCGTGGCTTCAGCCGATTCCAGCGCGGCGAGAATCCTGTGGAGATGCCAGACCTTCTTGAGTGTCTCATCGTCAAACAACAGTTCGTCGTGCCGGGTGCCCGACCGTTTGATGTCAATGGCGGGGAATATCCTGCGTTCGGCCAGGTTTCTATCCAACACCAACTCCATATTGCCCGTCGCCTTGAACTCTTCAAATATAGCGTCATCCATCCTGCTTCCCGTTTCCACAAGGGCAGTGGCGACTACAGTGAGGCTTCCACCGTCTTCAATATTCCTTGCAGCGCCGATGAACCGTTTGGGCCGATACAGGGCTGTCGGGTCCAAGCCTCCGGAGAGTGTGCGTCCGCTGGGGTTGACCGTCAGGTTAGATGCTCTGGAGAGTCGAGTGATGCTGTCGAGAAGCACTACTACGTCCTTGCCCGATTCAACCAGCCTCTTGCTCATATCAAGCACGATATCAGCCACGCGCATATGGTTTTCCGGCAGTTCGTCAAAAGTCGAACTGACCACGAGCCCGTCAACGCTTCTCTTGATATCGGTAACTTCTTCCGGGCGCTCGTCGATGAGCAGAACTATCAATACGGCTTCGGGAAAGTTGGTGGTAATGGAGTTGGCGATAGTCTTGAGGATAGTGGTCTTGCCGGCCTTTGGCGGCGAAACAATCAGGCCCCTCTGGCCCTTTCCTATCGGCGCGATCAGGTCGATAAACCTGGCCGAAAGGTTATGTGCACCTGTCTCCAGTACAAACTGCTCGTTGGGGTAGATAGGAATGAGATCGTCGAAGTTCTTCCGCGTTCTCGCAACTTCAGGATTTGACCCGTTTACGGCCTGCACTCGCAGAAGACTGTAGTACTTCTCCGAGTCCTTTGGCGGTCTCACCTGACCGGACACGGTGTCACCAGTTCTTAGACCAAATCGCTTGATCTGAGACTGCGACACATAGACATCCGTGGAGGTCGGGGCGAAGTTCGCGTGACGTAGAAATCCCCATCCGTCCTGGAGTATCTCCAGCACGCCTTCGTCATAGATTAGGCCGCTCTTTTCCGTGTATGCCTTGAGTATCGCGCCCATAAGATCGCGGCGCTTTTCGTATTCATCGTCCAAACCGAGCGATTTGGCGATCTCCTCAAGTTCTTCAACGGTCTTCTTTTCGAGATCAGAAAGTTCCAAGGGGTCCAACGTGTTCACCTCGCATGAGATACCTCAGTGAATTGCCAGTAGAGGTCTGTTGATACAAAGACGTAATAGAAAATGCAAAGAATGCTTCGGGTGCATTGGGTTGAAAGTCGTGCGTTTCGTGGCAATACGCCCAATATAGACTATGTTGGCGCGGCCAATAGGTGGGAGCGTGTTTCGATAACTATCTGATTATACCACAACAAGTCACTTCTGTCCATCATTTTCTCTTCCACTTCTGCCGCATACTCCTACAAAAGGCAGATTGCGATATCGTCCGTCAGCATCGAGGCCGTAGCCAACCACAAACTCGTCGCCGATTGTAAAGCCAATGTAGTCCGGGGTGATCTTTGCTCTTCTCCTGCACGGTTTGTCCATAAGCGCACATATCTTGACGGTTGTTGCCCCGCGCTCCAACAGGTTGGGCAGCAGATAGCTGCGTTCCAGAGAAAGCCCCGTGTCAACTATATCCTCAACTACCAGCACGTGTTTGTCGCGGACATCGTGCCTGAGCTCGCTGTGCACTCGAACAACTCCGGAGCTAGTCGTATCTCTCCCATAGCTGGAAACGGATATGAACGAGTATTCAATCGGAAGCTCGATGCGCCGCATCAGATCACACAAGAAAGGTGCAGAGCCGTTCAGGATGCCAACAAGCACGAGTGGCTTGCCATCATAGTCACAGGTGATCCGGCGCCCCAGTTCGGAGACCTTCTCTCGTATCTGAGCCTCGGTATAAAGGACCCGGACAGCACCAGACTCAGGCCACGCCAACGCTCACTACTCCCACTCCATCGTTGCCGGTGGTTTGGAGCTGATGTCGTATACCACGCGGTTCACTCCGGGCACCTCATTTATCACTCGATTTGAGATGCGCTGCAGCAGGTCATACGGCAGTCTCGCCCAGTCGGCTGTCATCGCATCTTCGCTGGTCACCGCCCGAAGCACGATTGTGTCGTCGTAGGTTCGTTGATCGCCCATAACTCCCACACTGCGAATCGGCGCCAAAATGGCGAAGCCCATCCATAGCTGTCTGTAGAGTCCCGCGCCTTTGATCTCTTCAACCACAACCGCATCAGCCTTGCGCAGGGTATCCAGCCTTGCCTTGGTGATTTCACCCACTATCCGAATTCCCAAACCGGGCCCTGGGAACGGATGCCGCCACACCATGTCTTCGGGCATCCCCAGCGCCGCGCAGACCTCACGAACTTCATCCTTGAAAAGATAGCGCAACGGTTCAAGTACCTCAAGATTCATGTCTTCGGGCAGCCCGCCAACATTGTGGTGTGACTTGATGACCGCGGCATTCTTGGTGCCGCTCTCGATGACATCGGGGTACAGAGTACCCTGCGCAAGAAAAGTTGCGTCCGTGATCTTTCCGGCCTCTTCCTCGAAGACCCTCACAAATTCCTCGCCAATGATCTTGCGCTTTGTCTCAGGGTCAGTAACCCCGGCCAGACGCGCAAGGAATCTCGCTTCCGCGTCGACATAGTCCAGATTGATCCCGAAATGATCCTCGAAGGTCTTCTTTACCTGCCGGCCCTCGTTGAGCCGAAGCAGGCCGTGATCCACGAATATGCAAGTAAGCTGGTCGCCGATCGCCCTGTGTACCAACGCAGCTACGCAGGCGGAATCCACACCGCCGCTTACTCCGCACACAACTCTCGATGTCCCCACCCGCTTCCTGATCTCCTCGATGGCCGTCTCGATAAACGAGGCAGGAGTCCAAGACCCTGACAGCCCACAGATGTTGATCAGGAAGTTGCGAAGAAGCTCCGTGCCCCAGGGCGTATGTACCACTTCCGGATGGAACTGCACGCCGTAGAGTCTTCGCTCGCGGTTCTCCATTGCAGCCACCGGCGTATGTTCGGTGCGCGCGGATGACACAAAACCCGGAGGGGTCTTCTCCACCAGATCACCGTGGCTCATCCAGCAGACCAGCTTCCTTTCGAGCCCGGCAAACAAGCCAGTGTCGTCAAGAACTTCCAGTTCCGTATGGCCGAACTCTTTTTGCTCGCCTGAATGGACCACTCCGCCAAGGTGAAACGCCATAAGCTGTGTGCCGTAGCAAATCCCCAGAATGGGGATTCCGCACTCGTAGACCGCCTCGTCACATCTTGGAGCGCCATCCTCATAAACACTTGCCGGACCGCCTGAGAAGATCAATCCGCGAGGCTGACGTGCCCTGATCTCGTCCAGCGGCGTGTCGAACGGCACGATCTCGCAGTATACGTGACATTCGCGCACACGTCTGGCAATCAGTTGGGTATATTGTGCTCCGAAGTCCAGAATGATAACCATCTCGTCCTGAACACCTGGAGAAAAACTAGCCACACTCGCCTCCATAGCCCCCATCCCGGCCACTGCTAGTGGGCAGGGTGTAGAGGGATCACCGTTCTCTAATCCTCGATTATTCGAAAATGCAGATCCTTGAGCTGTGCTTCGTCGACAGGCGACGGCGCCCCGGTCATAGGATCGATGCCGCTTGCAGTCTTAGGGAACGCCATGACCTGCCGGATGTTGTCGTCGTCGGTCAGCAGAGTTACCAGTCTGTCCACGCCAGGCGCGATTCCTCCGTGAGGAGGTGCACCGTAATCAAAGGCATCGAGCATGTGCCCAAAACGCTCCTGGATTTCTTCCTCGGAGTAGTTCATCAGCTTGAAGACTTTGTTCTGGATGTCACGACGATGGATTCGGATGCTGCCGCTGGCCATTTCACTGCCATTGCAGACAAGGTCATAGGCCTGAGAGCGGACTTTCGAAGGGTCGCTGTCGAGAAACTCCAGGTCCTCTTCCAGCGGCATAGTGAACGGGTGATGAGCCGCGTCCCAGCGATTCTCGCTTTCGCTCCACTCCACTAGAGGGAAATCAACAACCCACGCAAAGGCCAGCATTTTGTCGTCACGCAGTCCCAGGCGAGATCCCATCTCGTTGCGGAGAGCAGACAGCGT
>CAYSLA010000060.1:0-2707 GCA_964431685.1 uncultured bacterium | reverse complement strand
TCGGTGACATCAAACAACTCCATTCCGAACCGCAGGTCGGGCTTGTCCGACCCGTATTTATCCATAACTTCCTGGTAGGTGAAACGCGGCAAGGGGTTGAAGAGCAGTTGTTTGTCTGACAGTTCGTTCACTATGCGTGTAATCAGCCCGTCCAAGACCTCAAAGATGTCTTCCTTCTTCACGAAAGACATCTCAATGTCCAACTGCGTGAACTCGGGCTGGCGATCTGCCCTGGGGTCTTCGTCGCGGAAGCACTTGGCGATCTGGAAGTAGCGGTCTATACCCGAAACCATCAGAAGCTGTTTTAGCTGCTGGGGGCTCTGCGGGAGAGCATAGAAAGAGCCCGGGTAGAGCCGTGCGGGAACAAGATAGTCTCTGGCGCCTTCGGGAGTACTCTTGATGAGGATCGGCGTCTCCACTTCGACAAACCCGTGTTCGTCCATATGATCGCGCATCAGCTTGACTACACGATGCCGCAGCATCAACCTCTGCTGCATCTCAGGCCGGCGAAGATCGAGGTAACGATACTTCAGCCGCACCATCTCATCGGTATTGATCGCATCCTGAATTGGGAACGGCGGGGTTAGAGACGTATTCAGGACCTCAAGACTGTCGATATAGACCTCAAATTCACCGGTCGACAGGTTGGGGTTCTCAAGACCGTCAGGTCTGCGGCGCACCTCGCCTTCGATCTCCAGCACAAACTCCCCGCGCACACTGGACGCGAGGTCGAATAGCTTGGGCTGTCTCTGCGGATCAATTACGGTCTGAACTACGCCCTCACGGTCTCTCAGGTCGATAAAGATCAGACCCCCGTGGTCACGTATTCTCTGCACCCATCCTTGCAGAGTCACTTGCTGCCCGACGTGGTCTTGCCCGACTTGCCCGCAGTAGCAGGATCTGTGCTTCATAAACCCTCCGTACCTATCATTCCCGCCAGATCGGCGAAACCCATGGATCGTTGTTCGGAACTGCGCATATCACGAAGCGTGGCTGTCCGTGAGTTGACCTCATCGTCTCCCAGAATCACCGCAAATCGCGCAGCAAGCTTGTTCGCAGTCTTCATCTGAGCCTTGAGTCCTCTGCCGGTAAAGTCCACTTCGCAGGCGATGCCCTGGCTCCTTGCTTCTCGAGCCAGCGAGACCGCGGCCTCGCGCGCCGCATCGCCCATTACGGCAAAATACGCATCGATGCCATCCCTCACAGGCAGCTCAACCCCCAGGGACTCCAAAGTCAGCATGAGCCTCTCAAGGCCGAGCCCGAATCCTATACCCGGCGTGGGAGCGCCGCCGATCTCTTCCACAAGATTATCATATCGCCCCCCGCCGCCTACCGCATTCTGCGCGCCGAGCTGGCCGGAGACAAACTCAAAAGCGGTCTTGGTGTAGTAGTCGAAGCCTCTCACCAGCTTTGGGTCAAGAACGAATGGAATACCGAGCTGAGTCAAGTATCGCTGGACATCTGCAAAATGGTCACCGCACTCCCCGCCCAGGTATTCGGTCATTTTCGGCGCTTCGGTAAGAACGGACTTGCACTTGTCGACTTTGCAGTCCAGCACCCTCATCGGGTTTGCTTCAGACCGCTGCGCGCAGACCTCACAAAGATCCCCTACCCGACCGGCAAGAAACTCTACCAGCGCCTGCCTGTACTTTGGACGGCACTCGGGACAGCCAATGGAGTTAAGACGCAGCTCAAAGTCCTGTAACCCGATGCTACGAAAGAACTCTGCCGCCATTGATATTACTTCGGCATCCACCCCAGGATCTTCACACCCCAGCACCTCGATTCCGAGCTGCGTGTGTTCTCTGTATCTGCCGGCTTGTGGACGCTCATATCTAAACAGCCGTCCAATGTAGTACAGCTTTGTGACGGGCAAAACGTTGCCCAGACCGTGTTCTACAAACGCCCGTATGGCGGGCGCAGTGCCTTCCGGCCTGAGAGTCAGGCTGCGCCCGCTGCGTGAGTCAAAAGTGTACATCTCCTTGCTGACAACGTCAGTCGCCTCGCCGAGGTTGCGTGTAAACAACTCGGTGTGTTCAAATGTCGGAGTCCTTATCTCCCTGAAGCCATAGAGCCCGCAGATTTCACGAAATTTGGCCTCAACATACTGCCACTTTGGCGAGTCAGCGGGAAGCACATCCTTTGTTCCACGGGGTGCGGAATACTCCGTCATCGATCAAGTTGCTCCACAGTTGAAGTAGGTTGGTGTGGGATCATCGGTCAGAAAAATGGGCCACTGAGTAGTGAACGCAATCATTGTAGACTATTGGACGGCTGTGTGTCAATTGGCGTGCAGTCAAATTTCCCAAAACCCGTCGGCAGTCCTAATTGAGCAAGCTCTCAGTATGCTCCCGCAGCCCTTGCTGTATCCTTGTTGACGGCACTGCCAGTCCGCATTCGCGCAGGCGTGTTAGGTCGTATATCCGATGGCAAACGAATGACTTCAGCTCCGGGTTGTCTACCAGGAATCTATCTACTGGAACCTCGCCGATCTTCAAGGTAACCCCCAGGACGTCGGCGATTATGCGATAGTATTCGCGCGACTCAAGGATGTCCGGGCCGGCTGTCTGGAATACCTTGCCAAACGCATTACTGTTCCCGATTACGCTGAGGGTAATCTCCGCGAGGTCCCGGGCGAATATCGGCTGCTGAAGGAAATAACCGCCTCCAACCAGTTCCAGCTTCTCACCAGATTTCATCTTCCTAA
>CAYSLA010000059.1:9480-20186 GCA_964431685.1 uncultured bacterium | reverse complement strand
CGGCAGCCCACAGGAATAGTAAGAGCTCAGACTATGTGAGAAACCACGTCATCCTGAACTTGCTTCAGGACCCATCCCTTCTCCGGATGGGTGCCGGATCAAGTCCGGCATGACGACGTACTCAGCGAGACTGAGCTCTTACCAGGAATAGACATCGCGTAGCATATGAGGTGGACTGCACTCAGGCTCCGCTACATCGAATCAGACACGCCCCCGCTTGTCGAGTCTCCGTAGTCCTCGCTTGGTTGTGGACGAATGGGTTGAGGTATCGCCGGTCTTGGCTGAGGCCTGGTGGGAACTACGCCGGGTAGTGTGTAGTTCGATGGCGGCGGCACATTGTTCGTGCCCATCGAGCCTTGTCCGGTATTGCCGGGAGTCTGTTGCTCTGGTCCTCTCCCGACAAGGACAAAAGCGACCACAGCGAGCACGAGAGCCGCTATGACCGCCACCAGAATGTACATCCGTTTCGACTTGGCCAGTGAAGCCGATCTGGCGTCTTTGGCCTTTTGCTTGTCAGCTTCCTGCTTGACCGCACTGGTCGCCGACTCGATGTCTTTGAGCAAGTCACCTGTCAGGTCATTAAGGTCGACTCTGTTTTCATCGTCAGGCATAGTTCTTCTCCTGGGCGAAGCGGCACCGGCAGCGGTGACGCGGACAGCGCGGCCCTAGCCGGCGACTTCCTGGATTATCTCATCGGGAATATCGAAGTTGGCGTAAGACTGCTGCACATCGTCGTTGTCATCCAGAGCGTCCATAAGCCTGAGAATCTTCCGGGCTTCGTTGGAATCTTCAATGCGAATGGTGTTCTGAGGGATTCTGGTGAGTTCCGCGGAGGTGACGTTGAGTCCGGCCTCCAGGGCCGCATCGCGCACCATTGCCAGTTTGTCCTGCGGGCAGACAACCTCGATTACGTCCTCGTCCACACGGATATCCTCCGCGCCGGCGTCCAACACAGCCACCATCACATCGTCTTCTGTCGTGCCGTCCGCTGGTACCTGCACCAGTCCCTTTGCGTCAAACATCCACGCGACACTTCCGTTCTCGCCGAGGTTGCCCCCGGATTTGGAGAAGATGTTGCGCAGTTCGGCCACTGTGCGGTTTCGGTTGTCCGTCAGGCAGGCAACCATCACTGCCACACCGGATGGCCCGTATCCTTCGTAGAAAACTTCTTCGTAGCTGACTCCATCAAGTTCGCCTGTGCCTCGCTGCACCGCGCGCTTAATGTTGTCTTGAGGCATGCTGGCTTCCCGAGCCTTCTGCATTGCCATCCTCAGCCGGAGGTTGGTGTCCGGGGCCCCACCGCCTTCTTTGGCCGCGACGATGATCTCGCGGGCCAGCTTCGTGAACAGCTTGCCGCGGATTGAATCCTGCTTGCCTTTGCGGATTTTGATGTTATGCCATTTGGAATGTCCTGACACGGTTGGGTATACCTCCATGGTGGGCCGCCTCAAACGGACGGCCAATCTTCAAACCTGTCTTTGCTTTTACCGAATCAGTATATCACCAGATTTCGCCTATGGTCAATTGCATTAGTCCCGGCGATCCTTCGGTCTTATGCCGACACTGGATGTGTCTATCGGCTTGAAACCCAGTGCGATGGCCGGAGAATCGTCGGGAATCGTGAAGTCTCCGTTTTCCGGCGCCTTGAATCTGGGATCAGCGAAGACCGAGTGAATGTCGTGTCCCGCGTCCAGGTGGTCCTGCAGCGTTACTGTGTTTCTGACGATCACGTTACCGTGTCCGTCCCTGTCGGTAGATCCGCCCCACGGCACGTCTCCACCGGCACAGTTCCAGATAACGTTCAGGTCTGAGATGCATTTTGGCAACCCTTCCGGAGGAATGGGCTGGAACGCAAAGTACGGCTGGCCATCGGTAACGATTATGTTTCTCTCAAGAGTAAGTCCGATATGTGGTTCGGTGCGGCTCATAGCCACTTGGGCCTCGCGGTTGTACGCGAAGATGTTGTTGCGGACGATGTTTTCTCTGCCATAGTGCTGGTGGAACCCCTGGCTGCTCAGGTGATGGCAGATGTTGTCTTCCACCACTATATGACTGGAACCCTCATCCAGGTATACTCCCCAGCCTCCATAGACCGCCCGCTCGACGTGGTAGATCACGTTGCCTTTGATAGTTGTGCCGGGTTGGACGCCGAGGGTATAGATTCCACCCATGTCACTGAGCAGGCCAAATCCCAGGTCGTGTATCAGGTTGTGGTCCAGGTGGTTATCCCTGCAGACGTTTTCGGAGTAGCCCCAGACCCATCCGCACGAGATTCCGCTGTAGAACAGGTCGTGAATGTGGTTGTGCTGAACGCGGTTCCCAAATGTGTCCTTTAGGAATACCCCTACCGCGCTCACATAGATGAGACCGGCGTGGTGTATATGGTTGTCGGTGATAACGTTGCCCCCGGTTCGGCGGCACGGCGGGCCGACTGCATTAGAGCCGTCCACTCTCACTCCGCCTCCTCCGATGTCGGAGATTTCGCATCCAACCACCCGTATCCCCGAGCATCCGTCGGCTATGTCCAACCCGTACTGACCTATCTGGCTGACGGTGCAATCTTCGAAGCTGCAGTTGCGCGCACCCTCCAGATATATTGCCCCTCGAACCGAAACCGCGGCTTGCGCGTCTCCCGCATACTTATCGCGTGCGTGCTTCCAATCCGTGTGCGCAAAACTAATCCCTTTGAACGATACGAACTCGACAAGCCGGTTAGTGTCCGGATCGCCAACCATCCTCAGCAGTTGGTCGCACACTGGGGCGTACACCTGGGTAGTCTCCGGCTCCTCACCCGGAAGCGGGATGTAGTAGAGTCTGCCGTCAGACCTGTCGAGGTACCACTCTCCGGGCTCGGTGAGCGCCTCAAACACGTTATCCAGCCGGTAGCGGGCGTAGTCCTGCTCGACATCATCGAGCAGGACCATCCTCGACTCCTTTGTGGAGATCAGCAAACCGGTGGATTCGTCATACGAGGCTATGGGCATTCGTTCGTCGACCCACCAGTGCATCACGATTGCCTCCACGTCCTGGAGGTTTCGCCACGAGCCGTCGATATCACCTTTGCGTGCGTAGAACGACTTTGTTCCCTTGTAGATGTGTGTGCCTTTGTCGATGGGTTCCGGCAGGCCGGGGATACCGACTGGTCTCAGAAAGCCGTCCTTTGGCGTCCTGGGCCGTTTGCGGCTGGACCCGTTCACGTAGAGGCTGCGGAAATACCAGTCGCCGGAAGCCACTTCGGGCAGAAGAACCATCCACGCCTTGCAGCCATTCACTGTGGTCTTCTCCCAACCAGTGATGCGCTTGCCTCCGCTGATGATTGCGGTTTCATCTTCATAGGCCTGGTAAGTCACAGGGAAGTGGTCTTCCGGGCCAAAGGTGATTGGGGCAGATACGGGGTATATCCCTCCCCTGACGCAAACCTCCGCTGGCCATTTCAGTTTGCCAGCATCAGCCAGCTCCCTGACTTTCCTTCTCGCACCCATGATTGTAGCCAGCGGGCCATCAGACGCATCTGCGGTTGGGGAGGCGAGAGACCCTCCCCACGCGTCATTCCCGTCCGTCGCAACGTAAAGTCTGGTGTTATGTGCGCAGTTCATTGTTTGCTCTCCTGGTGCGCGTGTCTGGAGTTGACTGGAGTCCGCTGCTGCCATCGCTGATTTGGGTGTCGTTGTACGCTATGCAATTGACATCATATTAGGGATTTCGACAACGGAGCGGTTCATTCCTGCAAGAGTGACTGCTCTATGGACAGGTTAGCGAAGTCCCGTGCCTCAAGGTAGTCAGCGACCTTCAAACGCGCCAGCAGAAGGATATTACCGATAGACTTTTGAACTATGAAGTGAGCATTCTATGGAACCAGCGACAGCGCAACAACCTAGTTTCACACCTGCCATTTCTCTTCATACTGTACTTGGAAGGAACCACTGCCATGTCAACACAACGCTATTCCGTCACACCACACCCGATTGACACCCTCCTCGCTTGGGTCAAGTCCGGTGAGATCGCCATCCCGGAGATTCAACGTCCATTTGTGTGGGATTCGACCAAGGTTCGGAATCTACTGGATTCGCTGTATCGAGGGTACCCGGTTGGATATCTGATCGCTTGGCGCAACCCCACGGTGAAGTTGAAGGACGGGACCTCAGCGGCGGGGAAGCGCATCCTCATCGACGGGCAACAGCGTGTCACGGCACTGATCGCAGCACTGCTAGGTAGAGACGTTCTCACCAAGGACTACGAGACCGTGCGCATCCGGATCGCGTTTCACCCACAAACCGAGGATTTCGAGGTCTCAAACCCAGCTATCAGCAAAGATCCCGCCTGGATTCGAGATATAGCTGAGGTCTTCCACCCAGACGCCAGCGTGACCGAACTAACGGACATCTACGCCGAAAAGAATCCTGTCGCCGATCGTAGATCGGTGTCTCTTGTACTGGAGAAGCTCCGCAAAATCACCAACAATCACGTCGGAGTCATTGAACTGTCTGACGACCTTGACATCGAGACTGTTACCGAGATCTTTATTCGAGTAAACTCCGCGGGAACTGAGCTCTCGCAGGCTGATTTTGCGATGTCGAAAATCTCGGTCAATGAGATCTACGGTGGCAACCTCTTGCGCAAGGCAATTGACTACTTCTGTCACCTTGCTGCAGCGCCGGAGTTTCTGTCAGCCATTGAGAAGAACGACAAGACATTTGCCGCCTCCGAATTCCTGCCTGCCATGCGGTGGCTCAAGGACGTGAACGACGATATCTACGACCCCACTTACACGGACATGCTCCGTGTAGCATTCACCTCGGAGTTCCGTCGTGGCAGGCTGCAGGATCTCGTCGCGTTGGTCTCGGGTCGCAACTTCGAGACCAAGCAATACGAAGAAGCGGTAGCCGAGGAGTCTTTCGCTCGTCTGAAAAAGGGTGTGTTAGCTTTCATCAACAAGACGCACTTCGATCGTATCACAATGATTCTGCGTTCTGCTGGATTTGTAACCAGTGACCTGATCGGAGGTCGGAATGCTGTCAACTTTGCCTATATCCTTTACCTCCGCGGGCGAGCTGAGAGCATACCCGCTGCCGAACTGGAGAGGCTAGTGCGACGTTGGTATGCGATGTCCGTGCTTCGAGGGCGTTATACCGGCAGCCCAGAGACGGCCTTTGACTTTGACATTCGCCAGATCGAAGCGCACGGACTTGGCGTGTACGCTCAGGCGGTGCTGGAGAGCGAGCTTCCGAGTAGTTTCTGGACCGGGATGCTGCCGCAACTCATGGACACCTCTTCGGGCCAGAGCCCATATTTCTGCGCTTATCAAGCAGCGCAGGTAAAACTCGGCGACAAAGGCTTCCTCTCTCGCGATATCTGCGTGACGGACCTACTGCTGAACCGAAGCGACGTGCATCACCTTTTTCCCAAGAAGTACCTTAAGGTCCAGGGCCTGCCACGTGGACGCTACAACCAGATTGCGAATTTCGCTTTGGCGCAGAGCGAGATCAACATTGCGATAGGCGGCAAGGCCCCACAGGAATACTTCCGCGAGTTGGCGGAACAGTGCGCCGGCGGCCCGATCAAGTATGGGGGCATTACAGATATCGTTGATATGAAGGCAAACCTGCGGATGCACTGCCTCCCAGAATCCTTGCTCGACGGAGTGATTCCCCCTTACGACGATTTCCTTCACTTACGGCGGCAACTCATGGCGCTGAAGATCAAGCATTGGTTTGAGATGCTATGATCGTTAGCAGCACATCGTGCCGCTTGGGTGGCCTGGCGGTGGGCTTCTGAACTCAACCCGCCGTAATACGTTTGTAGAACAGCATCCGTGACTGTCGGCGCTCCGGGATGGTGATCTGAAGTCCAGGTTTCGCCAACTGGCCTGCCGAGGCACGCCATTGAGCCCCCGAATCAGCGTCCTCGAAGTCGTACTCGGCACCGGTGCCCAGACCACGCAGATCGAATGACGCCGTTTCCAACGGGCTCTCGGGCCGCCGGAACGCGAGCACAACACCTTCGTCCAGGTCAGAGCGGTGCAGTTGCCAGGCCATCCAGGTATCCGGCGCAAGCGAGCACGACATCAGTGGATAGAAATCTCCGTACCAGTATGGTCGTGCTCGGCGGTACTCGTCCATCATCTTGCGAACCCAGGCCCACGCACTCGCCTCGTCTGAGGGAACGGCAGACATGCCGAATTCTTCCAGTGAAAACACGAGTCCCGCTGACAGAGCTGAGCGAAGCCGGTATGTGTCGCCTATCCTGGCGGCCGGGCTGATGGCGTTCAGAGGCACCCAATACGCCAGCCCGCAAGAATGAACCTGAAATGCGTCGGGGTTGATGTCTGGGAAGCAGTTGTAGTCCGTACGCCACAGAGCGATGCTGCGGCTTATGGTCTCAAGGTCGATTCGGCGGCCCCCGCTGGCGCAGTTGTCGATCAGCAGGTTCGGATGCCGCCTGCGCAACTCATCCCAGAAAGCGTACAGCCCCTCTACGAACCGAATCTCCGTGATGCCCGTCCGATCCGTCGTGTCCCTGGCTATGAATGCCTGCCCGCTGCCGAAGAAGTTGAAATCCTCGCGATAGCAGTCGATTCCATTTTCGGCTATCAGAGATGAAACCGTTTCGGTTGCCCACTGCCTGGCTTCCGGATTGCCCAGGTCGAGCAGAAGGCTTTCGTCAGGCTCAGCGGGTGCGCCGGTAAGGGTCAGGAACCAGTCGGGGTGCTCCACCGTCACGGGCGTGCCCATGTTCGCTCGCAAGGGTTCGATCCAGAGAAGAAACTTCATTCCCGCCCGGTGTATGGCGTCGCTGATCGGTCGCAATCCTTCCGGGTGGTAGTTCCTGTTGACGCGCCAGTCGCCTACTCTCCACCACTCGCCGTGGAACACATCGGGGCACGGCTCGGTTGACGTGCCATACCAGCCCGCGTCGATCCAATAGTAGTCATAAGCGAGACCGTGCTCCGCGATCGTGTTGATCAGTTCCAAGTGGCCCTCGGTATTAGTGCCGCCCCAGGAGCCATTGCATATCGGAGCTTGAATTGGCTTGCCATCCTGCTGGGGCGTGTGGTGCCGCAGTATAAACTGTCGAAGCATATTGTGACCGTGGATGGGCTCGCCACGCCAGTAAAGGAGCACGATCCTCGGCGTGCGAACGCTCTCGCCAGGATGCAGTTTGAAGTTCGTGTACTCCATTCCTGCCGTGACGCGCACGTTCTGCTGCCCATCGTGAACAAACTCGGCGGCCCATTGCCCAGACCAGCCTATGGCCACGACCAGCCCGTCTTCACCGGTCTGAAGGTTGAAGAACGGGAGCCATTCAACGGAGGATCGGCCGTCTCGGTTCTGAGCCATACACGTTTCTCCGATGCCGGATGTCATGCGGACGGTGCGGCCTGTGGAGCGAAGCCCCCACATTTCCTCGCTCATGTACTGGAAGTCGTCCGGGCGCTCGTCTGAGCCTCGTGCCCGGTGCAGGATGGGAGACCCGGGCCCAGAGCCTTTCCAGCACAGGTCGGCCGCTTGAACATCCGAGAGAACCGGCGTATCAGTTGTGCCATCGTTGCGGAACCGGACGAGCCATTCCACTGCGGGGAAGTCACGATACTCGGTGACTTCGAGTGTGCAGACCAGTCCGGTCGCCTCATCTCGCCAGATCAGAGTATGGAGGCGAACACCATCAACCCAGTCACCCGTTGTATGCTCAGAAGGCGGGGACGCCAGAATCTCCTCCGACGATCGGCCGTCAAACTGGAAAGAGAAGACGGCCCTCTTGTGGTCAAGCATGTCGGCCAGCCAACCCTGCATAAACGCGTTTTCGTCCTCATATACCGTTGAGGAGCATCGTCTTTCGGGTGTCGCGTGTGTCATATTCAAACCCCATTTCCGTTGTCGAAGAACGGCTCCAGGTCGGTCAGTTACCGCCAGAGATCAACGCGGAGCTGCCAGCACCTCAGAGTTGACCGAGTTGGATTTCATTGTCTCGGACATCGTTGTCCACTCAGGGCTCTGGTTTGACTTGATTGTAGTGTTCAGCAGTGCGTTTGCCTTAGATTCCGGATTCTCCTGCCTGAACATAGGGCGCTTGCCTTGTTCGTTATGCTGGAACTTCATGTCGGAGTTGACTATCCTGCCAGCGTCACCCATCACAAGTACAGCCTCAGTTGGATCGATCAAGCCGCCGAACGTCGCTGTCACATTGGCTCCGGTGATACTGCCGCCAACTCTGGCGAAACCGGCATAGCCTTCAATGGTCCCGGCATAGGTGAAGCCATCCAGAACCCCGCGAACATCAAACGCACAGGTGTTCTTGCCTTCTGCGCCGAAAGTCACGCCAATGTAGGTGTTTTGCATATGTAATGAGTTGATATCAACGGTCGTCACCGCGGGAAACCGTTTGTTCAGGCAGGCAAGGAAGCACTCGCCCGTGAACGTCGTCACACCCAGAGAATGGACCTCCAGCAGCTCGACGTACGAGTTCTTGTATGTGAACCCCTGCGAGCCGTTGTAAGCTGAGAGTACAACCGGACGATTCGCGTGGATGTACATCCTGTCGTAGGTATGCTCTTCGGCGCCGAAGTTCCATACAGCTATCGAGCCCTGCCCGTCGTTGGCCGCAGGGTCGTCGCCCAAGCCTATATAGAGATGATAGGTCTGGTTCTGTGACTGGGGCAGGATCTTGGGCACGCCGGTGAACAGGCCCACAGTGCTAGGATTGTTCCTGCCGGTAGTGATCATGAACTCATGCAGAGTGAGCCACTGGCTGCCGCTGGTCTCGATTACCGCGCGGCCGTCGCCGGTCTCACCGATGAGAGCAGTGCCCACGAACGAAGAACCGAAGATTCTCAGCCCGTCTCGTGAGATGGTTCCGAGAGCTCGGGTGTTCGTGCAGTCGAGTGTCCTGGTGATGCGGTACTTCCCGCTGGCCAGGTTTACGCACAACACCCCGCTTCTACACGCCAGATCGATAGCGCGCTGAACAGCCAGCGTATCGTCAGCAGTGCCATCGCCGACCGCGCCAAACCACTGCGGGTAGGTGTACGGAACCTTGATCTTGCCCGTCACAGTTCCCTCGCCCGAGAATATCTGCTGCATACCGGCTTCGATCCCGCCGTCAATCGTAAGCGATATGCCTGCCGGCACAGACAGCACGGCTCCGTTCTCGAAACGCAGAGTGATATTCCTGGGAACCGTCATACTGCTCTTGATTTCGTAGATTCCGTCACCGAACAGAGTGATCTGAGCCGCCTTGCCACCTATGCTGGCGATGGCGGCTGCAAGGGAGCCTGCCGCGTTTGGGTCAGAGTGATCCGCACAGGCCGGTGCGGATACTTGCCTGTCGGAAAGTATAGAAGCAACGGACGCGCCCGCACACAATCCCACAGCCATTGCCACGACCGACATCGTTGCCGCTAAAGAACTTCTGGCGTACAACATAAGAGACTGCCTCTTTCCAGCCGACGACGCTCGCAAACTCACATACCCTATCAAATCGACTCGGCTGGAGTCAAATGAAGGGCAGTGACGGAGTTTGCAGCGTTGGTTGTGTTCTAGCCCAAGACGCCCGATTGCACGGAACTTCGACTTCGCTCAGTGACCGCGAGCCCGGTCCCTGGGCGGAGTCGAAAGGACACCGCGGCAGAAGGAAACATGCGGGGCGATGGAGAAGACTCAGATGAATGCTTCGTGGGCGCGTGCCCCGAAGACCAGCCCAACCTGCTTCGGGACAAACGTCCGCGAAACATAGGAATATCCCCAACAACAGCATTTGAGTGAGGAATCGAATATGAACCCAACACCGCTCAAAGGCAAGGTAGCCGTCGTAACTGGGTCGGCCCGAGGCATCGGCTATGGAATAGCACACAGGCTTGCGACCGAAGGCGCTACCGTCGTCATCTCCGACATCAACGAAGAGCACGCGCGCGAGTCGGCAGCCCGTATCGAGGCCGAAACTGGCAGCAAAGCTGTCGCTATGTACTGCGACGTTGTGGACAGCGCGTCGATTGACGCGATGATCGCGAGGACGGCCAAGGAGCTTGGATCGCTGGATGTCGTGGTCGCGAACGCAGGGGTTTGCCCGTTCGTCGAGTTCATGGACATAGACGAAGCCACGTGGCGAAAGACCATTGATATAAACCTCAATGGAGCGTTCTTTACCAGCAGATCGGCGGCCAGGCAGATGATCGCGCAGGGCAAGGGCGGCAGAATCATTTTCATCACGTCGCTTGCCACCATCAGGGCGGGTACCGCCCAGGTTGACTACGCTGCATCTAAGTCTGGTGTCAAGATGATGATGGCTACGATGGCACAAGGTCTTGGCAAGCACAAGATTACGGTCAACGCGGTCGCCCCAGGCGTCATCTACACAGAGATGGGCGCATTCCACTGGGATGTCCCCGAACACAGAGAGGCGTTTGCCAAAGAGAACCCGGTGCCCCGTTTGGGCGAACCAAAGGACATAGCTAACGCGGTCTTTTTCCTCGCGCTTGATGAGTCCGAATACATCACCGCTTCAACCATCAGAGTTGACGGCGGTAGAGAGGCAATAGGATAAGAGATGCATCCCAATCGCTCAGCTTATGTTAAATCACCCTGGCTCTTTGAGGTCCGGGACAATCCGGTATCCGACCCGGGCCCCGGGCGGATACTGCTTGAGATAGCGGCCTGCGGAGTATGTGGGACCGATCTGCACACTGCCGACAGAATGGCCACAGACTGGCAGCT
>CAYSLA010000059.1:0-9380 GCA_964431685.1 uncultured bacterium | reverse complement strand
TCACCAGTCCCGCCCCTGCAGATCAACATCTCCCGCCGGGAACGGCTCAGGCCCCAACTGCTTGACCATCATGATGTTCTTGTCTGGGATGGCAGCCGGCCGCCCTTGGGCGTCCTGCAGTACAACACTGGCGACGTGCGTAGTCCAGCCCATGGATGAATATAGGCGTTCCAGTTGGGGCACACAGAACAATATGGCGAAGCTCACACGCCTTCTGTGTGCCTCCTGCATTGCGGCGGACTCCAGCCGTTGTGACAGGCCGGTCCCGCGCTTCTCTGGAGAAGCCGCAACATTCCCTACCCCGGCCACAGTCATCGGCACACCGCCACACAGTATCTCTCTCAGAACAACCCCAATGTGGCCGAGCACAACCCCGCCACTGGTGTACACGACGCTGTAAGCCGGCGCACACCCGTTCCAGTGGCGAGTGACAGAAAACGTGTCAACGTCGGCCGGAAAGCACTCGCACAGCAGACGCCTGATCGCCACGTCGATATCTGATGTTACCTTGTCTTCGTCTATGATATCCACATTCAGTTCTGGTTCGTTCACTGGCTCATTCTCCCGGTTAGTTTGTCACCGATATCATATTGAGGCCTGGACTCATAGGTGGTCACCCACCAACTCTTGTGGGACACCGCCAGCCCGGCGCGATGAACTACCTCTTTAATCGCGGCATCGCTGGACTCCAGCCAGAACGGCATCCTGATTGGCCCCTGGTCGCACTGGATGACAGCGAGCGGGATCCACTCAAGACCCCCGAGCCTCCATTTGCGCACCGACTTAACTGCAGACCACGGGACTGTTCGAGCCCGGTTTCGCCAGTCTGTATACGTGAGATCGTCAGAGTCTAAGCGAATGCTGCTGCGCTTCATCTCCAACAACTTGCGCACAATATCGATTGCCACGAATATCGCGACCACTAAGAAGACAACAAACACCAAGGCCGACAAGAATACGTGATGTCTGCCCGGTACTGCAGTTCTGGCAGACATCGTAAGCAGACTCATAGCCAACAGAGCGGCCAAGCCGATGGCCATAGCAAGACCCAGCACTTGGTACACGACTATCAATGTCGGGACCCTCACGCGGTACAGCTTGCTGTCATCATAACCCTCTGTTGCCATTTCGCCCCTCACTTTCCAGGTTACGCTCCGCCGTCCTCGCACAACTCTCCCTTCGCCTCCGCCACTATCTCATCCAGCACACGGGCTACATCCTGCGGCAGGGGCTCAACGGCGTGGCTGCTGATCAAATCATTCGCGCAATCAGTGCAGCGTTCCTCCATGCTGGCGGCCTCGCTCTCCAGCCAGGCCTGATAGTAGTTCCTGTCCAGCAGGTGCGGGAACCACAGCTCTTTGCGGAAATGCTCCGCCGTGTGCTCGGTATCTATGAACGATCCGCCTGGACCAACTGCCTTGATCACGTCGAGCCCGATCGCTTCGTCGCTGAAGTCGATCTCTCTCATCATACTTTCGACGTAAGATATAACCTCGTTTTGCAGCACGAGAATGCTCAGAGATGACGCCTGGTCGACTCCGCTGATGCCCAGGTGCCCAAAGATGTCGGCCCCGGCGGCCGCGCCCATCGCAAGCGTGATTCCCGCCTCCATACCAGCCTGAGCGTCCGGGCGTTTGGAATCGGTCAGTCCGACGTTGATGTAGACCGGCAGCCCGTAGCCCTTGCCCATCTGAGTCATCGCAACACCAAAGATGCCTTGTTCGGGGCCGGAGAATATCATCTGGGTGGTCCGCATATCAAAAGCGTGGCAGATGCCTCCATAGCACACCGGCATCCCACGCCGGATGAGCTGGGTGATGCAAATCCCGGCAAGAATCTCCGCGTTCTCCACAACCATTGTGCCCGCGAGCGTCCCGGGCGCGGACAGACCGGTCTGCGCCATTGGGCCGATAGGGACGGGAGCGTTGATACGTGCGGTTTCATACAGCAGGTCGATGCCGTCGTGCGGAAACCTCAGCGGGCTTATCGGCTCAAGGAACGGGTAGCAGATGGGATACTTCGTTGCTGCTTCCACACTGCCTCGAAGCGCTATCTGCATGTCAACCGCATACCCGGCCGATGCTCTGTCGTAGAACCAGAACGTGATCGGTTTGAGCGTGTTCTTGATCATCGTAGCCATCACTTCCACGCATCGATAGCTCGCTGGTATCTCGTACGGGTCAGCCATCGCGCCAACAATTGTCAGCCCATCCAGCGCGTCACCGACTCGCGACGCCACGGCCACGTCATTTAGAGTTGCATAACGCCTCTGCCCACCCACACAGTCGACCCAGGACGCCTCACCAGCTATGCTGTTGTAGTTGCGCTTGCCCTGGCCAAATGCGGCTGTGCGCGACAGGTCCCTGCCATACAGCGTGAACTGCTTGCCGGCCTGATTGACTGAGCGTTCGACCAGATCAACGGGTATGCGCACGCGCTGACCGTCCCAATCCACCCTTGCCCCGGAGTCCGCGAAACGCCTGAGCATATCTTCGTGAGGCACGATCACACCCACATCTTCCAGAATCGCAAGCGACGATTCGTGTATCTTCGTTATCTGGTCTTCCGTTAGAACTCTGCTGAACATCTGTGTGCCTATTTGTATGTTGCGTCAGTACTGTCATTCCGAGCAGCGCGAGGAATCTACTCCGCCACGCTGAGATTCCTCACTGCGTTTCGGAATGACAGGTTTCAGAGCATGTGTACTGCGCGAACTGCGGCAGGTACTGCGCCTGTGCCAACAACAATTCGTCGGCCAACTCCTCGGCCATTCTAATAGAGCTTACGGCGCCATCCACCACCAATGCCTGCACAAACTTGTCACGACTTCCTTCCAGCGCGGCTTCCACCGCAAGCTCAACCCACATCATCCGCGTGGCGAGAACGGCGGCCATCCCAGACGGTAATGGAGGCTGGGTGATGGGATGGAGTCCGGATGAGACGGCGATGCACGGGCTTTCGACGATGGAATCGACCGGGAGATTGGCAACTTGTCCAGTGTTCGGCAGATTTGCCGAATATACACGCCCGGCATTGGTTCTGATGCTGTCGATGATGTCCGTGACCTGTTCGTGCTCGCCGCTCTGCCGGCTGAGGTATTCTTCGCTGAGCGGAGCGTCCGAAAAGGCCGCCTCCTCCATCTCACTGTATATGCGGTCTCCGAGAGCGATGCATTCCTCGAAGCTGAAAGCGTCTACTCCAAGAGTCTTGCCGTTGTAGCCGCCCTGCGCGTAGAACTGGGGAAAGAACTCCGTCACGTGACGATCCAGTGGCGCTGGGAATCCGCCGAACAGATGCAGCAGTTGCCAACTGAAAACATCATCCGAATCACCGTTCATTCTCTCCGCGGCGGTCTCCCACAAATACCCCATCGCGTCCTTTCCGTCGATCCTGATGTCTGTGAACCAGGTCAGATGGTTCATCCCAACGGCCGAATACGTGAGCCTCGCCGCATCCACACCCAAATGACCCGCGAGGAAGCCTCCCGTATGCCATACCCCGTGACAGAGCCCGATCATATTTGCGCCGGTCAGTGCGTCGCGCCTGTCAGAGTGGGCGCTCAGTCGGATCTTCGCACTCCACGCCGCTATCATCTTTCGGGTCAACGCCTCGACTGCCGCCAGAGCGCGTTCGTCGATATCCACGAGAACAAGCTCTATCTCGGCGTCCGTGCGGGCCAGGTCCGCCACCAGCCCGCGCGTGAACACGGCGCTTCCAGCGCCTATGAGTACCACCTTCTCGATCATAGTCCCCTCACGTTTTCAGCCGCTCGGATATCTCAGCAGGCGAGCAGAAGTTGGAGTCTCCGAGACTCTTCTTTCTCATTGTTCGTTGACCGGGGCGGACGTTCCTGCTATGCTAGTATAGACTAATGACCGCGCTGGCGATGCGACGCGGCATACGGAGGGTGGATATGCGCAAAGGAATGAGTGCGGCACTGTTGGCCGCAGCATTGTCCGCGTTTCTGGCGACAGGCTCCGCGGGCGATGAAACGCAGAGGCGGGTGTGGACCGATAGTTCTTTCGATACGGAGTTGTCCAGCCCAAGGCTATCGGCGCGATTTCAGGGGGGAATGCTCTACAAACTGGTGGACAAGACCTCCGGCAAGACCCTGATTTCCATCGATCCTTCCACCATCAGCCCGAAGGTTCCTCTTTTCGGAAACACGAGTGTGAACCTGAAGGCTTTCGCGGTGGAACAGACAAAGTCGGACAGGGTGCTGAGCGTGACATACACCTGGATGAACGCCATCAAGTGGCTGGTCAAGTGGCACGTAGCCGCAGACGGCAGTCTGGTGCTGCAGAGCTGGGCAAAATCAACTGAGCCGGCAAAGGAGTTTCAAATCTCGTTCGCGGGGTGTGACCTGACGGCTCACACACTGATACTCTCCAATGAAAATGACCTCGGCAGCCAGGCAACCGCTCCGTGGGATGGGGAAATAGTTCGATACGCCTCGAACGTGGCGAGCCCGGGGAAGACTGAGCCGATTGCGGCCGTTTTCAGGGGAGAAGGCCGAGGGTGGATGCTGGAATCCTGGATGAACAAAGGCGATCGGGCCACCCTGACGGCGACAGGCAGGGGTAAGACTGCTGAAGTCGCGATTGCTCGCCTCTATCGCGTGCCGACACGAAATCTGGCTCTTCCAGAGGTGAGGTTTGGCACATACACGGAAGAACTGGACAGAAGTCTGCTTCACTAACCTCCCCCTAACCCCCTCCGAAACGGAGGGGGAGGGAGAGGTGTTCCTTAGAGGGCATTGTTGGTCTGGAGACGCGTTTGCGAGTCATTTGTGAACACTGGCTTGCGAACGTCGTCTAAGTGATCAGTGCAAGGGAATTGGTGTTTCGGGCAACTTGTTCCCGCAAACTGCCGACGTAGGCAGGTATCGGGAACAGGATTCCCGATACACCCAATTTGCCGACGTGCGTAGGTATCGGGAACAATCCTGAACTTGATTCAGGACCCGATACACCCACCCTGAACTTGATTTTCGGGCCGCCAGATTGATTAGCGTAAAGGGCATTGTCTGTATGATTATAAACCCTAGAAAAGCTGTGGCCATGCTTTCGCTGGCTCTGATGTTGGCGTGCTGCGCGACTTACGCGCAAGTTCTTCCCAAGATTGGGGTTGACCTTTCGGGCGGAATCGGGACCGTCACTGTCAACGGACAAGCCGCCATACGGTTCCGAACTGGCAACGGGACTCTGCGCCCCGAGCAGCGTGCACAGATAACGGCGGAGCGATTGGCCGCCTTTGTGCAGAAAGGCGGAGACCCCCGATCAATAAACGTTACGGGTGACCGGAAACTGGCCAAGTTGAACGCCGGCACCCAACTTATCTGCGTCGCCACGGCTGCGGAAGGGCGCGCCGTGGGCGGAGACGCTTTGACCGCGGCAAGATCCTGGGCTTCCAACTTACGAAGCCTGCTCTTGATGCCTCCGGTCGCGCTGAGTCAGTCACAGCTTGTGGTGCCGCTGGGAGAGAGCCGGGCGGTTCGCGTCGGAGGTGCGGCCACCGGTCCCATTACCACGGAGGTGGCGGATGAATCGGTTGCCAGAGCCACTGTGGCCTCTGAGGGAAGGCTGGTCCTCGTCTCGGGTCTTTCTGCCGGCCTCACCGATGTGACAATCATAAGCGAAGGCGAGTCGGCCGTTCTCAGGGTGGAGGTTCGCAAGTACGCCGGGGTTGTCCCGGCACTGCCTGAAGTCCAGGTCACCGGGGTACCGTGCCCCCAGACGCTGGTTTCGTATGGAGCCAAGCAGGCCGTTCTGCGCGGTGCGGTCTGTGAGCCGGGTGCAGCGGTTGAGGTGGTATCTATGACGGGCGCCCAGATGCCCCTGGCGTCGCACCTGAGCCGGGTCGTGAAAGTGAACTATCGGATATCGGGAGAGGGCTACATTCCGGTCGCGGGAACCACCGATGTGCGCATAGCCAACATACCAATGACCTACCAGGAACCGGCCACGCTGCTCTTCAGCAATGCACCAGAGCGGATGGAGAGATACCAGGAGCTATTCACCGGGCAGACCCGGCAGGATGAATCCGCAAGAGTTCTATATCATCATCAGAATGCACTCGGCACAGCGGTGCGGTTTGTTGTCGAGTTGATTAATCAAAGTGCGACACCTGCGTCTTTCCGAGTATTCAGGGGCACCGCGCCACCAATGAGAGATACCATACTGGTTGGCTACAAAGCAGGCGCTCTGTTTCTTCAGAACCTGCATGACAACGTCAGCATTATCGAGAACGTGCCCGCAAACACCAGGCTTCTGCTGGTTTCGGACCGGCTCGCGCACGATGAGACGGCCAGCGGCTTGATGGAGATACACCAGCTCAGTGGTGAGCCTGCAGTCCTCAGAGTAAGCGCTCTTCCTCCCGGAGTCCTGGACATAGCCTCGGGCGCAACAATCACTGCACCGCAGTCGCCTGTGACAGTGTTTTCCTCGCAGGCTTTTCCTGTCCCGTCCAAGGAATTGGAGGCCAGCTACTCGGTGGGGAGCCGGTGGGCGTTCATTCCTATCGGCCGTTACGCGATAGGATCCGGCAAAAACGAGGACAAACTACTTGGCAACTACGGCGTCAACTATCGCCTTAACGTCACGGTCACCAATCCCACCGATCAGCGCCAGAAAGTAGGTGTCTACTTCGATCCTGCGGCGGGCATCGCGTCAGGGGTCTTCATGATCAATGGGGAGATGATTACTACCAAGAACGCAAAGCCGCCACGAGAAGTGCCCCTGAAGTACTGGACTCTGGCGCCGGGAGAAAGAAAGCGGCTCAGGATACACACCGTTCCACTGTCCGGCTCGCACTACCCCGCGACCATTGTCGTGCGGTCATAGATTCCTCGCGTTGCTTCGAAATGACATGCCTGATCCCTGATGGGACGGCCGCGATGGGACGGGATTTGAAATCCCGTCCCATCAGCGAAATCCCGCCCCATCGGCTCGCAATGCTCGCTAGAAGAACGCCTTGAACAGCTTCAGAATGCCCTGGCTCCACGGAACGCGATGGGAGATGCCAGTAGCGTTCTTGAAGTTCTCCAGATTGTCCAGATACCACTTGTAGTTGCGGATCAGCGCGTCCTGGTTGGAGTACTTTGGCGCGTATCCAAGAATCTGTTCCGCCTTTTCTATCGAGACGAAAGAGTCAGTCGAGGCGGTTTCGTACACCCACTTGTAGAGCGGCGAGAGCTTGAGCTTTTCCAGCAGCTTGAGCACGGCGACTACCGGCCCCGCCGGGAAGCACTTTATCTTCTTGCCGAATCCGGCGGAGTCCAGCACGGCCTGGAAGTCTTCGCGCATGGTGGCGAACTCCTTTGCGCCGATGTTGAACACGTCGTTCACCTTGTCTGCTGGCCCTGTGAGACAAAGCCAGATAGAGTCGCACAGGTCCTCCACGTCCAGCAACTGGTAACGGTTCTTGCCGTTGCCAAGCATAGGAAAGCCTTTTCCATCCTTTGCCCAATCATAGAAGAGCGCAAAAACACCCAGCCGTTCCGGGCCTATGAATGACTTCGGCCTTATGATCGCGACACACACGCCTTGGTCCCTGTAGCTCGCGCACACTTCCTCCGCCTTGATCTTGGCTTCGCCGTAGGGTCCGACCCCGATCATCTCGTCAGTCTCGTATAGCGGATGGTGATCGGGCACTCCGTAGACGGCGGTTGATGAGATGTGAACGACCCGTTCTATCCCGTGCGCCACCGCCGCGTCCATTACGTTTCTGGTGCCGTCGATGTCGGTGGAGAATATATCCTGCTCGCTGTAGAGGGGCAGAGCGGCCGCGCAGTGAACCACGCTGTCGCAGCCTGCCATCGCAGATTGCAGCTTCTCGCGATCCCGGATGTCTCCGGTGACCTCGGTAATCCGGCCGCGTTCGGGGTAGTCAAAGGGCGCGAGGTCGTAGGAGACCACCTCACAGCCTTTGGCGAGCAGAAGGCGTACGAGGTTGATCCCCAGAAAGCCTGACCCTCCCGTCACGAATGTCCTCTTGGGTGTGAATACTTGTTCGAGCATATTGCATTTACCTCTTACGAAACGCTTCGGGACAAACGTCCACGAAGCATAGCCAAACCATAGGATACTTCGCGGGCAAGTGCCCCGAAGTCCAGCTCGGAACGCTTCGGGACAAACGTCCACGAAGCATAGCCAAACCATACGATACTTCGCGGGCGAGTGCCCCGAAGTCTAGCTCGGAACGCTTCGGGACAAACGTCCCGAAGCACAGCGTGGTTGGCAGTTAGTCACACAGCGGCGTAATGAGCACCTCGCCGCTGCCCTGGGTGTCGATAGTGTAACCTTCATACGCGACCGGAACCAGACACGTGTATGATTGCTTCAGGGTTATGGTCCACTCGAATGTGTGCCCGGAAATCCGGCAGTCGCCCGCTGTGGCGGTTATCAGATTCTTGTGGCGGGCACCGGCGATGAAAATCTTGTCTCCTGTCAGCTTTACGACACAAAACGTCGGGAACCTGCTGATCACTTCTTCTGTTTCCGCGGCTGATATCATCAGGCCGTGGTACAGAGACGGAGTCTGCTCTCTGGATGCCAGAACCGCTTCACAGCCCTCTTTCACGTGGATGGCGCGGCCACGGTTATAGTCGAACAACCGATAGGTCACCTGGGTGCGTTCGCTTACCTCAAATGCCACAACACCCGGTCCCACCGCGTGCACCGTCCCGCTGGGCACGTTGAAGTAGTCGCCAGCATTCAGGCCATCTGCCCGCACCAGCATATCAAGCACGGCTGCCTCGTCGGGATTGCCTGATCTGATGACCTCGCAGAACTCATTCTTGTCCACCCCTTCCTTCAGCCCGCAGTACAGGTAAGCGTCCGGTTCGGCGTGGAGGATATACCACATTTCATCCTTGTGCCCATTTGCTGTGACTGGGTGCGTCTGCACCGAGAGCTTCTCCGCCGCGTCCAAGACTTTCACAACCACTGGCACCTCGGTCACAAGATCAAGGCGGGTTCCGGCCAGCGGGCCATTGACTATCCTGCTAACGGTGGCAAGGTTTGGATCGCCGGGATCCGTAGGCCAGGTGCTCACATCCCAGGACTCGCCGATCGGCTGATCGGCATCCGCGCAGGCCCGGTCGTAGAGCTTGCAGAGCCTGCCTGCACCCCAGGGTCTGGGCACGGCGACAGGTTCGAAGAGAAGAGGATAGTCGAATCCCAACAAGTTGATGCCTCCTCGGCGGATCTGCAGAAACAGCACAGTGAATGTTCCGGCTTCTATTATGCCTGGACTGATTGTACGCAGACAACCGTGACCTGTCAATTGCAGGGCGTCGCCCCGCTTGCCAGAAAGGCACGAGTCAAGTCGTGATTGTGCCGTGGAATGGGGTATAATGAGGCTGTGATGAATCCGTCTAG